>DASZWW010000477.1:0-15486 GCA_035546175.1 Polyangia bacterium
GGGCGCCAGGCCTGGGCGGGCCGCGCGGCCGCGCGCCAGGAGCTGACGCTGCCCGCGCTCGAGCCGGCGGCGGCGGCCGAGCTCGCGCGGCGCCTGCTCGTCCCCGTCGAGAGCGTGCCGCAGGCCGCGCTGGCCCGGCTCGCCGAGCGCACGCAGGGCATCCCGCTCCTGCTCGTCGAGCTCGTGCGCGGCCTCAAGCGCGACGGCATCGTCCGCAAGTCGGACAAGACCAACGCCTGGATCCTCGCCACCGACGAGCTCGACAAGCTGCCGGACCTGCCGCTCGTGCAGTGGCTCGCCAGCCGCGAGACGGAGTCCCTGCCGCCCGATCTGCTCGCGCACGCCCGCCTGGCCTCGATGCTCGGCGTCGAGTTCGGGGCCGAGGAGCTCGAGGGCGTGATGCAGGAGCTCGAGCGCGTGGGCGCCGCGCCCGACACGCAGCTCGACGCGAGCATCGGCCTGCGCCGCCTCGCCGAGAGCGGGCTGCTCGTGCGCCACCGCGGCGGCCGGATGGGGTTCCGCCACGCGCTCCTGCGCGACTCCGTCTACCAAGGCGTCGCGCCCGCGCAGCGCGAGACCATCCACCGGGCCGCCTACCACCACTTCAAGCGGCAGGACCGCCTGCCCGACGCGGCCCGGCTGCCGCAGATGGCCTTCCACGCCGCCCGCAGCGGCCTCAAGGAGGAGGCGGGGGTCCTCTACCTCGACCTCGCGAAGCGGCTGCTCGCGCGGCACGCCTACCTCGACGCGGAGACGCTCTACCGCAACGCCCTCGAGAACCTGCCCGACACCGACGTCGAGCGCTGGATCGCCGCCGCGCGCGGCCGCGCGCTCATGCGCTATCGTCTGGGCCGCCACGAGGACTCGCTGCGCGACCTCGCCGCCGCCCTCGAGCGGGCGCGCAAGGCGGGCGCGCGCATCGCCGAGATCGACCTCTTGCTCGAGCAGGGGGTCGTCCTCGATGGGATCGTGCAGCTCGAGAAGTCGGCCGAGGTCTCGCGGGAGGCGGAGCGGCTCGCCCAGGAGGTCGAGGTGCCGCCCACGACGGTGCCGCGGCTCCACATGGCCCTCGGCCGCACGACGTACCGCGCCGAGAAGTTCGACGCCGCCGTGGACCACTTCGTGCGCGCCATCGCGACGGCGGAGCCGCTGGGCGACGACGGCTACGACACGCTCACGCAGAGCCTCATCATGCTGTGCTTCGTGCAGACGAACCGCGGCAACCTCGACGAGGCGCTCTCCGTCGCCGCGCGCATCGTCTCGATCGCCGAGTCGCACAACGACGTCTGGCTCATGACGGCGACGCTGCAGAACCGCGCGCTGCTGTTCTTCCTGCTGGGGCGCGCCGAGGAGCTCATCGCGGACTTCCGCAAGGCCATCCAGATCAACCGCGAGTACGGCTTCGCGGTCGAGGAGGCGCTCGCGACGAAGGACCTCGGCGAGGTGCTCTTCTACCTGGGCCGCCCCGACGAGTGCGAGCCGCTCGGCCAGCGGGCCGCCGAGCTCTACGCCATGATCCAGGGCGAGAAGTCGCCGCGCGTCGCCTATTCCCAGGTGATGCTCGCGCGCGCCAAGGCCTACCGGGGCGACCACGAGGGCGCCGGCGCCGTCGTCGCCCAGATCAACAAGATCCAGGCGGAGATCCAGGCCGAGGGCAAGGCCGACACGGCGCTGCCGCCCGACGGCAAGGCGCAGCTCGACGGCGTGTCGTTCTGGCTGCGCGGCGCGCCCGACGCCGAGTGGGACGAGCTCATCGCGCGCGCCCGCGCCGTGCCGCTGCAGCCGGCCGACATCATCGAGCTGCTCGAGTTCAAGGGGCTCTCGGCGCTGCGCACGGGCCGCCGCGAGGACGGCCTGCGCCTGCTCGAGGAGGCCTTCGCCGAGGCCGGCAAGAGCGCCCAGGTCGTCCAGCCGCGCCTGCGCCGTCAGATCGATCAGGCCGCGGCTCGGGCGGCCAGCTAAGCTCGCGCGCGTGGTCGCCGCCGGCAAGACGCTCGACGGCGCCGCCGTGAAGGCGGCGGCGCTCGCCTCGGGTTTCGCGCTCGCCGGGCTGGCGCGCGCCGAGGCGCTCGACGGCGGTCCGCTCGAGGCCTGGCTCGCCGCGGGGCACGCGGCGGACATGGACTGGATGGCCCGCCGGAGGGACGAGCGGCTCGATCCACGCCGCGTGCTGCCGGGCGCCAGGACGGTGATCGCCCTCGGCATCGGCTACCGGCGCGCCGACGCGCGCGCGCAGGGCGTGAGCGCGCCCATCGCCCGCTACGCCCGCGGTCGCGACTACCACTACGCGCACCGGGATCGCATGAAGCTCCTGCGCAAGAAGCTGCTCGCGCTCGCGCCGGGCCTCGAGACCTACGCCTGCGTCGACACGGGCGTCGCCATGGAGAAGGTCTGGGCGGCGCGCGCCGGCCTCGGGTGGATCGGCAAGAACGGCTGCCTCATCAACCCGCGCCTCGGGTCGTGGCTCACGCTGTCGGTCATGTTCCTCGACCGCGCCGTCTCCGCCTACGACGAGCCGCACGACGAGCGCTGCGGCGCCTGCACGCTCTGCCTCGAGGGCTGCCCGACGAAGGCGTTCCCCGCGCCCGGCGTCGTCGACGCGCGCCGGTGCCTGTCGTACCAGAGCATCGAGAACCGCGGCGAGGTGCCCGAGCCCTTGCGGCGCGGCTTCCGCGGGCGGGTCTTCGGCTGCGACGTCTGCCAGGACGTCTGCCCCTGGAACCGCGGCGACGTCCCCGAGGGGGACGAGCGGTTCGCCGCCCGTCCCCTCGCCGGGCTCGCCCCCGCGGAGCTGGCGGCCCTCGACCCGGCCGAGCTCGAGCGCCTCGCGGCGGGCATGGCCCTGGCCCGCGCCAACCCGGACGGCCTGCGCCGCAACGCCCTCTACGCCATCGGCGCCGCGCGCGACGGCAGGGCGCTGCCCGTCGTCCAGCGCCTGACAGCCGACCCGAGCCCCGCCGTCCGCGACGCCGCCCTGTGGGCCCTGGGCCGCCTCGGCCGGTCCGGCTGAAGGCCCCCACGATCCCTTGCGGTGGCACGGGCTTGCGCTACGATCCCACGCGGGAGCCCATGCCGAAACGCCCCGACGATCGCGACGGTACCGGCACGCTCGAGAAGACCCAGGGCGACCTCAAGACCGTCGAAAAGCAGAAGGTCGAGCGGCCCCACCTCTACGAGGTGCTGCTCCACAACGACGACTACACGACGCAGGAGTTCGTCGTGTTCGTCCTCATGCGCTACTTCAAGCACGACTCGGCGACGGCGCGGCAGATCATGCTCCACGTGCACACCAAGGGCGTGGGCGTCGCCGGCGTGTACCCGTTCGACATCGCCGAGACGAAGGCGCACCAGGTGGTGCAGTTCGCCCGCGAGCACGAGATGCCGCTGCAGGCCTCCGTGCGCAGGAGCCAGGAAACCTGACGGTGGCCGCCGCCATCAGAAAGAAATCATGCTGAGCCCCGAGCTCGAGACCGCCATCCGACAAGCGCTCGACGACGCCACGAAGCGCGGGCACGAGTTCTCCGGGCTCGAGCACCTGCTGCTCGCGCTCCTCGCCGACGAGAAGACGGCCGACGTCGTCAAGCACTGCGGCGGCAACGTCGCGCGCCTGCGCGGCAAGCTCGAGGCGTACCTGGACAGGGAGATCGAGCCCTTGCCCGAGGAGGAGCGGGAGCGCGCGCAGCCGACGCTGGGGTTCGCGCGCGTCGTCCAGCGCGCCGTCAACCACGTGCTCGGCGCCGGGCGCAGCGAGGCCAACGGCACGAACGTCCTCGTGGCCATCATGTCCGAGCCCGACTCCCAGGCGGTGGTCTTCCTCAAGGAGGAGGGCATCACGCGCCTCGACATCGTGAGCTACATCTCTCACGGCATCTCGAAGCTCCTGCCCGCCAAGACCACGCCCTCGAGCGAGGGCTCGGGCGGGCGGTCCGGGGGCGACGACGAGGAGGAGGCGCCCGTCGATCCGCTCGAGGCGTTCGCCGTGAACCTCAACGAGCGCGCGCGCGCGGGCGAGATCGATCCGCTCATCGGGCGCGGCCCCCAGGTCGAGCGCGCGCTGCACGTGCTGGCGCGGCGGCGCAAGAACAACCCGCTCTTCGTCGGGGACGCCGGCGTGGGCAAGACGGCCATCGTCGAGGGGCTCGCGCGCCGCATCGAGCTCGGCGAGGCGCCGGCGGCGCTCAAGGGGGCGACGATCTACGCGCTGGACATGGGCGCCATGGTCGCGGGCACGCGCTACCGCGGCGACTTCGAGGAGCGCTTCAAGGCCGTGCTCAAGGCCCTCGCCGAGAAGGAGGGCTCGATCGTCTTCATCGACGAGCTGCACACGATCGTGGGCGCGGGCGCGGCCTCGGGCGGCGCCATGGACGCGTCGAACCTCATCAAGCCGGCCCTGGCGAACGGCAAGCTCCGCTGCATCGGCACGACGACGCACAAGGAGTACCGGAGCTACATCGAGAAGGACCGGGCGCTCGCCCGCCGCTTCCAGTCGATCGAGGTCGAGGAGCCGTCGATCCCCGAGACGATCAAGGTCCTGCGGGGGCTGCGGCCGAAGTACGAGGAGTTCCACGGCGTCAAGTACACCGACAAGTCCCTGCGCGTCGCCGCGGAGCTGTCGACGCGGTACCTCCACGATCGGCGGCTGCCGGACAAGGCCATCGACCTGCTCGACGAGGCGGGGGCGGCCCTCAAGATCAAGGAGCTCGCGAAGCCGTCGGGCCGCGGCGCGGGCAACCGCGCCGCCGCGAAGGTCGTCTCGAGCCGCCAGATCGAGAGCGTCGTCGCGACCATGGCGCGCATCCCCCCCAAGCGCGTCGCCTCCGACGACCGCGAGCGCTTGCACCGCCTCGAGGGCGACCTCAAGGCCAAGATCTTCGGCCAGGACGCGGCGGTCGAGCGGGTCGCGCAGGCCATCAAGATGAACCGCGCGGGCCTGGGCCTGCCGCAGCGGCCCATCGGCGCCTTTCTCTTCGCGGGGCCGACGGGCGTGGGCAAGACCGAGCTCGCCAAGCAGCTCGCCGAGACGCTGGGCGTCCAGTTCCTGCGCTTCGACATGTCGGAGTACATGGAGCGGCACACGGTGTCCCGGCTCATCGGCGCGCCGCCGGGCTACGTCGGCTTCGACCAGGGCGGCCTGCTCACGGACGCCATCCACCAGTCGCCGCACGCCGTGCTGCTGCTCGACGAGATCGAGAAGGCGCACCCCGACCTCTTCAACATCCTGCTGCAGGTCATGGACCACGGCTCGCTGACCGACAACAACGGGCGCAAGTCGGACTTCCGCCACGTCATCCTCATCATGACGAGCAACGTGGGCGCGCGGGAGCTCTCGAAGCGGCTGCCCGGCTTCGGCCACCCGGGCGGCACCGAGTTCGGCGACACGGACGAGGCCTACAAGCGCATGTTCTCGCCGGAGTTCCGCAACCGCCTCGACGCCAAGGTCGACTTCAGGCCGCTCGACCCGCGCGTCATGGGCCAGATCGTCGACAAGTTCGTGGCCGAGCTCGCGGCGCAGCTCGCCGAGCGCAAGGTGACCATCGAGCTCACCGAGGCCGCGCGCGCCTACCTGGGCGACAAGGGCTACGACCCCATGAACGGCGCCCGCCCGCTCTCGCGCGTCATCCAGGACGAGGTCAAGCGGCCCCTCACCGACGAGCTCCTCTTCGGCAAGCTCGCCTCGGGCGGCAAGGTGAAGGTCGACGCCGCCGACAAGAAGCTCGTCTTCACGACGAGCGCGTCGTAGCGCCTCAGCGCCTCACGCCCTCACCCCTCGTGGTGAAACGGCGTGTGCTGCGCGTACTCCCGCAGCGCCTCCTCCACCCCCGCCGCCTCGCGCTCCACGAACCCCGCAATGGCCGCCCGCAGCGCCGGGTGCCCGATCCAGTGCGCGCTGTGCGTGAAGGCCGGCGCGAGCCCGCGCTTGAGCTTGTGCTCGCCCTGCGCGCCGGCCTCGAACAGCTCGTGGCGCCGCGCGATGGCCCGGTCGATGAGCTGGTAGTAGCAGAGCTCGAAGTGGAGCATCTCGTAGTCGGCGAGGCAGCCCCAGTAGCGCCCGTAGAGGTGGCGCCCCTTCTCGAAGTTCACCGTGCCGGCGACGGCCTCGTCGCCGCGGTAGGCGAGCGAGGCGACGAGGCGGTGCGCGAGCGTCTGGCGCGCGATCTCGAAGAACGCCGGCCGCAGGTAGGTGATGCCGTGGTGGCGCCGCACGTTGGTGACGTAGAACCTGTGCAGCGCCTTCCAGTCGCGGTCGTCGAGCTCCTCGCCCGTGGCGACGCGGAAGCGCAGGCCGTGGGCGGCCGCCTTCTGGCGCTCCTTGCGCACGTCCTTGCGGTTGCGCGAGCGGAAGGTCGACAGGTAGTCCTCGAAGCTCTCGAACGGCCGCCCCTGCCGGTTGTGCCAGTGGAACTGCAGCGACAGGCGCGGCAGGAACTCGTGGCGCGCGAGCAGCGCCTTCTCGTCCTCGGTGCAGAAGAGGACGTGCACCGACGACGCGCGCTCCTGGGCCGCGACCTCCCGCACGCCCGCCAGCAGCGCCGCCCGGACCGCCGCCGGGTCGGGCGCGTCCGGCCGCACGAGCAGCCGCCGGCCCGTGGCGGGCGTGAACGGGACGGCGGCCACGAGCTTCGGGTAGTAGCGCAGCCCCGCGCGCTCCGACGCGTCGGCCCAGCCCCAGTCGAAGATGAACTCGCCGTGGCTGTTCATCTTGAGGTAGAGCGGCACGGCCCCGACGAGCTCGCCGCCCGCGCGCGCGGTGACGATGCGGGGCTCGCAGCCGGCGCGCGCGCCCACGCTCTCCGACGCCTCGAGGGTCGCGAGGAACGCGTGCTCGACGAACGGATCGTCCTCGCCCGCGAGCGCGTCCCACGCCGCCGGCTGGATCTCGGTGATGCTCGGTGCAACCTGAATTTCGATGAGGTCAGAGTAGCAGGTGGCGGCGGGGCCTTCGGCGTGGAAGAGTTCCGGCCGTGCCCGGCTGGCTGGGGAAGCTCAAGACGAGCCTCATCGCGTTCGGCAAGAGCGGAGGCCTGTGGCTTGGGCTCGCGCTGTCGATCGGCCTCGCCATCGTGAGCCTGGCCATCGCCACGGCCGTCGTCGTCACCTGGCCCGCCGATCGTTTCAAGCCGGGCGCCGCCGCGGCGTTCCTCGCCACGCACCACACGGCCGTGCGCGTCGTCGCCCACGTCGGCAAGAACGTCGCCGGCGTCATCCTCGTCCTGCTCGGCATCATCATGGCGCTCCCGGGCGTGCCGGGGCAGGGCATCCTGACCATGATCATCGGCCTGACGCTGGTCGACTTCCCCGGCAAGCTCAACCTCGAGCGCCGCCTCATCGCGCGCCCCTTCGTCCTGCACAAGCTCAACGCGCTCCGCCAACGCTTCAAGCGGCCCGCCCTCGAGCTCGACTGATCCGTCAGATCCACGGCCTCCGTTCGTCTAGGGGCGTGGGGCGGACGGGTCTCGTCGCGGCCTTCCTGGCCGGAGCGGCGGCGCTGGCCTGCGCGCGAGAGGGGCTCCTCGAGCCGGCCACGTCCGGCGCGTCGGGACGAGGCGGCGCCGCGGGCGCGGGTGCCGTCCCGGATCCGCCGGCGCCGCTCGCGCCGGCGCCCGTCGCGGGCGACTGGCTCATGTACGGCTTCGAGGATCCCGTCGCGGTGCACCTCGAGGTGGGATCCGATGGCCGCTCCTACGACGTGACGGGGACGGGGTGCGCCGGCGGCTGGAAGAGCTTGTTCGATCCCTCGAACGACGCCCGCAGAGATTGCGGCGAGGTCCACGGTCACGGCGCGGGGCTGGCGCTGGACTTCTCCTTCCACTTCGAGGGCTGGAAGACGATCTACACGATGCACGTCCAGGCCTCGAGGGACGGCGGGCGCATGGCGGGGACGCTGGACTCGGAGGGCCCGGACGGGACGTACGCGGGAGACGAGCTCTACGGCTGGCTGAGGCTCGAGGACGTCGGGATCCGGAGCTCGGCCGACGAGTGGACGCCTCCGCGCGCGGACCTCGGACCCCTGCCCGACGATTCATGGAGGGGCCCGGCCGGCTTTGCGTTCGCGCTGCAGGGCGAGGCGCCGCTCGGCCCGTGGGTGCCCGGCCAGAGGTATCTCCTGCGAGCGAGCAGCGTGGGCGTCGACTCGCTGACCTTGGATCTCGGCGCCTTCTGGAACCCGGACTTTCACTGGGACGAGGCCACGCGCACCCTCACGGCCGGGCCCGTGCCCGAGACGGTCCCCGGCAGGCCGGTGAGGCTGGAGCTTCACGTCGAGGCCGACTCGAAGACGGTGCGCGACGTGGTCGCGACCACCGCCGACGGCACGACGGCGACGCTGCTGCGGGCATCGCCGGACCCGTGACCCGCTACTGCGGCGCGCGCCCGCTGGCGCGCACCTCGGCGCAGGCGGGGCAGGGGCAGTTCGCGCGCAGGTCGCGGAAGTTGTAGATGCCGGCCGAGTGGTTGTCGGTCCACTGGATCTGGATGGCGTACTGCCCGATGAGCTCGATGCCCTTGGCGCGGATCGTCTCGGGGACGGTGGCCGGGTCGAGCAGCGCCTCGCCGGAGGTCTCCTCGACGCACATCGCGCAGCGGCAGGCGAGGCGCAGGAGGCGCGCCGGGTAGACGGTCTCGTGGCCGTCGGGCCACTTGAAGGTGATCTTCGATCGCAGCAGGCCCACGATCTCGTCGGGCATCGGCATCAGCGCGCCGCCTCGCGCCGCCGGCGCCCGAGCAGGTACTTCATGAGCGGCGCCGTGTGCAGCGCCTGGATGAACTCGCCCTCGTCGATCATCGCCTCGAGGGCGCCCACGGGGACGAGGTGGACGCGCACGTCCTCGCCGGGGTCCTCGTGGACCTTCTCCATGGGCACGACGCCCTCGGCGAGGAAGGTGTGGGTGAGGTTGTTCTGCAGGGCCGGGTTCGCCGAGAGGGTGATGAGCGGCGACCAGACGCCGCCGCCGTAGCCCGTCTCCTCGAGGAGCTCGCGGCGCGCCGCGCCCTCGAGGGAGGTCTCGCCGGGGTCGGTCGTCCCGGCGGGGATCTCGAAGTGCACCGACTCGAGGCCGTGACGGTACTGGCGGATGAGCACGACCTCGTCGGCCGCGGTGACGGCCACGACGTTGACCCAGGGCCGGTACTCGCTCACCCAGTACTTCGGGATGACCTTGCCCGTGGGCAGCTCCACCTCGTCGACGCGGACGGTGTACCAGAACTCGCGCGCGAGGTACTCGCGCCGGAGCACCTTCCAGGGCTTGGGATCGTCGGGGAACGAGCGCGGCACGTCAGTCCTCCTTCTCGTCGAGCAGGCGGCGCGCGCGCCGGAAGACGGCGGCGAGCATGGGCGCGGTCAGGCGCCCCGTGTTGGTGTTCTGGCGGCTCGGGTGGTAGCTCGCCAGGAGGGTCGGGCCGCCCGCGCCCAGCGTCTGCTCGCCGCCGTGGGCGAAGGCGGACGCGCGCCAGGGCGTGGCGGGCGGCGCGGCGGCGCGCGCGTGGGCGAGGTACGCGTCGTGCCCGATCTTGCCGAGCGCGACGACGACGCGCACGCGCGGCAGCGCCGCCACCTCGGCGGCGAGGTGCCGCCGGCAGCGCGCGATCTCGGCGGGCGTCGGCTTGTTGTCGGGCGGCGCGCAGCGCACGGCGGAGAGGATGTACGCGTCCGTGAGCGCGAGCCCGTCGTCGGCGGCGCGCGCCGTCGGCAGGCTCGCGAAGCCCGCGGCGTGCATCGCCGCCATCAAGAAGTCTCCCGAGCCGTCGCCCGTGAAGACGCGCCCCGTGCGGTTCGCGCCGTGCGCGGCGGGCGCCAGGCCCACGACGAGGAGGCGCGCCCGCGGGTCGCCGAACCCCGGCACGGGGCGGCCCCAGTAGGTGTCGTGCTGGTGGGCGCGCTTCTTCTCGCGCGCCACCCGCGCGCAGTGGGCGCGCAGGCGCGGGCAGTCCTCGCACGCCACGACGGCGGCGCGCACGGCCGCGAGCGAGGGCACGTCACTTCGTCTCGATGGGGTAGCCGGCCTCGCGCCAGGTGCGGATGCCGCCGTCCATCGAGACGACCTTCGTGTAGCCCATCTTCTGGAGGTTGTCGGCGGCGAGCGCCGAGCGGAAGCCGCCGCCGCAGTAGAGGACGATGCGGGTGCCCTTGTCGGGGATGATCCGCTCGACGTCGCGCTCGAGCACGCCGCGCCCGATGTGGCGCGCGCCGGGGATGCGCTCCACGGCCCACTCGCCGTCCTCCCGGACGTCGACGAGCTCGAAGCGCTCGCCCCTGTCGCGCAGCGCCTTGACGTCGTCGATCGTGCACTCGGCGACGCGCGCCTTGGCGTCCTCGACGATGGCCAGGAACCCGGGGCTGTGCTGCATGGCCGAGGGAGCCTAGCAGGCGGCAGCATTTGACACACCCCCTCCGCCTTCATAGCTTCAACGGCCGACGTGTCAGAGAAGAGGGACTACTACGAAGTGCTCGGCGTGGCGCGCGGCGCCGACGCCTCCGAGCTCAAGCGCGCCTACCGCAAGCTGGCCATGGAGCTGCACCCCGACCGCAACCCCGGCAACCACGAGGCCGAGGCCAGGTTCAAGGAGGCCTCCGAGGCGTACCAGGTCCTCTCGGACCCCGAGAAGCGGCAGATGTACGACCGCTTCGGCCACGACGCCCCGCGCATGGGCCAGGGCTTCGGCGACGTGGGCGACATCTTCTCGGCCTTCGGCGACATCTTCGGGGACATCTTCGGCCAGCGCGGCGGCGGCGGGCGGCGGTCGGGGCGCGGCGCCGACGTCGAGACGTCGATCGTGCTGACGCTGCTCGAGGCCTGGCAGGGCGCGAAGAAGGACGTCAAGGTCGCGCGCCGCGTGCCGTGCAAGACCTGCAAGGGCAGCGGCGCCGCGCCCGGCACCGAGCCCGAGGTGTGCCAGCAGTGCGGCGGGCGCGGGCAGGTCATGCACTCGCAGGGCTTCCTCATGATCCAGACCACGTGCCCCGTCTGCCGCGGCGACGGGCGCGTCATCCGCAAGGCCTGCCCGACCTGCGACGGCCTCGGCTTCGAGAAGCAGGAGGAGACGCTGCAGGTCACGATCCCGCCCGGCGTCGAGGACGGCTCGACGCTGCGCCTCGCGGGGCGCGGCGAGGCGGGCCTGCGCGGCGCGCCCGCGGGCAACCTCTACGTCGTGCTGCGCGTCCAGGAGGACGAGCGC
This sequence comes from Polyangia bacterium, assembly GCA_035546175.1. Lineage (GTDB taxonomy): Bacteria > Myxococcota_A > Polyangia > Fen-1088 > Fen-1088 > DASZFV01. The sequence goes on from DASZWW010000477.1 coordinate 11,173, forward strand.
TTCGAGCGCGACGGCGCCGACCTGCACACCGAGGTCGCCGTGAGCTTCCCGCAGCTGGCCCTCGGCGCGCGGGTCAAGGTGCCCACGCTCGCCGAGGAGGTCGAGGTCGAGATCCGCGCGGGCGCGCAGCCCGGCGACACCGTGACGCTGCGCGGGCAGGGGATGCCCAGCCTCGAGGGCCACGGCCACGGCGATCTCGTGGCGCACCTCAAGCTCGTCGTGCCGAAGGCGCTCTCGGCCGAGGAGGAGGAGCACCTGCGGGCCTACGCCAAGGCGGGGGGCGAGCACGTCGCGCCCGAGAAGACCGGCCTCTTCGGGCGCAAGAAGAAGCGGTAGGGCCGCCTCGCGTCGAGGCGGGCGTCGTCGCCTACGGCGTCGCGGCGGCGCTCGTCGTCGTCGTGAGCGTGCGCTTCTCGCCGTGCGCGCCGCCGGGGCGGGCCACGGCCATCGGCACCTTGGGCACGGGCGACTCGCCGTAGAGCCAGGAGTAGGCGAAGAACGAGGCGAGCACGCGCTTCGTGTAGTTGCGCGTCTCGTCGTAGGGGATCGTCTCCATGAACTCGTCCATGGCCAGGTTGCCGCGCTCGCCGAGCCACTTCTCGACGGCGGCCTCGCCGGCGTTGTAGCCGGCGATCGTGAGCGGCGGGACGGCGTTGAAGTGCTTCCACAGGAAGCCCAGGAAGCGCGAGCCGATCTCGACGTTCTTCGTGGGGTCGAGCAGGACGTCGCGCGTGACGGTCGTGCCGTTGGCGAAGCGCTTGGCGGTCTTGATGATCATCTGCGTGAGGCCGATGGCGTTCGCGAAGGACTCGGTGCGCGGCGAGAAGGCGCTCTCCTCGCGCATGATCGCCAGCTGCAGCCATTCGGGCAGGTCGTTGGCCTTGGCGTTCTTGGCGACGAGCGCGGGGAAGGCGCGCGGGTAGGCGATCTTCCACTTGGCCTCGCCGAGCGCCTGCGGGTACTCGAGGCGGTAGCGCGTGAGGCCGTAGCGCGGGATCGAGTGCGACGCGGCCCACGAGCCGCCGCGGTCGAGGAGGATGGCCGTGATCCACAGGAGGTCCTCGTCCTCGGGGCCGCCGCGCACGCCCGTGTGCTTCTCGGCCGAGGTGGCCAGGCCGAGGCGCGCCAGCTCGCGGCGCGCGTCGCCGCCCTGGCCCATGCGGGCGAGCTCGACGGCGCGAAGGAAGGCCGGCTCGCCGAAGAGCGGCCGCGGCGCGAAGGTCCACCTGGGCACGTCGTGCATGCCGGCGCGCAGGGAGGTCACGAGGGCCTTCTCCGCCGCCCCGTCGGCCGCGCCGATGCGCTGGAGGGCCAGCAGCGCGTAGACCGAGAGCGGGTACTCGCGCACGGCGCGCTCGTAGAACGCGCGCGCGTCGGCCGGCTTGGCCTGGCGCTCGAGCACGCGCCCCTTCCAGTAGAGCGCGCGGCCCTCGGCGTACCAGATGTCCTCGTGGGGGACGAGTCGCAGGTTCTCGTCGAGCCAGTGCAGCGCCTCGTCGTCCTTGCCGGCGCGCCAGGCGGTGAACGCGAGCCGCCACAGCGCCTCGTTGAGGAGGTCGCCCTTCGGGTAGCGCTTCGGCACCTCCGCGAGGAGGGCCACGGCGGTCTTGTCGTCGCCCGCGTCGCTCGCGAGCTCGGCCTCGCGGATGCGGGCGTCGTCGGCGTAGCTGTGGTCGGGGTGCTCGGCCTCCACGCGGGCGTAGCGGGCGAGCGCGCCCGCGCGATCTCCCATCGTCGCGTAGCAGCGCGCGCCCTGGTAGAGGGCCTTGGCGTGCAGGTCGCGGTTGGCCGCGCGGAAGCAGGCCGCGTCGGCCTCGTCGAAGAGCGGCGCCGCGCGCGGGCGGTTGCGCTGCTTCCACACCGACTGCGCGCGGTGGAAGCGCGCCTTGCACTCGAGATCGCGGTCGAGGCCCGGCGCGCCCAGCGCCGACCCGAACGCCTGCTCCGACTCGCCGTTGCGGTTGGCGTTGAAGTAGCTCATCCCGCGCGCGACCCACTCCCCCGCGGTGTGCGTGCGCACGAGCTTGGCCTCGGGCGCGGGCAGCGAGCTGGCGAGGGCCTCGAGCCGCTCGGCGGCGCGGTCCGCCCACGGCTCGAGCGGCGCCTCGGCCCACACGCGCCGGTAGATCGCCGACACGTCGGGGATGACGTCGTCGGGCGCCTGCCCAAACGGCGTGCCCGTCTTCTCGAGCGCCTCGGCCTGCTTGAACATCGCCTCCGCGCGCCGCGGGCCGTTCGGGTAGCGCTCGAGGTAGGCGCCGAGCGCCGCCAGCGCGTCGTTCCACCGGCTCTGCGCCCGCAGGGCGTCGATGCGCACGAGCGCCGTCTCCGCCTCCGGCACCGAGCCCGCGGGCACCCGCTCGGCCCACTCGAGCGCGCCGGCGGCGTCGCCGCGCCGGAGCCGGCAGCGGGCGGCGTGGTACGCGTGGTAGGGGGCGAGCTTGGGGTAGGTCTTGTAGAGGCCCTCGAAGACCGGCCCCGCGTCGTTCCACTCCGACTGGTTCTCGCGCGCGAGCGCGAGCATGTAGCGCGCCGCGAGCTGCTCCTCCGAGCCCTTGCGCAGCACCTTGATGGCCTGGTTGAAGGCCTTCTCGGCGGCGTTCCAGTCCTCCGCCCGCACGGCGTCGACGCCGGCCTTGGCGGGCCCCTTCGTGAAGTACGGCTCGAGCCAGGCCTCGTCGAACGCGACGGGCTTGCCCTCGGGCCGCGTCACGGGCGCGGGCGGCCCGACGAGCTGATCGACGTCGTCGTCCTGCCCGAGGGCCCGATGACCGAGCGTGAGGACCGCAGAGAACGCGCCGGCGAGGAGAATCAGGCGAACGGGGGAGGGCACCCCTCAAAGGTTACGGGGCCGAGGCCCCGGAGCAAGAAAACTGCCGCATTTTCCCGAGGAAATCTCGGGAATCTCTCGGCCCGCGGGAGCGCCGTCGACCCGGGCCCGCCGGCGATCGCGGCGCGCCCGCGCGCCCGCTCACGCCGGCTTGTGGACGGTGACGCGGTTGCGGCCGCCGTGCTTCGACTTGTAGAGCGACTGATCGGCCAGGCTCACGAGCTCGGCGGCGTCCTTGACGGCGGGGTCGGGCAGGCCGGCGACGCCGACGCTGATCGTCACGGGGATGTGCGTGCCCTCGAAGACGAACTTGTGGACCTCGACGGCCTTGCGCATGCGCTCGGCGACGATCTGGCCCTGGTTGACGTCGGAGCCGCGGCAGATGACGGCGAACTCCTCGCCGCCGTAGCGCGCGAAGACGTCCTCGGCGCGGAGCGCGCCCGTGAGCAGCGTCGAGATCTCCGAGAGCACGTGGTCGCCCGCCTGGTGCCCGTACGTGTCGTTGACCTTCTTGAAGTGGTCGATGTCGAAGAGGACGAGCGTCAGCGGCGCGACGTGGCGCACGGCGAACGTGAACTCGCTCTCGAGGCGGTCGGTGAAGTACTTCTTGTTGAAGGCCTTCGTGAGCCCGTCGCGCAGCGCGGACTCGTACATCTGCTTCTGGAAGATCTCGTCGAGGTTGTCGTGGTAGGTGAACTTGAGGATGGTCGTCGACCCGACCAGGATCTTGTCCCCGTCGACGAGCTCCTTGTTGCCCTCGACCTTGAGGCCGTTGCAGTAGGTGCCGTTCGTCGAGCCGAGGTCCTGCAGGACGATGCGGTCCTTGAGGATCACGAGCTGGGCGTGCTCGCGCGAGATGCCGTCGTCGAGGAGCCGGATGGTGGCCTTTTGACCACGGCCGATGATGGTCTTGTCGCCCTCGATCTTGTACATCTCGCCCACGCTCGCGCCCGCGAGGACGACGAGGTAAGCCCGATCCCGCTTCCCACCTTCGGGCGCCAGCGGCGCCTCGAACATACGTGTGCTCTCGTCTGCCGGCGCCATCCCTAGGGGCATGTTAACACGGTGTTACAGCCCCGGCGCTCACCTAAATTCGAGCGGAGAACAAATTTGTAGGTCCCTTCAGCCACGCCGATTCGGGGCCAGGCGTTCGGCGAAGCCCGCGAGGCGCCCGCCGCGGGGGCCGAGCGGCGCCAGAGATCTGACTGCCTCGCCGACGAGCGCGTCGAGCCGCGCGCGCGCCGCCTCGGCGTGGGCGGGGTGGTCGGCGTCGTCGAGGTCGTCGGCGTGCTGGAAGGCGACGCCGAAGCGCTCGCCGAACCTCCCGAGGGCGGCCAGCTCGGCGGCCCCGGCGCCTCCCACGGCCCCCCCCATCTCGACGGCCGCGCGGAACAGCGCCGCGGTCTTCTCGGCGTGCAGCAGCTCGAGCGCCGCGAGGTCGGCGGGCGGGGGCTCGCCCAGATCGCGCGCCTGGCCGCGCACCA
>DASZWW010000478.1:0-9585 GCA_035546175.1 Polyangia bacterium
GGTCACGGGCGCCGCGGGCGCGTCCGACGGCGGCGCGGCCGAGGTGGGCGGCGGGCCCGCCGCGGGCTGGCCCAACCAGGCGCTGCTCTACACGGTCACGATGACGGCCCCGCCCAAGCTCACGGCGACCGACGGGACGACGGACGCGCCGCTCCTCGGCAACGGCGATCTGGGCGTCGCGATCCTCGGCGGCGCCGACGCGCTCACGTTCAACCTGCACAAGAACGAGTTCTGGTCGCTCGGCGAGGCGAAGGTCAAGGCGATGGCCCAGCTCGCGCTCGCGATCCCCGGCCTCGCCGGCGCGACGTATCAGATGACGGAGGACCTCGGGCACGGCGAGGTGACGGGCACGTTCACGCTGGGCGGCAAGACGCTCGTGACGAAGACCTGGGTGCAGGCCGACGACACGACGGCGAACAAGGTCATCACGCAGCTCTCGCTCACGGGCGGCGGCTCGGTCGACGTGAGCGCGGCGCTGGCGCTCGGCGCCGGCAACTCGTACGCCAGCGCCACGGGCGCGATGGGCGACGTCTTCTACCGCGACGTCCGCGCGGACTCGACCGACGCCGTCGGCGGCCAGCCCACGCGGCGCGTGCGCGTCGCGACGCGGGCCGTGGGCGCCGCGGGCACCGCCAGCGCCGACGGCCTCGCCTTCACGCTCGCCTCGGGGGCGACGGTCTCGATCGTGACGTGCGTCATGAGCAACCGCGACAGCGCTTCATGGCAGAGCGCCGCGCTCGCCAGCGTCGCGACCCTCGCCGCGAAGGACGTCGACGCCCTCGAGGCCGCGCACCGCGCCTGGTGGGACGCCTTCTTCCGCAAGTCGTTCGTCGAGATCCCGGACAAGACGCTCGAGCGCGCCTACTACGCCTCGCTCTACTTCCTGGCCTGTGTCTCGCGCACGGGCGAGCAGCCGCCCGGCCTGTGGGGCAACTGGGTCATGAAGGACCCGGGCTGGAACGGCGACTACACGCTGAACTACAACTACGAGGTCCCGTTCTACGCCTCGTTCCCGACCAACCACGTCGAGCTCGCCGACGCCTACGACGAGCCCGTGGTCGCGTGGGTGCCGAACGCGCAGGCGCTCGCCGCGAAGGAGGGCTACGGGGGCGCGTACTTCCGCGTGCACATCGGGCCGCTTCCGAACGGCAGCGCCGACACGAACGAGTGGAACCAGAAGTTCAACAACGCGTACGCCGCGACCGTCATGATCATGCACTGGTACTTCACGCGCGACCCGGCGTACGCGGCCAGCGTCTACCCGACGCTCAAGCAGATCTCGACGTTCTGGGCCGGCTACCTCGTCAAGAGCGGCAGCCGCTACGTCATCAACGACGACGCCCAGCACGAGGGGAACGCGTACCCGCAGATGAACGGCGTCATGTCGCTCGGGCTCGTGCGGTTCCTCCTGCAGGCGACGATCGACGTGGGCGCGGCGCTCGGGCAGGACGCCGATCTGCGCGCCACCTGGCAGGACCGCCTGACGAACCTGTCGGCGTTCCCGACCTTCACGATGAACGGCAAGACCGTCTTCCGTTACACCGAGGTCGGGCTCGACTGGAACGGCGGCAACTCGATCGGCATCCAGCACATCTACCCCGGCAGCCAGATCGGCCTCGGCAGCGACCCGACGCTGCTCGCGACCGCGCAGAACATGGTCTCGGCGATGGCGCGCTGGAGCGACGACAACGGCACGAACACGTTCTATCCGGCGGCCGCGCGCGTGGGGCACGACCCGACCGACATCCTCACCCACCTCGCGGCGTGGGTGAGCGGGCACTCGTACGCCAACGGGCACATCCACACGGGCGGCGGCGGCATCGAGAACCACAACACCGTCCCCTCGACGATCGCCGAGATGCTGCTGCAGTCGTTCGAGGGGAAGGTGCGGGTGTTCCCCGACTGGCCGTCCGGAGCGGCCTCCGACGCCCGCTTCGGCGACCTGCGCGCGTACGGCGCGTTCCTCGTCTCGAGCCGCGTCCAGGGGGGCGTCGTGCAGTACGTGCGCGTCGCGAGCGAGCGCGGCGGCCCGGTCGTTCTGATCAATCCGTGGCCGGGCAAAATGTTGCGACTTTATCGCGACGGAACGGATTCCGGCACCCTCATGGGCACCGAGGTCACGATCCCGACGGCGAAGGGCGAGATCCTCAGCATCGCAACGGATGGGACCTCGTTCGAGGACATCGTGGCTCGGTTGGCGATGTAATCATCAGGGAACAAACGCACCAAAAATAAGGCCCCGCGCCCGCGGGCCGTGTCACACTGTTTTGGTCGATGAGGCGCCCCCCGCTGGGAACGAAGGTGTGCGCGCCCGTCGCGCCGATCGCTTGCTTGGTCCTCGGTGTCGCCCTGTCGGCTTGCGGCCAGGCGCCTTCGCCGCAGGCGGCGGAGACCCAGTCGCCGATCTTCGGCGGCACGGCGGACACCACGCACAGCGCCGTGATGGCCCTCATCGATCAGCTGAGCGCGACGACGGCGACGGCGTGCTCGGGCACGACCGTGGCGCTCGTCGGCGCGAGCGGGATCTTCCTGACGGCCGGTCACTGCGTCGTCGCGAACGACGGCATGGGGCACGTCACGACGCCGCTCAAGCTGGCCGACGCCCAGAGCCTCTTCGTCGTCCCGGGCCCCAACTGGCAGCAGAGCGTCCAGGCGGGCCTCTACTACGGCGTCGCGCAGGTCGCCGTGCACCCGCAGTACGACGGCTCGGTCAACAGCCCGTTCGACATCGCGGTCGTTCGTTTCCTCGGCGCGCTGCCCGCGACGCCCGTGATCCCGGCCCTCGACCCGGCGAACGACAAGCTGGCCGTGGGCACGACCATCGACGTCGTGGGCTTCGGCAAGACCGAGACGAACGCCATGAACGCGTCGCGGTTCGAGGTCAACCGCGTCATCAAGTCGATCACCGCGAACCAGTTCCTCTACGACCAGACCGACATGAAGGGCGCCTGCCAGGGCGACTCGGGCGGGCCCGCGCTCGTCGACACGCCGGCGGGGACCCGCGTCGCGGGCGTGACCTCGTTTGGCGATCCGGATTGCACGATGGTGGGCGCGAGCGTGCGCGTGTCGCCCGTGTTCGACTCCTTCGTCCAGTCCTTCGCCAACGCGGCGCCACGCACCCTCGATTGCAATGACTGCGCGCTCGCCTCGGTGGGCCCGGGCAACGCGTGCGTCACGCCGGCCGCGGCCTGCGCGACCCAGAGCATGCCGTGCGGGCAGTTCCTCTCCTGCGCGGACGCCTGCACGAACGCGTCGTGCGTCGCCGCGTGCCGCCAGACCAACTCCGCCGGCGCGAACGCGTTCGACGCCGTCGTGAGCTGTCAGTGCGGCGGCGCCTGCCAGACGGTGTGCGCGAACAGCGTGTCCTGCGGCGGCACCGGGGCGACGTGCGGGGGCCTCTCCGATCCGCGCGCCGCCTGCGACGCCTGCATTCAGGGGAGCTGCTGCAACCAGGCCGCCACCTGCGCGGCCGACGATACGTGCGCGAGCTGCTTCGCCCAGGCGTCGTCGGCGGCGTGTCGCCTCAACACGAACTTCATGGCGCTCACGGGGTGCCTCGCGAGCTGCCCGGGCGCGCCGTGCTCGGCCAACGCGGGCACGGCAGGTGGCGCTGCGGGCGGCTCTGGCACGGTGGTGGCCACGGGCGGCGGCGCGAACATGGGCCAGATGAGCAGCCACTCGGGCTGCGACGTGGCTCCGTCGCCGATCTCCTCGGCCGGGCTCGCGCTCCTCGCGCTCGCCTTCGCCGCGGCCCGGACGCGCGCGCGCCGGCGCTGACGGCGGCGCCCGCTCAGGCGCGCGTCGTGCGCACGCCCACGAGCAGACCGGCGAGCACGAGCGCCGCGCCGCCGAAGCTCGCGGCCGTGAGCCGCTCGTGGCGCGCGACGCTCCCGAGGGCGAGGGCGATCACCGGCACGACGACGGTGACGTAGGCCGTGCGCGTCACCGACCAGCGGCTCACGAGCCACGACATGATGACGTAGGCGCCCAGCGAGCCGGCCACCGTGAGGTAGGCGAGCGGCCACGCCGCGGCGAGCGTCGTGGGCAGCGTGTGCGCCTCGCCGAGCGCGACGCTGAGCGCGCCCGACATCACGGCGCCGATCGCCGAGCCCACGGCGTTGGCGCCGAAGGGATCCTGGCGCGGGCCGCGCTTGAGCAGCACGGTGCCGAGGCTCGCCGCCGTCGCGCCCACGAGGATCGCGCCGAGCGGCAGCGGCGGGACGCGCGCGCGCAGCGTCGACGAGAAGAGCAGCGCGACCCCCGCGAAGGCGACGACGGCGCCGCCGACCTTCGCGGGCGTGAGGCGCTCCATGCCGAGCGCGCCCGTCATGAGCGCGCTCGAGAGCGGGATCGTCCCGTACACGACGGCGGAGAGCCCCGACGGCACGTACGTCTCGCCCCAGTAGAGCAGAGGGAGGTTGATCCCGAACTGCGTGACGCCGTACCCGAGCGCCGCGCGCAGCGCCGGCCCGCGCGGCAGCGCCTGGCCGCGCGCCCACGTCCAGGCCGTGAGCAGCGCCGCCGCGAGGGCGAGGCGCAGCGTGGCCGCCCACACGGGGGCCAGGGCGTCGTTCCCGAAGCTGATCGCCAGGAACGTGCTGCCCCAGATCAGCGAGCAGGCGGCGAACCCGAGCCACGGCCCGGCGCTCGAGGGGTTCGCTTCGGCCGCTTGGCTCACGCTCGACGTGTACCATACCGTGCTAGATCGAGGCCGTGGCCGGCGAATCCCCCGTCGCGAACGTCTCGGACACGGCGCGCTGGGTCGCGCAGTACCGCGCCAACGAGTCGGCGCGGCCCGACGCGATCTTCCGCGACCCGCTCGCCGCGCGCCTGGCCGGCGAGCGCGGCCGCGCCATCCTCGCGGACGCGCCGCGCAAGCTGCGCAGCGGCTGGTCGATCGTCGCGCGCACGAAGCTCATCGACGACCTCGTCCTCGCCTGCGTCGCCGAGGGCTGCGCGCGGGTCGTCAACCTCGCGGCGGGCCTCGACACGCGGCCCTACCGCCTGCCGCTGCCGCCGTCGCTCGTCTGGATCGAGGCCGATCTCCCCGCGCTCATCGACGAGAAGGAGCGCCTGCTCGCGGGCGAGACGCCCGTCTGCGCCGTCACGCGCGCGCGCGTCGATCTCGCCGACGCGGCGGCGCGCGCGGCCTTCCTCGCGGGGCTCGCGGGCGACGCGCGGACGCTCGTCATCACCGAGGGGCTCGTGCAGTACCTCGACGAGGCGACCGTCGCGGCGCTGGCGCGCGATCTCGCGGCCTGCGCCCCCGTGCGCTGGTGGATCGTCGACCTCATCTCGCCGGGGGCGCTCGCGATGATCAGGGGCACGCGCGGCCACCGCGCGGCGAGCCTGATGGGCTTCGCGCCCGACAGCGGCGTGGGCTTCTTCGAGGCCGCGGGCCCCTGGCGGGCTCGCGAGATCCGCTCGATCGTTCGCGAGGCGATCCGGCTCCGCCGCGCGCCCTGGCGCCTGCGGCCGTTCGCGTGGGCGCCCGATCCCGATCCGCGCTCGCCCGGCGCGGCGCGCTGGTTCGGCGTGACGCGGCTGGAGCGTGAGCCGGGCCGGTGACGTGGGTGGGGGTGCGACATCGCGCCGCAGGCCACGGCACATGTCGCTTTGGGCGGCGGCCGCTTGCCTCTAAAATGCCCGCATGATGCGCCTTCGGTGGGTGGGTCTGTTCGTCGCGCTCGGTCTGCTCGTCGGGGGACGCGCCCGCGCCGGGAAGGAGACGGCGGCGGATCCGTCCACCGAGTCGCCCGCGGCCGACGGCGCGAAGTCCGACGCCGCGAAGACGCACCCGAAGCTCGGCCCTCAGAAGATCGATCTCGGCGACGACCTCGTCATCGACCTGCCCGAGGGCATGGCCTACATCGATCGCGTCGAGGCCAAGCGGCTCATGGAGAAGATGGGCAACCGCACCGACGCCTCGCTGCGCGGCCTGGTCTTCGGGCGCGACAAGAGCTGGGTCATGGTCTTCGAGTACGTCGGTGACGGGTACGTCAAGGACGACGACGCCGCCGACCTCAAGCCCGACGAGATCCTCCAGTCGATCAAGGAGGGGACGGAGCAGGAGAACGAGTTCCGCAAGGAGAAGGGCATCCCGCTCATCCACGCCGACGGGTGGACCGAGCCGCCGCGCTACGACCGCGCCGTCCACCACCTCATCTGGGGCATCCGCGGCAAGGACGACGACGGCAAGATCTCCTCCATCAACTTCTACACGCGCGTGCTCGGGCGCCACGGCTACGTCGCCCTCAACCTCATGGACGACCCGAAGACGATCGAGGCCTCGAAGGTCGACGGCCTGGCCCTCTTGCGCGCCACCACCTTCAAGCCCGGCGCGCGCTACGAGGACTTCGACAAGAGCCACGACAAGGTCGCCGAGTACGGCCTGGCGGCGCTCGTGCTCGGCGGCGCGGGCGCGGCGGCCCTCAAGCTCGCCAAGGTCGGCCTGCTCGCCAAGTTCGGCGGCAAGCTGATCGCGATCCTCATCGCCGCGAAGAAGCTCGTCGTCGTGTTCTTCGTCGGCGTCGGCGCCTGGCTCAAGAGGGTCTTCGGCGGCAAGCGCGCGAGCGAGAGCCTGGCCGCGCCGCCGCCCACGGCCGTCCCCTTCGATCCGCCCCCGCCCATGGCCCCTCCGCCCGCCGGCCCGCCCCCGTCGACGGGACCGCCGCCCGGCTCGCAGCCACCGCCGGGCGCGCGCTGATCATGAGCCCCGAACAGCCAGAGCCCGTCGGTCCCCCGCGGATCTCTCTGCCCAAGCCGGCGCCGCCGCCCCGTCGCGGCGTGGGGGGCTGGCTCGCCGTCACGCTGGGCGTGCTGCTCGCCAAGGCCAAGGCGCTGCTCCTGCTCCTCAAGGGGCTCAAGCTCGCGAAGCTGGCCATCACGATGGGCTCGATGTTCGCGATGATCTGGTTCGAGGCCGTGCGGTACGGGTGGGCCTTCGGCGTCGGCTTCGTGCTGCTGCTCCTCGTGCACGAGCTCGGCCACGGCTTCGCCATCAGGCGCCACGGCCTCGCCGCGGGCTACCCCGTCTTCATCCCCTTCTTCGGCGCGATGATCACCCTCAAGGGCCAGATCCGCTCGCCGATCGTCGAGGCCGAGATCGCGCTCGCCGGTCCCATCGCGGGCACGGCCGGCGCCCTCGTGTGCGTGGCCCTCTACTTCGCGACGCACGGCCGCCTCTGGCTCGCCCTCGCGCACACGGCCTTCTTCCTCAACCTCTTCAACATGACGCCCATCCCGCCCCTCGACGGCGGCCGGGCCGCCCGCGTCTTCTCGCGCCAGGCGTGGATCGTGGGCCTCGTGATCCTGGCGGGCCTGTTCATCACGACCCAGGCCCCGCAGCTCCTGCTCATCGGCATCATGGCCCTCACCCACACGTTCGCGCGCCGCGCGCAGCCGCTCGAGCCGCCGCTCGTCGAGGTGACGCCCGAGGCGCGCCGGACCGTCGCCTTCGAGTTCTTCGGCCTGTGCGCCTTCCTGGCCCTCGGCATGTACCTGACGGGCTCGCTCCTCCCGCGCTCCTGAGCGCGGCCGCTCAGAACTCGGCGTGCACGCCGATGGACGGCAGCACGATGCGGTAGCTGTCCTCCGTCGGCGGGGCGCCGGGCATCGGCTGCACGAGGCCCACCACCTGCCGGGTCAGCGTGGCGTTGACCACCTCGAGGTAGCCGTCGATGGCGAACTTGTCGAAGAGGAAGCGCCGATCGGCGCGCAGATCGATCTGATAGAAGGGCGGCAGGCGCTGGTAGGCCTCGCCCGCGGCGTCGCTGACCAGCACGGGCCGGCCCGTGTTGAAGTGGGCGCGGCCGCCGAAGGTGAACCCGCGCCAGCGGTAGCCGAGCACGAGGTTGACGACGTGCCGCTGGTCCCAGTCCGAGGGCCCGATGACGCCGCCGCCGAGCGCGCGCTCGTTCCAGGACAGCGTGTAGGAGAGCCAGCCGTGCAGGCGCTCGGTGAGCGCGCGGCGCACGAGCAGCTCGGCCCCGTACGCGAGCGCGTCGCGGCGCACGAGGTAGTCCTCGGCCAGGGGGTCGATCATCGAGGTCACGACGGGATCGCGCACGTCGGTGAGCACGTAGCGCTGGACGTAGCCGGTGACGCTCGCGTCGAGGCCCCAAAAGCGCGTCGTGCCGACAGCCAGCGCGCCCTGCCACGACGTCTGCAGGCCGTAGAGCGCGAGGCCGAAGTCCTCGGCGCCCGGCACCTGCAGCGGCAGGCTGGGCAGCTGCGTGAACCGGCCGCCCGAGAGCTTGACCCAGGTGCGGTCCGAGACCGCGTAGCGCGCGGAGAGGCGAGGGCCGAGGTCGGCCCGCTGCGTGTCGGCGGCGCTGTCCACGGCGTAGCTGTCGAGGCGCAGCTCGGGCGTGACGACGAGGCGCGGGCCCGCGCGCACGACGGCGGACGCGTACCCGGCCAGCAGGCGCACCGTGCGGCGCTGCCCGAGGTCGAGCTCGGCCACGCGGTCGAGCGTCGTCACGGGGTCGAACCGCTCCAGCTTGCCGTCGAAGCCGAGCTCGAAGTCGACGTGCTTGGTCGGCCGCGTGAAGGAGAGGCGCGGCAGCGCCGACACGGCGCTCACCGTGATGGGGACCTGATCGACGATGGGCGCCTCCGAGCGATCGGCGCCGAGGGCGACGCTCGCGGCGACGAGACCGCCCGCCGCGGGGACCTCGGCGCGCAGCTTGGCGCGGTGGAAGCGCAGCGCGACGGCGTTCGTGCGCGTCGTGAGGGTGTCGCTGGAGCCGAACACGAGCAGCGTGAGGCGGGCCGGGCCGAAGCTGCGGTCGGCGCGCAGCTGGTAGTCCCAGTAGCCGAGGGAGACGCCCGTGTCGCTGAAGAGGTTGATGACGGAGCCGGTGAACGAGTAGCGCCCCGCGACGGCCACCGAGCCGTGGCCCGGCAAGGGCGCCGTCACCATGGCCCCCGCGTCGAAGAGGCGCACGTCGACCGACGCGTGCACGTCGTCCTCGGGCGCCGGCCGCGTGCGGGCCGCGACGATGCCCGCCACGTAGCGCCCGTAGCGGGCAGGGTAGCCGCCCGCGTAGAAGTCCAGGTCCTGGAAGAAGTAGGGGTGGATGACCGACGGGCCGAGCGCGAAGTGGAAGAGCGCGGGCACCGGGAGCTCGTCGAGGAAGAAGCCGGTGTCGCCCGGGTTGCTGCCGCGCACGGCGTAGATGGGCGCGGGCCACGCCACGGCCGTCACGCCCGGCAGGGACTCGACGGCGCGGAAGGGATCGCCGAGCGTGCCCGGCGTGCGCAGGAGCTCCTCGCCCTGCAGGCGCATCTCCTGCCGGCTCGAGGGGGCGCGGACGACGGTCTCGTAGCCGGCGGCGCCGGGCCGCGGCGCGAGGCGCGCGACGAGCGGCGGCGCGCCCGCGCACGGGTCGCGCTCGAGGGCGAGCGGCTCGAACCCGGGCGCCTGGAGGCCGACGTGGCGCGCGCCGCAGGGCGCCTGGACGTCGAAGCGGCCCTCGCGATCCGTCTCGGCGAGCTCGTCGAGATCGACGGTGACGCTGGCGCCCGCGACGGGCTTGCGCGAGCCGCGCGCGAACACGCGGCCCACGAGCCGTCCGCGCGGCG
>DASZWW010000479.1:0-10811 GCA_035546175.1 Polyangia bacterium
GCCCTGGCCGCTGCCCGCGGTGCCCTGGCCGCTGCCCGCGGTGCCCTGGCCGCTGCCCGCGGTGCCCTGGCCGCTGCCCGCGGTGCCGGTGCCGGTCCCGGTTCCACCGCCGCCGCTGGTACACGCGACCATGCAACAGGCGAGCGCAAAAGAGCCAAGGATGCGAACTGACGTGGTCCTCATGGAGCCTCCTCGGGGATTAGGTCAAGCCAGGCGTTTTTCCCGACCCGCTTCGGGGGTTTCCGAACCGAGCATTGATATGCCAAAGCGTCCCCGCTGTCCATGGGTAGGGGATTCATGGCATTGCAGGGGACGATTCATGGGATGGACGGCCACCCCCGAACGGCTCACGAAGCGGGGCCTCAATCGCGCGCTCCTCGCCCGGCAATGGTTGCTGGGGCGCGTCCGACGCGGCGTGCCCGCCGCGCTCGAGCACCTCGTGGGGCTGCAGGCGCAGAACACGCCGTCCCCGTACCTGGCGCTCTGGTCGCGGCTCGAGGGGTTCCGGCCCGAGGCGCTGTCCCGCCTGCTGTCCACGCGGCGCGCCGTGCGGCTCGCGCTGCACCGCTCGACGATCCACCTCGTGACGGCGCGCGACTGCCTCGCGCTGCGGCCCGTCCTCGCGCCCGTGCTCGCCCGCGCTCACGCCTCGAGCCCGTTCGGCAAGCGGCTCGGCGCGCTCGACCTCGCCCCGCTCGTGGCGAAGGCGCGCGCGCTGCTCGAGGAGGGGCCGCTCACGACGAGCGAGCTCGGCGCGCGGCTGGCGGCGCTGCGGCCGGGCGCCGACGCCGAGGCCCTCGGCTACGCCATGCGGGCGCTCCTGCCGCTCGTGCAGGTGCCGCCGCGCGGCCTGTGGGGCGAGGGCGGGCTGCCTCGCTGCGCGGACGCCGAGGCGTGGCTCGGCCGCGGGCTCGCGACGGACGCGTCGCCCGACGCCTTCGCGCTGCGCTACCTCGCGGCGTTCGGTCCGGCGACGGCGGCGGACTTCCAGGCGTGGTCGGGGCTCGGCGGCGCCGCCCCGCTCTTCGCGCGCCTGCGGCCGCGGCTGCGCGTGCTCGCCGACGAGCGCGGGCGCGAGCTCTTCGACGTGCCGCGCGCGCCGCGGCCCGATCCCGACGCGCCCGCCCCGCCGCGCCTCCTGCCCGACTACGACAACGCGTTCCTCGCGCACGCCGATCGCGCGCGCATCGTCGCCGCCGAGGATCTGCCGCGCATGCGCGCCGAGAACACCTTCCTGCCGCCCTTCCTCGTCGACGGCTTCGTGGCGGGCACGTGGAAGCTCGAGCGCGCCAGGGAGCGGGCCACGCTCGTGCTGCGCCCCATGCGCCGGCTCGCGGCGCCCGATCGCGCGGCGCTCGAGGCGGAGGGCGAGGCGCTGCTCGGGCTCCTCGCGGCGGACGCGCGCGCGCGCGACGTGCGGTTCGCGCGCTGAGCGGCCGCCTGCTAGTCTCCCGCGCGTCCCCGATGACGAGGACCAGGAGAAGGACGCCATGGCCGACAAGTTGATTCTCATCACGGGCGCGACGGGGAAGCAGGGAGGCGCCACGTTGCGCCACCTCGCGAGGCGCGGCGGCTTCAAGCTGCGCGCGATGACGCGCAAGCCGGACGGCGAGGCCGCCAAGGCCGTCGCGGCGCTCGGCGCCGACGTCGTCGCCGCCGATCTCGACGACGCCGCGTCCCTCGCGCGCGCGCTCGCGGGCGCCTGGGGCGTCTACGCCGTCCAGAACACCTGGGAGGCGGGCGTCGCGAAGGAAGAGGAGCAGGGCAAGCGATTGGCCACGCTGGCCCGCGAGGCCGGCGTGCAGCGCTTCGTCTATGCGTCGGTCGGGTCGGCCCACAAGAAGACGGGCATCCCGCACTTCGACAACAAGTTCCGCGTCGAGGAGGCGGTGAGGGCGCTGGGGTTCCCGTCGTACGCCGTCATCCGCCCCGTGTTCTTCATGGAGAACCTGACGAGCGGGTGGTCGATCCAGGGAGACAAGCTCATGTTCGGGCTCCGGCCGACGACCAAGCTGCAGATGGTCGCCGTCGACGACATCGGCAAGTACGGCGCCAGGGCCTTCGCCGACGCCGAGCAGATGAAGAACGTCGAGGTCGACATCGCGGGCGACGCGCTCACGATGCCCGAGGCCGCCGCCGCGCTGGGGCCCGCGCTCGGCAAGACCCTCACGTACCAGCAGCTCCCCATGGCGGCCGTCCGGCAGAACAGCGAGGACGTCGCGCTCATGACCGAGTGGTTCGAGTCGACCGGCTACTCGGCCGACATCGCCGGCAACGAGAGGCGGTTCGGCATCCACACGCTCACCGTCCCGGAGGGGCTCCGGACGCGGAAGAAATGAAGGAGCGCGCCCGGCCCGCGCCGCGGGGACGCGAGGTCTCGGCGCGGCCCGGCGCGGCGCGGGGGGGCGGGCGCCCCGGCGGCGGCGCCACGCGCAACCGCGACGCCGAGATCAAGGTGTGCGGGCGCCACGCGTGCCGGGCGCTCTTCGCGCGGCGGCCGGGCCGCATCCTCCGCGTCTACCTCGCGAAGGAGCTCGTCAAGCCGTTCGGCGATCTGCTGCACGCCTGCGCCGAGCGGCGCCTGCCGTACAAGGTCGTCGAGGCCGCGGAGCTCGAGCGGCTCACCGAGAGCCGCCACCACGAGGGCATCTGCGTGGTCGCGGCCGCGCCGCCGCCGCGCGCGCTCGCCGAGGTCCTCGCCGCGCCGGGGCCCGGCTGGGTCGTCGCGCTCGCGGGCGTGGAGAACCCGCACAACACGGGTGCCATCGTGCGCACGGCGGCGCACTTCGGCGCGCGGGCCGTCCTCGTCGAGGGCGCGCCGAGGCGCCTGCCCCCCGTCGTCTACCGGACGGCGCAGGGCGGCGCCGAGTGGGTCGACGTCGTGACCGCGCCCGCGCTGCCCGCGGCGCTCGCCGAGGCGCGCCGCGCGGGATTCACGATCTGCGCCACCTCGAGCCGCGGCGGAACCCCGCTCTTCGCGGCCGAGATCCCCGGCCGCGCCGTGATCGTCCTCGGCGCCGAGGACGTCGGGCTCGCCCCCGAGGTCGCGCGCGCCGCCGACCTCACCCTCGAGATCCCCGGCAGCGGGCACGTCGAGAGCCTCAACGTCGGGGCCGCGGCCGCGGTCGTGCTCGCGGAGCTCTGGCGCCGCCACGCCCACCCGTGACATTTCGCGCCCGCGTGCGCAGTATTCCCCCGCGTTTTCTTCAAAACACGGAGGAGCTCATGAAAGCCACCCGCTCGATGTCCACGTTCGTGTCCGCGCTGGCCCTGGGCGCGGCGCTCTTCGCCGCCTCGCCGGCGCGCGCCGCCGACAAGGAGTACCAGGTGACGGGGCCGGTCCTCGAGGTCACGGACTCGTCGATCACCGTCCAGAAGGGCAAGGAGAAGTGGCAGCTCGCGCGCACCAAGGACACCAAGGTCACGGGCGACCTCAAGGTGGGCGCGAAGGTCACCATCATGTACACGATGACCGCGACCTCGGTCGAAGCGAAGGCCGACGCGAAGGCCGAGAAGACGAAGACCAAGAAGTGACGGACGAGGAAGAGGGCGCCGCGATCTCTCGCGACGCCCTCGTCGTGTCAGGCCGGGCCGCTCACTTCGTGAGGACGTTGTAGGCGTCGACCTCGCCGGCGCCGTAGAAGTTCGTGCCGTTGATGAGGCCGCCGAAGAGCTTCTCCGACGAGCACGTCGCGGGCTGGCCGGTCATGCCCGGGTCGTACGGGGAGGCAGGGCAGGCGAGCCCGCTGGCCGTGCGGCTCAACACCCAGCGCAGCGCCACGGGGCCCATCTTCCCGAACCGGCTGATGGCGAGCGCCGCCACGCCCGTGACGTGCGGCGCGGCCTGCGAGGTGCCCTGGAGGTAGGCGTACGTGGAGCACGTCCCGGTCGAGCAGTCCTGCACCTGGCCGTTCCAGCCGGCGGCCAGCGCGTAGTAGAGGCTGCCGGGCGGAACGCTCGAGAGCACCTGCCCCGAGGCCGTCGTGTCGGGGACCTGCGTGTCGGGGATGAGGTTGTCGCCGCCCGGACCCGCGAGGTCCACCTGGCCGGCGCCGTAGTCGGAGAACCACGAGAGCTGCTTCGTGTAGCCGACCGCGCTGACGCCGATGACGGTCGGGAGCGCGACGGGCAGGACGTCGCACTTCGCGCCGTTCGGGCTCTTGAGCGAGGCGAGGTCGAGGAACATGTTCCCCGTCGAGGCGACGAGCGAGATGTTCTTGAGGGCCGCCTTGACGACGGCCTTGCGCACCATCGTGATGACGGCGTCGCGGTCCGGGTCGTCGGTGCAGAAGATGTCGTCGATCGGGCCCGTGAACGGATCGATCGTGAGGCTAGCGTTCATGAGGTCGAAGTTCTTCTGGATGGCCCAGTCGATGGCGCACACCATGGCGTCGGCGAAGACCAGGCCGAAGTTCGGGTCGTTGACGTCGTCGACGGCGAGCTTGACGCCCGCGAGCTTGACGCCCGGCGCGACGCCCACGATGCCGACGTTGTTCTTCTTGCCCGCGATGTTGCCCGCGACGTGCGTGCCGTGGCCGATGATGTCGTTCGACCAGACCGCCTGCGTCGTGTCGACGACGCCGCCGATGCAGGAGGCGCTGGCGGCCGTGTTGACCTGACCGGCGAGGTCGGGGTGCGTGATGTCGATGCCCGAGTCGAGGATGCCGACGAGGACGGAGCTGCTGCCCGCGTTGATGGCGCGCGCCTGCGGCGAGTGGATCTGGTCCATGTCCCACTGGCGGAAGGAGAGCGGGTCCGCGCCCGGCGCCCTGAACACCTTCGGGCGCGCCGTGGGCTTGGCCTCCTTGAAGTTGATGGCCGTCTTGCCCGTAACGCCGTTGATGGCGCTCGACAGCTTCCTCGAGGGGCCGACGGCGTCGACGCGCGAGTCGGCGCGCAGGGCCGACACGAAGCTCGTCGAGCTCGTCGAGACGAGCACCATGCCGAGGTTCGCGTAGGTCGCCTTGATGGTCGCGCCGGCCGAACCGGCCGCCGTGCTCAGGATCGAGGCGGCGTTCGAGGGGACCGAGCCGCTCGCGAAGGAGACGAGGTACGTCGGAGCGGCCGCCGTGGCGGCGCTCGACGACTCGGTCGTCGCGGGCGGCGCCTGGTCGACGCAGCCGACGAGAGCGGTTGAAAGACAGATCGAGAGCGCGAAGCTGAACGAGCTGGCGAAGCCGGCGGATGAACGATGGCTTGTGCGCATTGGACCCCCCTGAGAATTTGAAGAGGGGGCACCGTACACCAGGTCCCGGGTAAGCGCCTGCGACAAGTTGTCGCGGGTGCGCTACTGATCGTTCACCGACACTACTGGACGATGGGCCGCACGCACGACGCGATGTCGAACAGCATGAACTCGAGGACCTTCTCGCGCGGCGTCAGGCCCGTCGTCACGCAGCCCATCGGGAACGGCGTGTTCGGCATGTCGCTGTCCGGGCCGCCCGCGCTCACGTGCAGGTCGGAGAGCACGGCGCGCCCGCAGGCGTTGGGCGTCTTGTTCGTGGCGTTGGGGATCGGCGTCGTCGCGCTCAGGAACACCACGGTGTCGTTCTGGGCGGGGGCGTAGATCCAGCGCTGCGAGATGGGCGGCCCCGCCGCCATGGCGACCTCGGTGTTGCTCGCGTCCTGCGCGATCGACACCGTGCCGAGCATGGTCGAGCCCTGGACGTTCATCATCCACTGCGCGAGCGCCTTCCCCTGGTCGAAGGTCTGATCGATCGTCGCGTCCGTGGGGTTGGGCAGGCGGCCGCCGTGCGGGTTCAGGAACGTCGCCACCGACATGAAGTCCGGCGTGCCCTTCTCGAACCAGTAGGCGTGCCAGTGCGACGCGAACACGCGGCCGCCCATGTCGGCGTACTGCTGCAAGGCCATCCGGGCCGCCATGCTCTTGACCGAGCCGGGGTCCATCGCGGCCGTGTAGCTGCCGGCGCCGCCCTCGCAGGAGTGCAGCAGGATGTCGTACTTCTTGAGGTTGTCGAGGCTGTCCCACCAGTCGGGCCCGCCCGCCGCGGGGTGGACGGGCGTGAACGTCATGCTGCCCGACGAGGGCATCGTCGCGAAGGAGCTCGTCCCGCTGGTCATGGCCGTGCCGCCCGCGATGAGGTTGATGCGGCCCATGCCGTCGGTGGTCGTGAACTCGGGGACGTCGACGCCGATCTTCTTCAGCAGGCACTCCATGGCGTCCGAGGCGCCCGTCGTGAGCGCGATGTGGGGGATGTGCCCCTCCATCGAGTTCTTCGGCAGGCGCGCCATCCCGTCGGGGATGGGGTTGTCCTGGCAGGCCGTCACGGTGGGTAGCGTGATCTGGCGCTGCCACTTGCCGACCTGGAAGACGATCGGGATGTTCGTCCCGGCGGGGACGTCGGTGATGGTCTCCTTGCCGAGCGAGAACTTGCCCGCCGTGTCCGTCTTCGTGATGACGACGGGGCTCCCGGACAGGAGCGACGTGCCGGTGTTGGGATCGCACGGGTCGCAGCTGGGGCCGTCGCTGATCGGAGCGAGGGTGTCGTTGGGCACGTAGACGGCGATGTTGTAGAGGGGCGTGACGCCCGCGGGGTCGAACACCGTGCCGCTGACCGTCGTGCGCTGGCCCGGCGGACAGGTCACCTTGCAGCCCGCCCCGCGGCACGACGTCTGCTGGCACGTCAGCTTCACGCAGGGGCCCGTTTGGCCGGCGCCGCCGCTGCCCGTGCTCACGTACTGCATTCCGAAGTCGAACGGGGACGCGGCGTCGACGTAGGGCGAGCCGGCCGCGCCCGAGCCGGCGGTGCCCGGCGAGCCGACGGCCGCGTCGACGCCGGGCGGCGGGTTGCCGTTGACGCCCGCCTGGAAGTTGCAGGCAGCGATCATCGCAAACGCTAGACCGGCGACCCATGCCGCGCCCCAAACCAGCTTGCTCGTCCGCGTCATGACGTACCTCCTCGAACAGGGCGTCTCGCGCCGACGCCTCGCGGGTCCTCGCTCCCGGGCGTCGTGCCCCCCGTGCATACCACGTCCCCATGCGGCGTGAAGAGCCGGTAACGAGGGGTTTGTGGCAAATCGCTCTTTGTCAATGCGACATCCTGAGACGCGCCCAGGGGCGTTTGGGCTCAGCCCCCCGAGGGCGGCCGTCAGAAGGGACGGGCTCAATCGACGATCCGGGTGGCAGGGAGTCGGGAATCCGGATTCGTCACGCTCGCCCTCGGGTCGTCGTCGGCGACGAGGACGGGGTCGCTCGTCGACCTCCAGGTTCGTAACAACGACCGTTCGGCGGGGCTCTGGGACCTCTATGCCGGCCACCGGTCGTCCCTGACCCGCCTCGTCGTCGGCCAGGGGCGCGGGGGGCGCGCCCTCGTGCTCGGCGCCGGCAACGCCAACGACCTGGACCTCGGCGTCCTGGCGCGCGCGTTCGACGAGGTGCACCTCGCCGATCTGGACGCCGCCGCGCTCCGCCGCGCGGTGCGGCGTCAGGACGTGGCGACGAGGACGCGCCTCGTCGTTCATCCCGGCCGCGATCTCTCGGGCCTGCTCGATCGGCTGCCGTCCTGGCGGGCGGAGGCGCCCGACCTCGAGACGCTCGCGCGCGCGGCGCCGCTCGCGGGCGCGCGCGTCGCGGCGCAGCTCGGCGGGCCCTTCGACGTCGTCGTGTCCGACTGCTTCCTCAGCCAGGTGGCCTGGACCTGCTTCACGGCGCTGGGCGACGGGGCGCTGCTCATGAACGTGCTCGACGTCGCGCTCGCGGCGCACCTGCGGGCCCTCGTCGCGCTCGCGCGGCCGGGCGGGCGGTGCGTCCTCGCGACCGACGTCGTCTCGTCGGAGAGCCAGCCGCTCGAGCGGCTCCTGGCCGAGCTCGACGGCGAGGCGCTCCTGGCGCGCCTCGAGGCGCGGCGCGAGCTGTTCTCGGGCACCAGCCCCGCGCTCGCCCGCCTCATGCTCGCGCAGGATCCCGCGCTCGCGCGGCACGTCGAGGACGTGAGGCTCGCCGCGCCCTGGCTCTGGCGCGTCTCGCGCAGCCGCACCGTGCTCGTCTACGCCCTCACGTTCGAGCGCCGCCGCTAGGGGCGGCGGCGGAACCCGCCCACCCTCGAATCGTCCCTCGGGGGCGCCCGCCGTCGAGCCCACCGGGCCGGCGACGGGGCTAGCGCTCGCGGGAGGGGACGGTCTCGTGGTCGCGGGCGCGATCGACCGTGTCGCGCTCGCCGCTCTCGGGCAGGCTCTTCGTCGCGCCGCGCTGGTTGGCCGCGAGCGCGACCGCGCTCTGCATCATCGCCTGGAGGTCGCGCGCGGGGGCGGCCGCGCCCGCGCCGCTCGCGCCGGCCGCGCCGAGATCGATGGGCACGGGGAACACGATCGTCGTCGCCGCCTCGCCCGAGACCTCGACGAGCGTCTGGTAGAGCCGCAGCTGCAGCGCGCCCGGGTGCGCCGCGATCATCTCGGCGGCCTGCGCGAGCTTCGAGGCCGCCTGCACCTCGCCCTCGGCGGCGATGACCTTGGCGCGCCGCTCGCGCTCGGCCTCCGCCTGGCGCGCCATCGCCCGCTGCATCTCCTTGGGGAGCTGGATGTCCTTGATCTCGACGGCCGAGATCTCGACGCCCCACTGCTCGGTGCGCGTGTCGAGGATCGTGCGCACCTCGCCGTTGATCTTGTCGCGGTGGGCGAGGATCTCGTCGAGGTCCATCTTGCCGAGCACGGCGCGCAGCGTGGTCGCGGCGAGCTGCAGCGTCGCGGGCAGGTAGTCCTCGACCTCGAGGATCGCGTGCGACGGCGAGGCGATCGACGCGTAGACGACGGCGTCGACCATGATGGAGATGTTGTCGTGCGTGATGACCTCCTGCGGGTGGATCTGGATGGCGCGCGTGCGGATGTCGACGACGCGCATGCGGTCCATGCCGAAGGGCAGCAGGACGTTGAAGCCGGGCGAGGCGAGCGCCTTGCGCGCGCGGCCGAACCGGAAGATCACGCCGCGCTCGTACTCGTTGAGGACGCGGATGCCCGTCAGGAGCAACGCCAGCCCGCCGACCACGATTCCGCCCAGCACGATGAACATGCGGCAATCCTAGCACCGGGCCCGCGCCCGCGTGGCCGCGCCGCGGGGGCCGGGGCTTGCGCGCAGGCGTTCCGGTCGCAGCTTCCTGGAGGGAGGGAGCATGACCAAGACAATCACGAAGATCTCGCGCGGGTACATTCACCGTGAGCCGCGCTTCTTTGGCCGCGTCCGCGGCGAGAACGTGCACCGCATCGAGCGCGGCGTGTCGCTGCTCCTCGGCGCGGGCCTCGTCGTGCTCGCCCGGGGGCGGCGCTGGCGCACGCGCCTCGGGCTCTCCGCCGCCGGCAGCGCCTTGATCAGCCGCGCCATCTCGGGGCGCAGCCGCGTCTACCGCGCCCTCGGCGTGTCGACCGTGTAGGTCCAGCGCCGGCCGCGGCGCCGCGCTCCGCGCGCGGGAGCGGCTGGTTAAAAACCAATCGAGACTGCGCCCGGCGCGCCGATGTGCCAACGTCGGCCTCGATGGAGCACGGAGCATCCGCGAGGCGCCCGTCGTTCGCAGCCCCTCGCTCGCTCGCGCCGCGGGCGCTGGCGCTGGCCGCCGCCCTCGCGGTCGCGGGCGCCGCCTGCGCGCCGCCGGACGAGGCCTCGATCGAGGAGACGGCCCGGCCGCTCGCCGTCAGGAAGTCGTTCACGCGCAAGATCTACGTGCACATGATGCCGTGGTTCCAGGTGGGCGGCCTGCACTGGTCGCTCAACGCGCGCAACCCGGCCACCGGCGTGGCCTCGTACTACGCGCCGATGATCGGCGAGTACGGCTCGGGCGATCCCGTCGTCATCGAGTACCAGCTCCTCACGATGAAGTACGCGGGCATCGACGGCGTGCTCATCGACTGGCCCGGCCTGAACGGCGCCAACGACCTGCCCCAGAACAAGGCCAACGCCGAGGCGATCATCGACCGCACGGCCTCCTTCGGCCTCGAGTTCGGCATCGTCTACGAGGACCAGGACGCCGTCTCCGTCGACGCCGCGAAGAACGACATGTCCTACGCGCGCGACAATTACTTCGGCAGGTCGAACTACGCCAAGGTCAACGGCCAGCCGCTGCTGCTCGTCTTCGGCCCGCAGAAGATCACCAACCCGGCCGACTGGACCAACGTGCTGTCGGTCTTCGCGACGAAGCCGACGCTCTTCTCGCTCTGGTACAACGCCAACGCCGGCAGCAACGCGCAGGGGCAGTTCGCCTGGGTGGCGCAGAACGGGCTCAAGGGCGTGTCGGACTTCGACAACGGCCTCGACGGCGGCAACCACGGCCTCATGATCCCCGTGCTGTACCCGGGCTTCAACCCGTACTACGCGGCGGGCGGGTGGCCGGGGCCGACGTGGAAGATCTCGTACACCCTCAAGCCCGACAACACCGAGGGCGGCGACACGTTCTCGTCGACGTTCCAGCTCGGGATGTACGCCGGCGACCCGCTGCAGATCGCCACCTGGAACGACTACGGCGAAGGCACGATGATCGAGCCGACGAACCAGTTCCAGTACAAGTTCCTCACGACGCTGCAGCAGAGCGTGGGCGCGACCTACACGGACGCGGAGCTCAAGATCGTGAAGATGCTCTTCGATCAGCGCCGCCAGCTCGGCAGCTCGAAGCAGGCGCAGCTCGACCAGGCGTCGACGGCGCTCGCCAACCTCGACGTCGCGACGGCGTGCGGGATCCTGGGCTGCACGACGCCCGTGCACGGGGGCGCGGGCGGCGCGGGCGGGAGCGCCGGCGCGACGGGGGCCGCCGGCTCGACGGCGGGGGCGGCGGGCTCGACGGCGGGCGCCGCCGGGAAGACGGGCGCGA
>DASZWW010000480.1:0-7723 GCA_035546175.1 Polyangia bacterium
GCCCTCGCGAGCGCGACGCGCGACGAGCTCGGGCCGGCGGACCCGGCGGCCGTCCTCGCCGTCCCCTGCGAGCGCCTGCGCGCCGCGGCGGCCGAGCTCGCCGCCGAGCACGAGGCCTACGCCGAGCTCCGGGCGCTCTGAGGCCGGCGTACGGCGCCGACCCACACGGCCGTCCCCCGAAGGAAGGAGGAGGCAGGCGGCCGGGCTGTTCCCGCGGTAAACTGACGGCCGTGGACGAGCTGCGCAACCCGCCTTCGACGGAGCACCTGCCCGACCCGGGCGCGCTGGGCGAGCTCCGGGCGAGCGAGGCGGTCGGCGCCGAGGGGTGGCCCGAGGGGCTCGTGGCCATCGGCGGCACGCTCGATCCCGAGCGCCTCGTGCAGGCCTACCGGGCCGGGATCTTCCCGTGGTCGTCCGACCCGGCGGTCACCTGGTGGTCGCCGGATCCGCGCGCGATCTTCGATCTCGACACCTGGCGTCCTCACCGGACGATCGCCCGCAGCGCGCGCCGGAGCGGCTGGCGCTTCACGTGCGATCGCGACTTCGCGGGCGTCATGCGGGCGTGCGGCGAGTCGACGGAGCTGCGGCCCGCGACCTGGATCACCGACGACTTCTTGCGCGGCTACGGCGAGCTGCACCGGCGCGGGCTCGCCCACAGCGTCGAGGTCTGGGAGGGCGACGCGCTCGTGGGGGGGCTCTACGGCGTCACGCTGGGCGGCTTCTTCGGCGGCGAGTCGATGTTCCACCGGCGCACCGACGCCTCGAAGGCGGCCGTCGCCTACCTCGTCGAGCGGCTCCGCGCGGGCGGCTTCTCGCTGCTCGACGCCCAGGTGCAGACGCCGCACCTCGAGCGCCTGGGCGCGACGACGATCCCGCGCGACGAGTACCTCCGGCGCCTGCGGGCCGCCCTGGCCCGCCCCGCCCGCTTCAGCGAGACCGACTGAGCCCTCGCGCCGCGGTTAGGCCTTGGTGGCCGGCTCGTTGTCGCTGGCGACGCAGACGCGGTTCCGGCCCGACCGCTTCGCGGTGTACATGGTCTCGTCGGCGAGCGCGACGAACTCGGCCGCCGACCCGATGCCCGCGCGCGGCGCGCGCGCGACGCCGACGCTGATCGTCACGGGGATGCGCTTACCGTCGTGCGAGAAGTCGTGCTCCTCGATGGCCTTGCGCAGGCGCTCGGCCAGGGGCCGCGACTCGTCGAGGTCGGTGCCGCGCGAGACGACGGCGAACTCCTCGCCGCCGTAGCGGCAGAAGATGTCCTCGTTGCGGAGCGCGCCGTGCGCCAGCTTCGCGAGCTCGACCAGCACGTGGTCGCCCGCGGGGTGCCCGTGGACGTCGTTGATCTTCTTGAAGTGATCGATGTCCAGGAACATCAGCGACAGGGGCGCGGCGTGGCGGACGGCGTAGGTGTACTCGCTGTCGATGCGCTCCGTGAAGTAGCGCTTGTTGAAGGCCTTCGTGAGGCCGTCGCGCAGCGCCGACTCCGACATCTGGCGCTGGAACATCTCGTCGAGCTTGTCCTGGTACGTGAACTTGAGGATGGTCGTCGAGCCGAGCAGGATCTTGTCGCCGTCCGCGAGGACCTGCCGCTGCACCTTCGCGCCGTTGCAGAAGGTGCCGTTCGTCGACCCCATGTCCTCGAGGATGTTGCGCGCCCCCGTGTCGCCCTTCTCCTGCACGACCTGGGCGTGCTCGCGCGAGATGCCCTCGTCGAAGAGGCGCACGTCGACGTGGTCGCCGCGCCCCATGACGGTGCGCTCCTTCTCGATCTTGTACATCTCGCCGACGTTCGAGCCGGCCAGGACCACGAGGTACGCGGCGTTCCCTTCGCCGGCCTGGGGGCCCGGCGCGGGCGACATGCGGGTCGTGTCCTCGAAGGGATTGGCGACCTTGCTCTTCGCCATTACCTGATAGTTTACCTGTCGGCGCGACCGCCTGGCAAACAACGCGCCCGACCGAGACCCGGCCACGAGCAGCCCATGCGCATCCACATCGGCACGAGCGGCTTCAGCTACGCACCCTGGCGCGGCAGCTTCTACCCCGAGAAGCTGCCCGCGGCGAAGATGCTGGCTTATTACGCCGAGCGCCTCGACACGGTCGAGATCAACAACACCTTCTACCGGATGCCCGCGCCGGCCATGCTCGAGAAGTGGGCCGCCGAGACGCCGCCGGGCTTCCGGTTCGCGCTCAAGAGCCCGCGCCGCATCACGCACGAGAAGAAGCTCGCGGACGTCGCCGACAGCCTGACGCGCCTGCGCGAGGCCGCGGGCGCCCTCGGAGAGCGCCTCGGGCCCGTGCTCTTCCAGCTGCCGCCTTTCATGAAGAAGGACCTGCCGCGCCTGCAAGAATTCGTCGCCCAGCTGCCGCCGGGGCTGCGCGCGGCCCTGGAGTTCCGGCACGAGTCCTGGTTCTCCCCGGACGTGTATGACGTCCTGCGCAGCCGCGACGCCGCCCTCTGCCTCGCCGAGTCGGAGGAGCTCGCCACCCCCGTCGAGGAGACGGCCTCGTGGGGCTACCTGCGCCTGCGCCGTCAGGACTACGACGACGCGGCGCTCGGCGCCTGGGCCGAGCGGATGAAGGCGCGCGCGTGGGAGACCGCCTACGTGTTCTTCAAGCACGAGGACGAGGGCGTCGGCCCCCGGCTCGCCGCCAAGCTCCGCGCCCTGGTCGCCTGAGCGGCGCCCCCGACCATTTTTTTTGCGTTCCGCCCAAAATTTGGGGTCTGTCGGGGGCGGGATTACAATGTCCCACATGGCGCGTGCAATCGCGGCGGCGACGATATCGTTCGGGCTCGTCTCGATCCCGGTGAAGCTCTATTCGGCGACGCAGCCGTCGGCGGGCGTCTCCTTCCACCTGCTGCACGCCAAGTGCGGCACGCGCGTCAAGCAGCAGTACGTCTGCCCGCGCGACAACAACGAGATCGTCCCGCGCGAGGACATGGTCAAGGGCTACGAGATCTCCAAGGACCAGTACGTCACCTTCACGCCCGAGGAGCTCAAGGCCCTCGAGGAGCGCGCCACCGAGACGATCGACATCGCGCAGTTCGTGCCCGTGTCGGCCATCGACCCGGTCTACTTCGACAAGCCCTACTACCTCAGCGCCGAGAAGGGGGGCGAGAAGGCGTACATGCTGCTCGCCGAGGCGATGCGCGAGAGCGGCCGCGCCGCCCTCGCCCGCTACGCCGCGCGCGGCAAGCAGTACCTCGTCATGGTGCGGCCGACGACCGAGAAGCCGGGCGGCCTCGTCCTGCAGCAGCTCCTCTACGCCGACGAGGTGCGCCCGCTCGCCGAGGTGCCGCTCCCCGACGTCGACGTGCGCGAGCCCGAGCTCAAGCTCGCGCGGCAGCTCATCGACCAGATCGCCGCCGAGACCTTCGAGCCGACGCTCTACCACGACGACGTCCGCGAGCGCATCCAGGCCGACATCAGGCGCAAGCAGGAAGGCCAGGACATCGCGACCTCCGCGCCCGAGCCGCAGCCCGCGCGCATCATCGACCTCATGGAGGCGCTCAAGGCGAGCCTCGCGTCCGCGCCCGCCTCCGCCAAGAGCGAGGCCGAGGCGGACGACCGCAAGGGCGCGCGCCGCTCGGCGCCCGCCGCCAAGGCCGAGAAGCGCACCCGCGCCGCCAAGCGCTAGGCTATATTCGCCGCCGTGAGCGGCTACTCGGCGCAGGACGTGGCGAGGATGCTCGGCCTGCCCCCCGCGCGACTGCGCGCGTACGTGCGTTCGGGCGTGCTGGCGCCGCAGCGGGGCGACAACGGCGAGCTGCGCTTCTCGTTCCAGGATCTCCTGCTGCTGCGCACGGCGGAGGGCCTCGTCCGCGAGCGCGTGCCGCCCCGGCGCGTCGCCTCGGCGCTGCGCAAGCTGCGCGCGCGCCTGCCCGACGAGCGGCCGCTCACGGGCGTGCAGCTCGGCGCCGAGGACCAGCGCGTCGTCGCGCGCGAGGGCTCGGCCCGCTGGCAGGTCGAGTCCGGCCAGGTGCTGCTCGACTTCGAGCGCGGCTGCGCCGAGGGCGACGGCGCCCTGACGCCGCTCGCCGAGCTGCCCGCGCGGCGCGACGCGGCCGGCCCCGCCGCCCTGCCCGTCACGTTCAAGGGCGACGTGGCCGGGCTCTCGATCGAGGAGCTCTACGAGATCGGGTGCGACCTCGAGGAGGCCGATCCGGCGCAGGCGGAGGCGAGCTACGCCGAGGTGCTCGCGCGCGCGCCCCGCCACGCCGACGCCCACATCAACCTCGGGCGGCTCCTGCACGAGCGCGGCGACCTCGAGGGCGCCGAGGGGCACTACCGGCAGGCGCTGGCCAGCCGGCCCGACGATCCCACGGCGACGTTCAACCTCGGCGTCGCGCTCGAGGACCAGGACGACGTCGCCGAGGCGATCGCCGCCTACGAGCGCGCCGTCGCGCTCAACCCGCAGAACGCCGACGCGCACTACAACGCCGCGCGCCTGTACGAGAAGGGCGGCGACTACGGCGCGTCGCTGCGCCACCTCCGCGCCTACCGCGACCTGACCCGGCGCGGGCGGTGACGTCCGCCCGATGACCTCCCCGCGATGAGTCGGCCGTCGGCGCGAGCCTGGCCCTCGCCGGCGACCCGTGTATCTCGTGACCACCTTCCCCTTTTGAGGGTAGGCTTCGCCTCGACTTGGACAGAAAGCAGAGATTCTTCGCCTTCCTGACGGCGCTCTTCGTCGCGGCGCTCGTCACGGGGGACTTCGTGGGCGGCAAGTTCTTCGTCGTCTTCGGCCACACCTTCTCGGCCGGCATCGTCCCCTTCCCGCTCACCTTCGTGCTCACCGACCTCGTCAACGAGTTCTACGGCACGCACGGCGCGAAGCGCATCACGATGGCCGGCCTCGGCGCCGCCGTGTTCACCTGGGCGGTCATCTCGCTCGCGCTGCAGCTCCCCACGAGCCCCGACTCGCCCATCCAGGACTCCGTCTTCCGGAGCGCGTTTGGCACCTCGGCGCGCCTCTACGTCGCGTCGCTCACCGCCTACGTCATCGGCCAGCTCCTCGACATCTCGATCTTCCACTTCCTCCGGCGCACGACGGGCCACCGCCTGCTGTGGCTGCGGTCGACGGGGTCGACGGTCGTCTCCCAGGTCGTCGACAGCCTCGCCGTGAGCTTCGTGTTCCTCGTGGGGGCGAAGCCCCTCGGCTTCATCGTCAACAACGCCCTCCACAACTACCTCGGCAAGCTGGCCATGGCCATCCTGCTGACGCCGCTCATCTACGCCGGTCACGGCCTCTTCAACCGCTACTTCCACCTGCCCGAGAAGGACACCCCGGCCACCGAGCTCGCGGCCTAGCCGGGCCCGGCCTTGCGCGCCCCGCCGCGCGGCTCCAGATCCCCTGGGTGAGGCTCTCTCGCTCGGGCGGCGCCGCGCTCCTCGTCATCGGAGCGCTCGCCGCCGCCTGCTCGGATCGCCCGTTCCTGCGCCGAGATCCGCCGGTCACGACCGGCGGCGTCACCGTGGCCCTCGTCGGCCAGCGGTGCCGCCGCCGCGTCCGCCACGATCAGAACGGGATCCTCGACCTCGTGCTCGCCCTCCGCGTGACGAACGCCGGGCCGGCGCCCGTCTCGATCGTCCCCGCCCGCCTCGCGCTCGTCGTTCGCGGCGACGCGACGGAGCCCGACGACCACGACGCCCCCTTCGCGCTCGGCCCCGGCCTCTCCTCGCCCGTCCGCGTCCACTACCGCGCCTGGTCCAACGCGCGCTGCGACGAGCCGATGTCCGTCGCCCTCGACGCCGCCCTGTCCGAGCCGACGCTGCGGCCGCTGACCTTCACGCCCGAGGCGTCGGACACCTGACCCGCGGCGGCCGCGGGGCCGCACGGCTCACGCCGCGGGCGGCGGCGTCGCCGAGGGCGGCGTCATGGCCGGGACGGTCATGGCCCCGAGCTTCGGCATCTCGGTGAGCACGAGCGGCAGGAGCTCGTCCATGCGCTTGACGAAGAGGATCTCGATCTCCTTCTTCGGCTGCTCGGGGATCTCGACGACGTCCTTGCGGTTGCGCTCCGGCAGGATGACGCGCTTGATGCCCGCCCGGTGCGCCGCGAGGAACTTCTCCTTGATGCCGCCCACGGGCAGGACCAACCCGCGCAGCGTGATCTCGCCCGTCATGGCGACGTCGTTGCGGATGGGCTTCCCCGTCAGCAGCGAGGCCATGGCGACGAACATCGTCACGCCCGCCGAGGGGCCGTCCTTGGGGATGGCGCCCGCCGGGATGTGCACGTGGATGTCGGTCTTCTCGAGGAAGTTCTCCTCGAGGCCGAGCCACCGGGCGCGCGAGCGGATGAACGAGAGCGCGGCCTGCGCCGACTCCTTCATGACGTCGCCGAGCTGCCCCGTGAGCACGAGGCTGCCCTTGCCGTTCATCTTCGTCGCCTCGATGAAGAGGATGTCGCCGCCCACGGGCGTCCAGGCGAGGCCCGTGGCGACGCCCGGCTCGGCCGTGCGCTCGGCGACCTCGGAGATGTGCTTGGCGGGCCCGAGCAGCTCGGCGATGCGCTCGACGTTGAGCTTCTCGACCGGCTGCGCCTTGCCCTCGGCCACGAGCACGGCGATGGCGCGCACGACGTTCGCGATCTCGCGCTCGAGGTTGCGCACGCCGGCCTCGCGCGTGTAGGCGTCGATGATCTCGGCGACCGCCGCGTCCTCGAAGACCACCTTCTCGGCCGAGAGCCCGTGCTCCTCGAGCTGCTTGGGGATGAGGAACTGCTTGGAGATGCTGAGCTTCTCCTCGCGCGTGTAGCCGGGCAGCTCGAGCACCTCGAGGCGGTCGCGCAGCGCGGGCGGGATGGGGTCCATGATGTTCGCCGTGGCGACGAACATGACCTTGGAGAGGTCGAACGGCACCTCCAGGTAGTGGTCTGAGAAGTTCGAGTTCTGCTCGGGGTCGAGCACCTCGAGCAGCGCCGCCGCGGGGTCGCCGCGGAAGTCGTGCCCGAGCTTGTCGATCTCGTCGAGCATGAAGACCGGGTTGTGCGACCCGGCCTTCTTCATGCCCTGGATGAGGCGGCCCGGCAGCGAGCCGACGTAGGTGCGCCGGTGGCCGCGGATCTCGGCCTCGTCGCGGACGCCGCCCAGCGAGATGCGGATGAACTTGCGCCCGAGCGAGCGCGCGATGGAGCGGCCGAGCGACGTCTTGCCGACGCCGGGCGGCCCCACGAGGCACAGGATGGGCCCCTTCTTGTCGGTCTTGAGCTTGCGGACCGCGAGGTACTCGAGGATGCGCTTCTTGACCTTCTCGAGGTCGTAGTGGTCCGTGTTGAGGATGTCCCGCGCCTCCTGGATGTCGAGCTTGTCCTCGGTCGCCACCGACCACGGCAGCTCGACGAGCCACTCGAGGTAGGTGCGCGTCACCGTGTACTCGGCGGACGACGGCTGCATGACCTTGAGCCGCTCGAGCTGCTTCATGGCGACCTTCTCGGTCTCGGCCGGCATCTTGGCGGCCACGATCTTCTCGCGGAAGTCGTCGAGGTCGCCGCCGCTCTCGTCGATCTCGCCCAGCTCCTCCTTGATGGCCTTGAGCTGCTGGCGCAGCACGTACTCGCGCTGGTTGCGGCCCATCTCCTCCTGGACCTGGCTGTTGATCTTCTCGCGGACCTTCAGCACCTCGTGCTGGCGCGAGAGGAACTGCAGCACCTTGCGCAGGCGCGTCTTGAGGTCGAACGTCTCGAGCACGTCCTGCTTCTCGTCGACCTGCACGTCGAGGTTCGA
>DASZWW010000481.1:0-4177 GCA_035546175.1 Polyangia bacterium
GAGCCGCCGGCGCCGGTCGTGGAGCCCGCGGCGCCCGTCGAGCCAGCGGCGCCCGGCGACTGGCCCGCGGTCCCCGACGTGTCTCCCGCGGCGCCGGAGCTCACGCCCGCGGTGCCGGGCGAGGAGCCCGCGGCGCCCATCTTGACGCCGCCGCCTCCTCCGCACCCGAGGGCCCAACCGATCGAGGCGACGATCGTGACGAGGCGGCGCGTGGAGGTCATACGTGCTCCTGCGTGGGGGAATGCGAGAGCCCGCACGAGGCTCCCTCGGGGATGGGTCATGCTAACCCAACGCCGAGGGCGGCAATAGGGCAGCCGCGTCACAGGAAAGTCACGCGAGGGTCACAGGCCCGCGGGGCGCCTCCCTGTATGGTGCGCCTCCACGCGGAGGTGGACATGTCAACGACCGGGATCGCGATCGACGACGGCAAGCGCGCGGCGACCAGGCTGGACGAGAAGCTGACCTCGGGCCCCGGCCGCGTCGGCATCGTCGTGTTCCTGGCGGCGCTGGTGGTCGGGCTCGGCTACGCCGGCTCGCAGCTCGTGAGCGACCTCTCCGAGGTGCGCATGGGCTCCGTGTACCCGTACGTGCTGCTGGTCGTCGCGTTGCTCGTCGCCCTCGGGTTCGAGTTCGTCAACGGCTTCCACGACACGGCCAACGCCGTCGCGACCGTCATCTACACGCACTCGCTCACGCCGCACGTGGCGGTCGTGTGGTCGGGCCTGTGGAACTTCCTGGGCGTCGTGACGTCCACGGGCGCCGTCGCCTTCGGCATCATCTCGCTGCTCCCCGTCGAGCTCATCCTGCAGGTGGGCAGCGGCGCCGGCTTCGCCATGGTGTTCGCGCTGCTCACGGCGGCGATCATCTGGAACCTGGGGACCTGGTACTTCGGGCTGCCGTCGTCGAGCTCGCACACGCTCATCGGCTCGGTGATCGGCGTCGGGCTCATGAACCAGATGCTCGCCGTCCACACGGCGACGAGCGGCGTCGACTGGAAGCAGGCCGGCAACATCGGCAAGTCGCTGCTCGTCTCGCCGCTCGTGGGGTTCACGGTCGCCGGGCTCGTGCTCGTCTTGCTGCGCAAGCTGGTCAAGACCGAGACGCTCTTCAAGGCCCCCGAGGGCACGGAGCCCCCGCCTTTCTGGGTGCGCGGCTTGCTGCTCCTCACCTGCACGGGCGTGAGCTTCGCCCACGGCTCTAACGACGGTCAGAAGGGCATGGGGCTCATCATGCTCATCCTCATCGGCACGGTGCCGACGGCCTATGCCCTCAACCACACCGTGTCGGCGAAGGAGTCGCAGGACTTCATCGCCGTGTCCGCGCACGCCGCCGACGCCCTCGGCCACTACACGGGGGGCGCGACGGTGGCGGGCGACGGCCGCGAGGAGGTCACCGCCTACGTGCGCACGCGCGCGCTCGCCCCGACGACCGTGGCGGGTCTGCAGAAGCTCGTCTCGGCGATCGGTCACGACATGTCCATCTACAAGGAGCTCAAGCACGTCCCGCCCGCGCAGACGCGCAACTTCCGCAACGACCTCTACATCGTCAGCGAGGCGCTCCGCTTCATGGACAAGTCGCGCACGCCCACGATCGGCGCCGCCGACGCCGACGTGCTCAAGAACTACCGGAAGCACGTCGACAAGTCGACGAAGTTCATCCCCAGCTGGGTCAAGGTCGCCGTCGCGATCGCCCTCGGCCTGGGGACGATGATCGGCTGGAAGCGCATCGTCGTGACCGTGGGCGAGAAGATCGGCAAGGACCACCTGACGTACGGCCAGGGCGCGGCGGCCGAGCTTACGGCGATGGCCACGATCGGCGCCGCGGACGCCTTCGGCCTCCCGGTCAGCACGACGCACGTGCTGTCCTCGGGGGTGGCGGGCACGATGGCGGCCAACAGGTCGGGCCTGCAGACCGCCACCGTGCGCAGCTTGCTCATGGCCTGGGTGCTCACGCTGCCCGTGTCGATCCTCCTGTCGGGCTCGCTGTTTTGGCTCTTCACGAAGCTGGGGTCGTGAGCAAGCTTCATGTCGTGAGGCACCATTCATGAGCCAGACGGACGAAGGCAAGGGCGCGCCGGCGCTGGATCTGGCCGACCCGGCCCTCTACTTCAACCGGGAGCTGTCCTGGCTGGCCTTCAACGAGCGCGTGCTCGCCGAGGCGCAGTCGCCGCACTGGCCGCTGCTCGAGCGCCTGAAGTTCCTGTCGATCTACTTCTCGAACCTCGACGAGTTCTTCATGATCCGCGTCTCGGGCCTGCACGAGCAGCTCGAGGCGGCGCTGCCCGGCACGACGCTGGACGGCCTCTCGCCCCGCGAGCAGCTCACGCGCATCGGCCACCTCGTGCGCGCCTCGGACGAGGCGGCGTCGAAGCTGCTCACCGAAGACCTCGTGCCCGCGCTCGCCGCGCGAGGCCTGCACCTCCGCGACTGGAAGAGCCTCGACACCGACACGCGCCGCGCGGCCCGGCAGTACTTCCGCCGCTCGGTGTTCCCCGTCCTCACGCCGCTGGCGGTCGACCCCGGCCACCCCTTCCCGTTCCTCTCGAACCTCTCGCTCTCGCTCGCCGTCGAGGCGCGCGACCCCGAGACCAAGGAGCGCAAGTTCGCGCGCGTCAAGGTGCCCGAGAGCCTGCCGCGCTTCGTGCCGTGCGCGACGTTCGAGGGCGCCTCCGACGGCGCCGCGGCGCAGTTCGAGCTGCTGCCGCTCGAGCAGCTCATCGCCGCGAACCTCGACGATCTCTTCCCCG
Source organism: Polyangia bacterium (assembly GCA_035546175.1). Classification (GTDB taxonomy): domain Bacteria; phylum Myxococcota_A; class Polyangia; order Fen-1088; family Fen-1088; genus DASZFV01. Next base: position 2,747 of record DASZWW010000481.1, read on the forward strand.
GCATGGAGATCCTCGGCTGCTATCCCTTCCGCGTCACGCGCGACATGGACATCGACATCCTCGAGGACGAGGCGCACGACCTCCTGTCGATCGTCGATCGCGAGGTGCGGCAGCGCCGCTTCGGCGCCTGCGTGCGGCTCGAGGTCGACGTCGGCATCCCCGAGCGCATCCGCCGCCTGCTCGTCGAGAAGCTGGAGATCGACGAGGAGGACGTGTACGCGTCGCGCGCGCCGCTCGGGCTCGCGGCGCTCATGTCGATCGCGACGCTCAACCGCCCCGAGCTGCGCGACGCGCCCTTCGCCTCGCGCGTGCCCGAGGAGCTCGCCGAGGCCCCGGACATCTTCGCCGCCATCCGCCAGAAGGACCGCCTGCTGCACCACCCGTACGACTCGTTCACCGTCGTGCAGGACTTCGTGCGCCGCGCCGCCGCCGATCCGCACGTGCTCGCCATCAAGATGACGCTCTACCGCACGGGCATGAACTCCGAGATCGTGCGCGCGCTCGTGGCGGCGGCCGAGAACGGCAAGCAGGTCGCCGTCTCGGTGGAGATCAAGGCCCGCTTCGACGAGGCCAACAACATCGCCTGGGCCCGCACCCTCGAGCGCGCGGGCGCCCACGTCTTCTTCGGCCACGCGGCCTCGAAGACCCACGCCAAGGTCACGCTCGTCGTGCGCCAGGAGGCCGACGGCGTCCGGCGCTACGTCCACCTGTCGACGGGCAACTACAACGCGGGCACGGCGCGCCTCTACACCGACGTCGGCCTGCTCTCGGCGAGCCCGGAGCTGGGCGAGGACGCCTCGGAGCTGTTCAACTCGCTCTCGGGGTTCTCGAAGAAGGCGCGCTATCGCAAGCTCGCCGTCGCGCCGTCGGGGCTCATCGAGGCGCTCATCGCGCGCATCGAGGAGCAGGCGGCCCGCGCGCAGTCCGGGGGCCGCGGCTACATCTTCGCGAAGATGAACGCGCTCGTCGACGTGCGCGTCATCCAGGCGCTCTACCGGGCCTCGGCGGCGGGCGCGAAGATCGACCTCCTCGTGCGCGGCGTGTGCTGCCTGCGCCCCGGCGTGCCGGGCGTCTCCGACAACATCCGCGTCTTCTCGATCGTCGGGCGCTTCCTCGAGCACGAGCGCGTCTTCCTCTTCGGCGCGCCCGGCGAGGAGCAGTGGTTCCTCTCGTCGGCGGACTGGATGCCGCGCAACCTGCACCGGCGCGTCGAGGTCCTGTTCCCGGTCGAGGCGCCCGCGCTGCGCGAGCAGCTGCGGCGCGAGGTCATCGAGCCCGCGCTCGCCGACACCGCGTTCGCCTATGACATGCACGCCGACGGCACCTACGCGCGCCGCGTCCCGGGCGAGGGCGTGCCCCCGCGCGGCGCCCAGCACCTGGTCCTCGAGCGGACGCTCGGCGTCGCGAGCGAGGACGCGCGCGCGGCGCCCG
>DASZWW010000482.1:0-4053 GCA_035546175.1 Polyangia bacterium
GGCGGGCGCGGGCGCCGCTGCCGGCACGGGAGCAGCGGCGGCCGCGGGCGCCGCCACGGCGGCCGGCTCGGGCGCGAGGGGAGCGACCACCGTCGAGGCGTGGTGCGGCGCATGGAGGAGCTTGTAGCTGCCTCCGACCAGCAACGCGACGAACGCCGCGGCGCCCGCGATGCGCGGCCAGCGGCGCGGCGGCTCCTCGAAGTAGTCGTCGTCCTCGAACGGTCGGTCGAGGAGCGAGAAGTCGGAGTCGTGCGACGAGCCGTTGTGCGGCGGCGCCGCCGGCGCCACCTTCGCGGGCTGGACGGGCTCGACCGCGGGCGGCGCGGGCGGCGGTGCGACCTCGACCTCCGCCTTGGCCACAGCGGGAGCCGGCGCAGGCACCGGCGCGATGAAGGGTTCGGGCGCAGGCGCAGGCGCAGGCGCCGCGGGCGCAGGCACAGACACCGCGGGCTCGGCCAGCTTCGCGACCTGGACGATCTCCACCTCCGCGATCGCCGGCGCGGGCGCCGGGCCGGGCAACGACGCGGCCACGAGCGCCGACGCGACCTCGGGGATCTCGCCGAGCGTCTTGGCGACGGCCGACAGCTCGTAGATGCGGACGTCGCTCGCCAGGGCGTAGGTCTTGATGAGCTCGTTGAGGGCCTCGTGCCCCTGGATGACGCGCAGGTGGCCGCCGCCCACGTCGACGACCCAAAGGCGATCGTCCCGCGCGTCGACGCGACCGTTCTCGTTCGCTCCCTGACCGAGCCTATGTAGACGACGGGTTTGCATGTGCGCGCCCCTGGTGGTCCCGACCGCCGACGCCCTGCGGATCATCGGAATTTCCGCGGATCTATTGAAGCAGGCGCGGGACCCGGACGCAAAGGGGGGGGCCGTTTAGGCGGAAAAACGACCTCCGACCCGGCGCGTCTGGCGCTGGCGCGGGAAATGGCCGACAATCGGGCCGGGGCGAAGACGGCGTCGGGATCCGACGTGACCGGGAGGCACCGATGAGACTCTACCCCTCGCGTTTCACTCCGTTTTTCGGCGTCCTCGTGGCCGTGATGGTCGGCTGCGGCGGGCCCTCGCAGACCGGCGGTCAGGGAGGCGGCGGCGCCGGAGGGTCGCGCCCCCTCACGGGCGAGGCCGGAAGCAGCGGCGCCGCGGGCGGGTCCGCGGGTGGAGCGGGCACGACGGGCGCGGCAGGGCAGTCGGACACGGGGGAAGCGGGCGCCCCCGGCGAAGCGGGCGCGACGGGGAACGCGGGCGCGGCCGGTGAAGCAGGCGCCGCGGGCGCGACCGGCGCCGCAGGCGCGACGGGCGGCTCGACCGGCGCCGCAGGCGCGGGCGCGGCCGGCGCCACGGGCGCGGGCGGCGCCTTCGCCATCCCGACGGTGAGCTGGCCGAGCATGGCGTGCAAGACGATGGCGGCCACGCTCGTCGGTCAGATGACCCGCGCCGAGAAGTCCGCGCAGATGGTCATGGCCCCGCTCGGCCAGGCGACGACCGCCGACGTCAAGAGCCTGGTCCCGGGCGCGATCTTCGCCCCGGGCGGCTACCCCGATCCGGCCGCCCCCCTCAGCATCGCCGGCTGGGGGACGCTCCTCGACAGCTTCACGGCCCTCGTGGCGCAGACGCCGCACCAGATCCCGTTCCTCATCGGCGCGGACGCCGTCCACGGCAACAACACGGCGACGGGTGCCGTGATCTTCCCGCACAACGCGGGCCTCGGCGGCATGAACGACCCCGCGCTCGTCGAGCAGATCGGGCGCGTCACGGCCGAGGAGGCCGCCGCGGCGGGGCTCAACTGGACCTTCGCGCCCGTCGTCAGCGTCGCGTGGGACTTCCGCTGGGGCCGCGTCTACGAGAGCTTCAACGAGGATCCCTCGATCGCGAACCAGCTCGCCGCCGCGGCGACGATGGGCCTTCAGGGCACCGCCGGCCTCGGCTCGGCGACGCCCGGCATCGTCGCGTGCAGCAAGCACTGGGCGGGCGACGGCCAGGCCGGCCCCAACAATGGCGGCAAGACCTGGAAGGGCGGCATCGTCGACCGCGGGAACATCACGCTCGACCTGGCCACGTTGCAGGCGGTGGGCATCGCCCCGTACATGGGCGCGCTCGGCGCGGGGCTCGGTTCGATCATGGTCAGCGACGCGACGTGGATGGGCACCAGCCTCACCTCGAACAGCCAGATGATCACCACCATCCTCAAGACCCAGCTCGGCTTCCCCGGCTTCGTGTCCACCGACTGGAACGCGGCCACCGACTCGCCCGGCTCGACGATCCCCAAGGCCATCATGGCGGGCATCGACATGCTCATGCAGCCGTCCGACTGGAAGGCCGCGATCAACACCATCAACACCTCGACGGCGATCTCCGACGATCGCATCACCGACGCGGCGACGCGCATCATCCAGACGAAGTGCCAGGCCGGCCTCTTCGCGCACCCCACGCGCGACACGACGCTGGCGGCGAGCGTGGGCTCGGCCGACCACCGCATGGTGGCGCGCCAGGCCGTGCGCGAGTCGATGGTGCTCCTGCAGAACACGGGCGCGGTGCTGCCGCTGCCCAAGACGGCGAAGGTGTGGGTGGGCGGCAGCGGCGGCGACAGCCTCGCGAACCAGATGGGCGGGTGGACGATCACCTGGCAGGGCAACGGCGCCAAGACGACGGGCACGACGGTCAAGACCGCCATCGGCAAGGTGGCGACGGTCGTGGCGAACGTGGCCGACGCCGACGTCGCCGTCGTCGTGCTGAGCGAGCACCCCTACGCCGAGTTCGAGGGCGACAGCGCGACGCTGAACACGATCTCGACCGCCGACTTCGGCCTGCTCGACATGGCCAAGACCGCGGGCAAGAAGGTCGTCGCCATCGTCATGAGCGGCCGGCCGGTGCTCATCTCGGATCACCTGACGGCGGCCGACGCCTGGATCGCGGCCTGGCTGCCGGGCAGCGAGGGCGACGGCGTGGCCGACGTGCTCTTCGGCGACTACAAGCCCACGGCGAAGCTCTCGCACAGCTGGCCCAAGAGCGACGCCCAGTACTCGATCAAGGTCGCGAGCTTCGCGCCGCAGTTCGCGGCGGGCTTCGGCCTGTCGTACTGAGGCGCGCGGTCGTCGGAGGCCCCTCGCGCCGGGCTACGGCGCGAGGCGGGCGATCTTGTTCGCGATGTTCTCGGTGAACCACAGCGCGCCGTCCGGGCCCACGATGATGTGCGCCGGGAAAGAGTGGTCGGTCGGCAGCGGGTAGCTCGTCGTGTCGCCGGCCGTCGTCATGCGCACGATCTGGTTGCCGGTCTGCTCGGTGATCCACAGGGCGCCGTTGCTCGTGACGAGCGAGACGGGCATGGCGGTGGCCGGCATGAGGGGGAAGCTCGTCATCATGCCCGTGAGCGTCGAGCGGCCCACGCCGTGCCCGGCGCCCTCGGCGAACCACAGCGCGCCGTCGGGGCCCTTCGTGATGCCCACGGGGCCGCTGCCCGGCGTCGGCACCGTGTAGTCGGTGATCGTCCCGTCGGCGCCGACGAAGCCGAGCTTGCCGTAGGCCTCCGTGAACCAGACGTGGCCGTCGTCGGCCAGCGTGAGGTACGAGGGGTAGCTCGCGGGCGTCGCGATGGGGAGCTCGGTGATCGAGCCCGTGAGGTCGATGCGGCCGATCTTGTTCGCGTCGGCCTCCGCGAAGTAGAGGGCGTCGGTGCCCTGCTCGATGCCCTCGAGGTTGGCGGCCTTCGTGGGGACGGCGAACTCGTCGATCTCGCCGCCGCGCTGGATGCGGCCGATCTTGTTGCCGAACTCCTCGGTGAACCAGACGTTGAAGTCGTTCCCGAGCACGATGCCGAACGGGGCGCTGTTCGGCGTGGCGATCGGGTACTCGGTGATCTTGCCGGCGGTCGTGATGCGGCCGATCTGGCCGGCGACCAGCTCGGTGAACCACAGCGCGCCGTCGGCGCCGAGGCTGATGCCCCACGGGCCCGCGGCGGGCGTCGGGATGTCGAACTCGGTGAGCCGGCTCGACGCCCCGTCGCCGCTCGAGTCGAGGCCCGCGTCCGCTCCCGCGGCCCCGCCGCCGGTCCCG
>DASZWW010000483.1:0-14627 GCA_035546175.1 Polyangia bacterium
GAGGAGGAGCCCGAGCCTCCGATGATCCAGCGCCTGCCCCCCGGCCCCCCGCCGCCACCGCCCCCCTCGCGGCGCACCCGCCGGTCGGCGGTCGCCCCGGTGGCCGAGCCCGAGGCGCCGCCCGCGGCCCTCATCCCGGACAGCTTCCTGCCGTCGCTCATGGGCCCGATCGGCCTTTATCACATGTCGACCGCCGAGGTCGGGCCGGTGGCCCACCTGCGCCTCGCGCTGCACTTCGACTACTTCAAGAGCTCGGGCTTCCTCGTGCAGGGCGACGAGAACTCGCGCGTCGACGGCGACTTCTCGTTCGGCTTCACGCCCCACGAGTACCTCGAGCTGTTCGGCGCCATGCTGACGTCGAGCAACCGCAACGTGCGCTCGGCCCAGGGCGAGCCGCCGCGCCGCGACCCCGAGCTCATCAAGTCGTTCGGCGACCTGGTCCTCGGCGGCAAGACGGCGCTGCCCGTCGCGCGCGGCCAGAGCCTCGGCTTCGTGCTCGGGTTCCGCTTCCTGTCGTCGATCTCGGAGCTCTCGGTGTCGCCGAGCTCGACCTCGCTGTGGCTCGGGCCGCTCTACACGCTCGACCTGCGGCAGGTCGCCGACGTGCCCGTGCGCCTGCACGCGTCGGTGGACTTCTACCTCGACAACTCGCACAACCTGATCAACTTCAACGACCCGACGATCTCGATCTTCACGCGCGAGGTCGCCTCGTTCGCCTACGACATCAAGAAGAGCCGCATGCGCTTCGCCCTCGGCGTCGAGGTGCCGCTCGAGCAGGCGACGGCGCCCGTGCCCATCGACCTGTTCGGCGAGTACCACGCCGAGGTCGTCACCTCGAGCGGAGACTTCGCGCCGTTCGACTCGGCCGGCTTCACCAACCCGCGCAACCGCGATCAGCAGTGGCTGACCTTCGGCGTGCGCGCGCGCGTGTTCCAGGGCATCACGCTCGACGCCGGCATGGACCTCCGCGTCCGCTCGGTGGGCTACGCCTACGGCCCGCCGCTGCCTCCGTACCTGATTCGCTTCGGCCTCGCCTATCCCTTCGACATCGCCTCGTTCATCCAGCCCAAGGTCATCACCAAGACCATCGAGAAGCCGGTGGCGGTGGGTCCCGCGGCCGCCCTCGAGGCGCCCATCACCGGTGTCGTCAAGAGCTCGAAGGACGGCAAGGCCATCGCGAACGCCATCGTGTCCGTCGTCGGCAGGCCGCTCTCGCGCGTGGGGACCGATCCCGACGGCGCGTTCCAGACCCACATGCTGCCGCCCGGACCGGTGGTGCTCGACGTGAGCGCGCCCGGACACGAGGCGGCGCGCGTGAACGCGGCCGTCATCCTCAGCCGTCCCACGAAGGTCGAGGTCACGCTGCAGGCGCGCGTCGCGACGGGAAACGTCCGCGGCCGCATCACCGACGGCAAGGGCCAGGGGCTCCCGGCCTCCATCCGCTTCTCGGGCGCCGAGGCGTTCTCGGCGCAGGCCGACGCCCAGGGCAACTACTCGGCGGCGCTGCCCGTGGGCCCGTACCGGGTGACGGTCGAGATGCCGGCGATGCCTCCCAAGGAGGTCCCGCTCGACATCGTCGAGGGTCAGGACAAGACGCTCGACGTGTCGATGGGCGCGGGCGGCGGCGCCCCGGGGGCCCCGGCCGTGCCGGCGACGCTCAATGGCGACGTCGTCGTGCCGAAGACGGCGCTCAAGTTCAAGGGCACGAAGCTCGACGCCAAGATGCAGGCCTCGCTCGACGGCGTCGCGGCGCTCCTGGCGGAGCACCCCGAGATCCGCGTCCTCAAGGTCGACGTCTACTGGGACAACAGCGCCGGCCCCAAGGGGAAGGCGATGACCGACGCGCAGGCCAAGGCCATCAAGGACTACCTCGTCAAGAAGGGCGTCGCCGACAGCCGTATCACGGCGGAGGGCCACGGGGCGGACAACCCCCTCGTGCCGAACATCGGGCCGGTCAACAAGGGCAAGAACCGGCGCGTCGAGCTGCACGTCCAGTAGGCCGCCCCGGAAGCTGGAAGGCCGGAAGCTCGGAAGTAGGGTGGGGTCCGACCTGAAGTCGGCCCGCCCGAGCGCGCCGGCCCGCCAGGCCTTATAATGAGCTTGTGAAGTCTCTCCTCGAACGCCTGAACAACGTGGGCTTCGAGCGGACGCGACGCGCCGTCGCCGCGCTCTCGCTGAGCCTCTTCGTCTTCCTCTTCCTCGTCTTCGCGCTGCTCATGTGGATGAACGGCCAGACGGCGTGGGTGCCGTCGTTCATCGCGCTGGCGATCGCGTACGCCGTGGCCTTCATGGGCGTCGCGGCCGAGTGGTTCTGGGGCCGCTGGTTCGGGGCCGGGCTCGCCTGGTCGGGCGTCATCACGAGCGTCGGGGTGCTCTTCCAGCTGGGCGAGTGGAACCCCGTCCTCGGCGGCTACGGCATCCTGCACGGCCTCGTCGTCCTCATGCTCTCGGGCTCCAAGATGGCCGAGCGCTACGACCTCCAGCCCGCCTGGCGCGAGCGCTACGGCATGGACGAGTTCGGCGTGGCGCGCCTGCGCAAGACGGTGACGCGCGCGTCGGCGTCGCTCCCGAGCGTGATCCTCTACGCCCTCGCCCCCAAGGAGCCGGGGCAGGCGATCTTCACGGCCGCGACGCTGGTCGCTGGCGTCCTCGCCGTCGCCGGCCTGGCGAGCCTGGTGCGCGTGCGGACCTGGGGCCTGGTGGCCCTGGCGGGCGCGGCCATGGCCCTGTTCGTGGGCGGCGCCGCCGCGTACCCGCACTTCAACTTTGCCTGGGCCAACAGCGGCTTCCTGTTCCCCGCCTGGGGGTACGCCTGGGCCTACGGGAACGTCGTCGCCGGCCCGGCCGTGCCCGTGCTGCTCCTCGGGGCCGCGCTCGCGCCCTTCGCGGGGCCGACGATCCGGTTCCTGCGCGCGCGAGGCTGACGGGGCTCAGGTCTTCTCGCCGCCGGCGGTCGTGATGCGCATGCCGTAGAACGAGCGCCAGACGAAGACGACCGAGATCAGGAAGAACACGGCGGCGAGGACGCCGGAGACGGTGCGCGAGAGGCCGACGGCCAGCTCGACGGCGAGGAGGCCGAAGAGCGTCGTGAACTTGATCACCGGGTTCATGGCCACCGACGACGTGTCCTTGAAGGGATCGCCCACGGTGTCGCCGACGACGGTGGCGGCGTGGAGCTCGGTGCCCTTCTCCTTGAGGTCGACCTCGACGAGCTTCTTGGCGTTGTCCCAGGCGCCGCCGGCGTTGGCCATGAAGATGGCCTGAAAGAGGCCGAAGAGGGCGATCGAGATGAGGTAGCCGATGAAGAAGAAGGGCTCGGCGCAGGCGAACCCGAGCGTCGCGAAGAAGACGGTGAGGAAGATGTTGAACATCCCCTTCTGCGCGTACTGCGTGCAGATCTCGACGACCTTCTTGCTGTCGGTGATCGAGGCCTTCTCCACGCTCTCGAGCTTGATGTTGCGCTTGATGAACTCGACGGCCCTGTAGGCCCCGGTGCTCACGGCCTGCGTCGACGCGCCGGTGAACCAGTAGATCATCGCGCCGCCCGTGATGAGCCCGAGGAGGAAGGGCGGGTGGAGCATCGAGAGCCGGTCGAGGTCGGCCGTCAGGCCGTGCGTGAGGCTCATGATGATCGAGAAGATCATGGTCGTCGCGCCGACGACGGCCGTGCCGATGAGCACGGGCTTGGCGGTCGCCTTGAACGTGTTGCCGGCGCCGTCGTTCTCCTCGAGGAGGTGCTTGGCGCGCTCGAAGTTCACGTCCCAGCCCTGGGTCTTCTTGATCTCCTCCTTGACGCCCGGGACGGCCTCGATGAGCGACAGCTCGTACACCGACTGCGCGTTGTCCGTCACGGGGCCGTACGAGTCGACGGCGATGGTGACGGGGCCCATGCCGAGGAAGCCGAAGGCGACGAGGCCGAAGGCGAAGACGGCGGGCGCCTTCATGACGTCGCCGAGGCCGCCCATGCTGACGAAGTAGGCGATGCCCATGAGGGCGACGATGACGATGCCCATCCAGTAGGCGCTGAAGTTGCCCGCCGTCAGGCCCGAGAGGATGTTGAGCGAAGGGCCGCCTTCCTTCGACGACGTCACGACCTCCTTGACGTGCTTCGAGGACGTCGACGTGAAGACCTTGATCATCTCGGGGATGATGGCGCCGGCGAGCGTTCCGCAGGTGATGATCGTCGAGAGCTTCCACCAGAGCGACTCGTCGCCGCCGACGCCGAGGCGCGGGATGAGGAGGTACGAGACGATGTAGGTCATGGCGACCGAGACGAGCGAGGTCAGCCAGACGAGCTGCGTGAGCGGCGCCTCGAAGTGCATCTTGTCGGCGTCGGCGAAGCGGCCGCGCACGATGGCCTCGTTGAAGAGGTACGAGATCGCGCTGGCGACGATCATCATGATGCGCATCGTGAAGATCCAGACGAGCAGCTGCACCTGGACGTCGCTGTCCGTCACGGCGAGCAGGATGAACGTGATGAGCGCGACGCCCGTGACGCCGTAGGTCTCGAAGCCGTCGGCCGAGGGGCCGACCGAGTCGCCGGCGTTGTCGCCCGTGCAGTCGGCGATGACGCCCGGGTTGCGCGCGTCGTCCTCCTTGATGTTGAAGACGATCTTCATGAGGTCCGAACCGATGTCGGCGATCTTCGTGAAGATGCCGCCCGCGATGCGCAGCGCCGAGGCGCCGAGCGACTCGCCGATGGCGAACCCGATGAAGCAGGCGCCCGCGTAGTCCTTGGGCAGGAAGAGCAGAATGCAGAGCATCATGAAGAGCTCGACGCTGATGAGCAGCATGCCGATGCTCATGCCGGCCTTGAGCGGGATGGCGTAGCACGGGTAGGGCTTGCCCTTGAGGCTCGCGAAGGCCGTGCGCGAGTTCGCGAAGGTGTTGATGCGGATGCCGAACCAGGCGACGCCGTAGCTGCCGCCGATGCCGATGAGGCTGAAGAGCAGGATGACGATGACCTTCGAGACGGCGAAGCCCTGCAGGACGCCGAAGTAGATCGCGATGACGATGCCGATGAAGAGCTCGAGCAGCAGGATGAACTTGCCCTGGGTGATGAGGTAGGTCTTGCACGTCTCGTAGATGAGCTCCGAGATCTCGAGCATCGACTTGTGCACGGCCATGCCGCGCAGCTGGCGGAAGATGACGAGGCCGAACACGAGGCCGAGCAGGCAGACGCCCAGGCCGAAGGTGAGCAGCGTGCTGCCCGGCACGTTGCCGAGGAAGTGGACGCGGCCGAGGTCCGGCAGGACGAGGCTGGCCTCACCGCCGCCCTCGTGGCGGCCCGTGAGGGCCCCGCCCTCGGCGTCGACGACGAGGCCGCCCGCGAAGGCAGGGGCCGCGAAGAGCATCACGGCGGCGAGCGCCACGAGAGAGGCGAGGGTGGCGGCGAATGGCGCCCGGAGAGCGCGGGCGGCGTCGGCGGGTCGTGGCATGTCCAGGGATCTCCTAGGGCGATAGGCCCGGTCGAGAGTGTAAGGCCACCCCGGAAAACAAAAAGGCGCCCTTTCGGGCGCCCTGTATATGCCGCCTCACCCTGGAAGTAAAGGCGGAGGCTCGTCGTTCGTCGTTCGTCGTCCGTCTTCCGGTCCGTCATTCACCTTTGGCTTTGAGGACGAGCAGGCGGTAGTTCGCGTACCCGGCCTGGCCGCAGGAGTAGAAGATCTCCGTGAGGAGACGATAGGGCGTCGTCTGGTCGGCGACGATCATGAGCTGGGCGTCGAACTTGTTGCCCGTCAGCTCGGCGACCTTGCGCTCGCGCTTGGCGTGCTTCTCGAGCACCTCGACGAGCGGCGTGATGTAGTAGCCGTTCTCGCCGTCGCGCTTGACCGTCGGGTCCACCTTGCCGGCGTTGATGGGCGCCACGGCGTCACCCTCGACGAGGATGACCTTCTTCGTGATCGTCACCATGACGGCCAGCTTCTGCTTGAGCTGGGTCGTCGACTTCGGGACCTGGAGGTTCTGGTCGAAGGTGATCGTCGACGCGCTCGAGGTGAAGGACTTGAGCAAGAAGACGAGGATGATGGTCATCATGTCCATCATCGGGGTGATGTTGAGGTCCTTGATGACCTCGGGCTCCTCGAGCTTGCGGGCGAAGGACCGGATCGCCTTCTTGCCCTCGAGGCGCGAGATGACGTTGGGGTTCTCGTGCTCGTCGTGCGCCATCAGAGGATACCCGCCGCGAAGTTGATGTCCGGGAAGAGCACCTTGCCTTCTTCCGTGGTCCGCATCGCGTCCAGCGTCGCGACGACGATGTCGTAGGGGACGTTGGCGTCGGCGTTGAACGTCGCCTTCGTCTCCTCCGCGTTGTCAGGCGCCGACTTGATCTCCTTGAGCTTCGTCGTCAGCGTCTTGTAGTCGTACTGGCCGTTCGGGAGCTTCGGCACGATGGGCAGCACGCCGCCCGACGCCGCGACCGTGAAGCCGCTCGCGCCCACCGACACCGTGAGGTTGAGCGGCGGCTTCTCGGGCTGGTCGTTCTCGCCGGCGCCACCGCCCGCCGAGATGCTCGGCAAGGCGGCGTTGATGTTGGCGAGCGAGACCTGGTTCACGACCGAGGCGAGCAGGAAGATGATGATGTTGGTGACGATGTCCATGTAGGGGACGAGGTTGAGCTCACCAGCCTCTTCCTCGATCTCCTCGACATGGTCGCGCATGCGACGGCACGCGGCCCGGACCTGACCTCTCGTCATTGAGCGCCTCGTTTCATCTGGTTCTCAGATGACAGCGTTCGGAGCGTTGAAGGAGCGACTACGCCTTCGCGCCGCCCTGGGCGGACTCGGCGAGCAGGTTCTCGAGCTTGAGGGCGAAGCCCTCGAGGTCACCGACCTGCTTCTTCGACGCCGACGACAGGATGGCGTGCGCGATGATGCAGCTGACGGCGATGCCGAGGCCGAGCGCCGTGTTGTTGAGCGCCTCCGAGATGCCCTTCGCGAGGAGGGCGGAGCGCTCCTCGGGCTTGGCGGCCGCGACGGCGCCGAAGGCGCGGATGAGGCCGACGACGGTCCCGAGCAGGCCGACGAGCGTACCGATGTTGGCGATCGACCACAGGATCTGCACGCGCTTCTTGAGGAGCGGCGTCACGTCGACCAGGGTCTCTTCGATGGCCTGCGCGATCGCGATCTCACCGCGGTGAACGCGCTGGAGGCCGGCCCGCGCGACCTGGGCGACGGGCGCCTCGGTGGCCGAGCAGAGCTTCACGGCGCGGTCGATGTTGTTCGCGAGGACGAGCTTCCGGATCTGCTCCAGGAAGGCCTTGGCGTTCACCGAGCCCTTCCCGAGAAAGAAGATGGCGCGGTCGAGGATCATCGCCAACGCCACGATGGCCGTCACGAGGTTCATGTACATGAGCGTGCCGCCCTCTTCGAGAAACTTGGCGAGTCCTTGCATCTCTTCTGTCTCCTCGCGGGCGCGTCGGCGCCGCCATCGACTCAGTGGTTGTGGTGAGAAAACCGTGGGTTGGGTTGGCAGTGAGGCTGGGGTACTACGTGAGAGCGCGCATCCTGCGAGCGGGTCTTGACGGGCGGATACGGGAACGGATGCGCAATCTTATCGGTGTGGCGGATGGTGTCAAGCTCTCCGAATCGGCGCCTTTGTGGGTTGCCTTAGCTGGTTTTTGCGGATTTTTGCGCCGTGTTTTGGCGCTGTACTTTTTCGGATCCCGTGCGCGTCAGCTTGAGGCCGGGTTCGACCGCGCGCCTGGCGGCGAGGCCGGAGCCGGTTCGATGTGAATCACTACGTCGGAAAGTTCTGGAAACTTAACCCGCAGTTGCGCTTCGATGTCGCGCGAGAGGGCGTGCGCGTCCGGCAGGCTCATGTCGGCGCGGACCTGGAGGTGCAGGTCGAGCTCGACCGCGTGGTGGACGCCGCGCGAGCGGACGCGGTGAACGTCGCAGACGCCGGGCATCCCGCGCGCCACCTCGACGACCCCCGCGGGATCGAGGATGGCCGTGTCGATGAGGATGGGGACGTTCTCGCTGAAGACCTCCCACGCGACGTGGCTGATGAGGACGACGAGGACGAGCGTCGCGGCGCCGTCGGCCCAGGCGAAGCCGGCGCGCACGAGCAGGAACGACACGACGACGGCGCCCGACGCGTAGAGGTCCGACTTCGTGTGGTGGGCGTCGGCGTGCAGGAGGTTGCTCCCCAGCTCGTGGGCCTTCCTGTGCTCGTAGCGGGCGACGAGCCAGTTGACCGCCATCGCCGCGCCCATGACCACGAAGCCCCCGGCGCCGATCGACGGCGGCGACTTGTGCCCGAGCAGGGCGTGCACCGCCGCGACGGCGAACTCGAACATCGCGATGACGATGAGCACGCCGATGCCGAGGGCCGCGAGGATCTCGATCTTGCGCCGCCCGTAGGGGTGACGCTCGTCGGCCGGGGCCGCCGACCAGTGGAGGCCCAAGAGGGCCAGCAGGTTGGCGCCGGCGTCGAGGATCGAGTGGAGCGAGTCGGTGCCGACCGAGAGCGACCGCGACACGTAGCCGTAGACGGCCATCATGATCGCGACCGCGGAGTTCAGGACGAGCGCGACGACGAAGGCCCGGCGGACGGAGCGGCTGCGCGCCCGCGCCGCCGCGGCGATGGCCAGGACGTCGGCTGGTGCGGCGCAGACATCAGAATTGCTCATCGGAGAAACGCGCTCCCTCGGCGGCCGTCTTGAAGGCCGCCGGCAGCGTACCCCGGCGGAAGGGCGTGAGGCGACTGCCCAGTTTGCTCGGGGTGGCCGGCAGGCCCTTGTCCGGATCGGCGCGCGCGAACACGACGCCCGCGGGTACGGCGAAGTCGCGCACCGGCCGGCCCTTCTCGGCCTCTTTCATGTAGGCGAGCCAGATGGGGAGGGCGACCTGGCCGCCCGTGGCGTCGTGGGCGACGGGCTTGAAGTCGTCGCGGCCGACCCAGACGCCGCAGAGGAGGTCCGGCGTGAACCCGAAGAACCAGGCGTCGCGGTAGTTCGTCGACGTCCCGGTCTTGCCCGCGGCGGGCCGCCCGAGCTCGCGCGCCTTCTTGGCGGTGCCGATCTCGACGACCCCCTTCATCAGATCGGTCACGATGTACGCCGTCTCGGGCGAGAGCTTGCGCGGGCGCCCGCCCGGGGCGCCGTCGGCGTGCTGCTCCAGCACCTTGCCGTCGGCGTCGGTGACCTTGGTGATGAAGACGGGCGCGACCTCCTCGCCGCCTGCCGGGAAGGTGGCGATGCCGTAGGCGACCTCCTCGAGCGTGAGGTCCGCCGTCCCGAGCGCCAGCGAGAGCGCGTGCGGCAGCGTCGAGCGGATGCCCAGCTTCCGCATCGTCTCGATCACGGAGTCGACGCCCATCTGCGCGACGAGCTGGGCCGACACGGTGTTGACGCTCTTGGCGATCGCCGTGCGCAGCGTGAGCGGGCCGAGGTAGTCGCGCTTGTAGTTGTGCGGGGCCCACACGCCCGAGGCCGTCTTGAACTTGACGGGGGCGTCGTACTTGATCGTGAGCTCGTTCATGCCGTGGTCGATGGCCGTGGCGTAGATGAACGGCTTCATGGCCGAGCCGATCTGGCGGTGCGCCTGGACGGCGCGGTTGAACTGACTCTTGCCGTAGTCGTAGCCGCCGACCATCGAGACGAGGTGGCCGTTGGCGGGATCGAGCGCGATGAGGGCGCCCTGGATCTCGGGCGCGGCGGCCAGCGCCGCCTCCAGCCTCGTCCCTCGCCTGCCGTCGGGGATCGAGCGGAAGCGCACGGGCAGGACGTCGCCGACCGACACGCGCGCCGGGCGCGCCTCGCTCGCGGCGAGGCGCGCCTCGTCCGCCGCCTCGAGGCCGACGGTCAGGCCGCCGGAGGCCAGCGTGATCTTCTTTCCCACCGCCGTGACCACCGCCGCGTAGGTCGTGTCCGGATCGACCGGGAACGCGGGCGCCGTCGGGCCCGGTCTCCGCGCCTGCCTGCGCGCCTCGGCGTCGGCCTTGCGGCGCGCGACCCACGCCTCGCCCACGACGTACTTCGCCATGGGCTCGGAGAGCCGCGCCCCCGCGCCGGGCGTCGTCGCGTCGATCACGGCCGCCTGGGGCTCGCCGACCAGCATGTGGTCGTCCTGCTCTGAGTCGTCGAGCAGGTAGCCGGTCGGCCCGAACGGCCGCGGGCGCCCGCGCAGGAGCCGGCGGCGCTGCTCCTCGTCGAGGTGACCGATGGGCCCCTGGAAGCCGATGCGGCGCTGGAGGTCCTCGAGGCCGGCCCGCAAAGCCGCCTCGGCGACGCGCTGCTTGCGCATGTCGAGCGTCGTGTCGATGCGCAGGCCGCGCTCGAGCAGCTCCTCGTCGCCGAAGTTGTCGGCCACGTGCCGCCGGATCGTCTCGACGAAGTAGGGCGCCGCGACGTTCGCGAGGTTGCGCTCGCGCGACACGAGCACGAGGGCCTCGTGGCGCGCCGTCTCGGCCTGCGCGGGCGTGAGGAATCCGAGCTCCTGCATCTGGTCGATGACGTAGTGCTGGCGCGCCTGCGCCCGCGCGAAGTCGTGGAAGGGCGTCGCGCGCCCCGGCGCCTTGGGCAGCCCCGCGAGCATCGCCGCCTCCGCCGGCGAGAGGTCGGCGACGTCCTTGCCGAAGTACGCCGACGCCGCGGCCGCGACGCCGTAGGCGCCGTGCCCGAGGTAGACGTGGTTGAGGTAGATGCCGAGGATCTGGTCCTTGCCGAGCGTCTGCTCGATGCGGTGGGCGAGCATGGCCTCACGGAGCTTGCGCGCGAGCGACCGCTGCTGGCCGACGATGAGGAGCTTGGCGACCTGCTGCGTGATCGTCGAGCCGCCCTGGACGACGTGCCCGGCGCGCAGGTTCGCCCAGGCGGCGCGCGCGATGCCCTGATAGTCGACGCCGCCGTGCGAGTAGAAGCGGATATCCTCGGCGGCGACGAAGGCGTGCTTGACGACGGCCGGGATCTTCTCGATGGGCAGGAGCACGCGCTTCTCGACGTAGAACTGGCCGATGAGCTCTCCGTCGGCGCTCCAGACCTGGCTGGCGCGCAGCGGCCGGTAGTCGGTGACCATGTCGAGGTGCGCCGGCAGGTCGGAGGCGAACCGGCGGTAGACGCGGAGGCCCACGATGGCGCCGCCGACGCCGAGGCCGAGGGTCAGCACCAGTCCGACCCGAAAAAACACCCGAAATGCCCGGCGGAAACTTGCGAATCGCCCGCTTGCCTGCACCATTCGTCTATGGGCCGTGCGCGTCGCCTCGTCAATTTATTCGGAGGACTCGGAGGACGACTGGCCGACGCGCGCGTCCCCCGCGCCCCCTCCCTCCGCGCGGCGCGGCCGCGCGACGCGCGCCCGCTCCTTGCCGCGCTGCCTCTCGCGCTCGGGCTCCTCCTCACGGCGCGGCCGGGGTCGGCCGCTGACGGCCACGCCAGGGCGCGCTTCTCGATCTTGCCGTTCGCCAACGCCGGCGGGCCGAGGACGCTCGACTTCCTGCAGGCCGGGCTGCCGGCCCTCGTCGCCGAGCGCCTCGGGCGGCACCCGGGGCTGCGCTTCGTCGGGCCGGAGACGATCGTCGAGCGCGGTCGCCTGGACGACGCCCTGACGCGCGCCGCGGCGACGGGCACGCCCTACGTCGTCGCCGGCCGCTACGAGAAGAAGCCCAACTGGAAGATCGCGGTGACGGTCGAGGTCTACGCCGGCGCCGCGCCCGCGGACGTCGACCAGCGGCGCGCCGTCGGCGACCGCGCGCCGCTGGGCGTCGGGACCGCCGAGGGCGCGAAGGACGACGCGGCGCGCTCGGCCCTCGAGGCGGCGCTCGCCGCGTTCGACAAGGCGGGCGTCCCGACGGCGCCGGACGCGCGGGCGCGCATCCTCGAGCCGTTCGCGCGCGACGCCTACGCCTTCGTCCTCTACGGGCGCGGCGTCGCCGTCTACACGGGGCTCGACCAGCCGTGGGATCCCACGACGGGCCGCGCCGCGGGGCCGCAGCGGCGCCGGCCGCCCACGCCGGGCGCTCCGGGCGCGAACGCGGAGCGGGCGCTCGCGCCCCTCGGCAAGTCGCTGCTCATCGATCCGCGCGTGCCCGAGACCCGTCGCTACGTCGGCCTCGTCCACCTCGGCGCGGGGCGGCCCGGTCACGCGCGCGCCATGTGGAGCTACGCCGTGGACCTGCGGCCCGACTACGCGGCCGCCGTCCTCGGGCTCGCCATGCTCGACCGCACGCAGGGGCTGCCCGAGGCGCGCGAGCGCTACGCGCGCGTGCTCGAGCTCGACCCCGACGACCTGGACGCGCGCCGCACGTACGGGGAGCTGCTCTCCGACGCGGGCCGCCTCGACGAGGCCCAGGGCGAGCTCCAGCGCGTCGTGGCGGCTGCCCCCGGCGACCTGCGCGCGCGCCGGGCGCTGGCGCTGGTGCTCGCCGCGCAGCACGCCGGCATGGAGCTCGCCGGCGAGCTGGCCGAGATCGTCAAGCTCGACCCCGAGGACCTGGACGCGCGCCTGGAGCTCGGCGCCGCCTACGCGAGCGTGGGGAACGTCGACGCCGCCCTCGGATCGTACGAGGAGGTGCTGCGGCGCCGCCCCAAGAACGCCGTGGCCCTCAAGGTCGCCGCCGACCTCTATCGCGGCAAGGGCGAGCCCGCGAAGGCGGCCGCCTACTACGAGAAGCTGCGCCGCCTGTCGCCCGACGACCCGCGGCCGTGGTTCCTCCTCGGCGCCTCCTACTACGAGGCCGGGCGCCTCGACGCCGCCGAGCGCATGTTCACCGAGGGGGCGCGCTTCCCGGGCATGCTCGGCGACGCCTACTCGAACCTGGGCGCGATCGCCTACCGGCGCGGCGACGCCAGGCAGGCCATCTGGTTCCTCTCGCGCGCGGCCACCCGCCGGCCCGGCAAGGCCGGCGTCCGCTACAACTACGCGCTCGCCCTCTCGGCCGTCCAGCGCTACGACGACGCCCTCCGCGAGGTGACCGCCGCGACCGCCGCCGCGCCGCAGGACGCCGAGATCCGCTTCTTCAGCGGCGTCGTCGCCCTGCGCATGGGCCGGCTCGCGGAGGCGGCCTCCGCCTTCGAGGAGACGCTCCGCCTCGACCCGAACCACGCCGACGCGAAGCACAACCTCGCGCTCCTCGAGTCGCTCCGCCCCGGCGAGAGCGAAGCGTCGTTCACGACCCGGTAGCGATGGCGCTCCCGCGCGGCAGCGAGGGCGCGGCGGGCGGCTACTCTCCGGGCTTGCCGCCCTTGCCCTCGCGCGGCCCGGCGGGCGCCGAGCCCGGCGGCACGATCGCGATCGGGTTGCCCTCGACGTCCCGCACCTCGACGGGCGCGATCTTGCCGAGCGGCTCCAGCAGCGTCTTCTGATCGCCGACCACGACGATCGACAGGCGCCCGGGGTCGAGGTACCTGCGCGCCACGCGGCGGACGTCGTCCTTGGTGACGGCGCGGATCTTCTTGGCGTAGTCGGTGAGGTAGCTGTCCGGCAGGCCGTAGACGGCGAGCTCGGCGAGCTGCGCGCCCACCTGCGCGCGCGTGGCGAAGCGCGCCGGGAAGGACTTCGTGATCTGGTCGCGCGCCCGGTTGAGCTCGGCGTCGGTGACGTCGGCGTCGCGCATGCCGTTCACCTCCTTGATGATCTCTCCCACCGACTCGGCCGAGTGCGCGGCGACGAACTCGCCGCCCGCCGAGATCGGGCCCGGCGTCCGTCGCGCGTCGAACACCGAGCGCGCGCCGTAGGTCCACGCCTTGCCCTCGCGCAGGTTCAGGTCCAGCCGGTAGAAGCCGCCGCCCAGGATCATGTTCATGACGGTCACGGGGAAGTAGTCCGGGCTCTTGCGCTCGATGCCCACGAGCCCGACGCGGATCGACGACTGGGGCGCGTCGGCCTTGTCGATGAGGAAGATCTTCGTCTTCGCCGAGGCGGGCGCCGGAGGGGGCAGCTTGTGGGGGGCGGCCTTGCCGGGCTTCCAGGCCTTGAAGGCCGCCTCGAGCTTCGGCCGCACCGCGGCCGCGGTGACGTCGCCGGCGACGATGAGCACGGCGTTCCCGGGCCGCCAGTTGGCCTCATAGAACCTCTTGAGGTCGGCGGGCGTCATCTTCTGGAGCGACGCCTCGACGCCGGTCATGGGCCAGCCGTAGGGGTGCTTGGGACCGAACAGCACGCGCGCGAAGGCGAGGCTGGCGACGGTGGGCGGGCTGTCCTTGCGGCGCGCGATGGCCGTGAGCGTGTTGTCACGGACGCGGGTGAACTCCTTCGGGTCGAAGGCGGGCGCCGTCACGACGTCCGCGAAGACGCCGAGGGCGCCCTCGAGGTTCTTGGTCAGCACGGACAGGCTGGCGTTCGAGGAGTCCCAGCCGCTGCCGCCGCCGAGGACCGCCCCGAGGCGGGCCAGCTCGTCGGCGATGGCGGGCGCGCTGCGCGTCTTCGTGCCCTCGTCGAGCATCCGCCTCGTCATGTCGGCGAGGCCCGCGAGGTCGGGCGGGTTCGCGGCCCCGCCGGACTTCACGACGAGGTTGAGCTCCACGAGCGGAAGGTCGTGAAACTCCGCGAGGACCACCTCGAGCCCGTTCTTGAGCTTGAAGCGCCCGAACTTGGGGACGACGAACGTCGGCTCGGGGCCGCCCGCGGGCGGCTGCGCGCGGAAGGGAGCGTCCGGGGTCTCGCGCGGCGGGGGCGGCGCCTCCGGCA
>DASZWW010000484.1:0-26634 GCA_035546175.1 Polyangia bacterium
AGGCGCAGGCGGTGCAGCTCCTCGGGCGTGGCCTCGCCGCGCCGCGCGCGATCGAGCAGGTCCTCGGGGTGGAGATCGACGCTCACGGCTGCCACTCCCACAGCTCCGCCCAGCGCGGGTCGGCGGCGATGCGCGACCGCAGCGCGTCCTTGGCGAGCCGCAGCCGGCTCCGCACGGTGTTGATGGGCGCGCGCGTGATGACGGCGACCTCGTCGATCGAGTGCCCGAGGGCCACGCGCAGCGCGAGCGCCTCGGCCTGCGCCTCGGGGATCTCGCCGAGCAGCGCGCGCAGGAGCTGCCGCCGCCGGTCGGCGAGCGTCTCGTCGCCCGGCGAGGGCGCGCCCGGCACGAGCGGCTCCTCCTTGCGCCAGAACGCCTCGAGCCACCCGAGCACGGAGCGCGACCGGCGCCGCGCCGTCGTCGTCCGCCGCGTCGCGATCCGGATGGCGAAGTGCAGCAGCGTGCAGTCGCCGCGAAACGACGGCAGCGCGTCGACGACGGCGATGAGGACGTCCTGCACGACGTCCTCGAGGTCCGGGTGCGACGGTCCCATGAGGGCCCGGACGGCGCGCAGGAGCGACGGGCCCAGCATCGCCAGCAGCTCCTCGATGGCGAGCGGATCCCCGGCCCGCGCGGCCGCGACGACGGCGTCCTCGCGCTCGACGCCGGCGCCCACGGGGACGCCGCGGCGCTCGAGCCCGGCCCCTCCCCGATCGCGCCGCATGGTGCCCTCTAGTGGAGGCGACCGCGAAAAAAAGGTCAACCGCCCCAACCTCATCGTGGCAATGGAATCTGCGTGGGCCCTGTTGCGTTACGACGCGCTGCGGCCCACGATCGCCCGCGAGGCCGGCGGCCAACCATGTTGTAGAGTCGAAACCCCGCCGGACCGTCCGGCTCACGCGAAGGAGACGACGAGATGAAGCTTTCCGGGAAGTCGGTTCTGGTCACGGGCGGTGCCTCGGGCATCGGCCAGGGCATCGCGCTCGCCTTCGCGGCCGAGGGCGCCAACGTCGCCATCACGTACGCGACGAGCGACCCCGCCGAGACGGTGGCGGCCATCAAGGACCGCGGGGGCAAGGTCCTCGCGCTCAAGGCCGACCTCCGCCAGGAGAAGGAGTGCGACGGCATCGTCAAGGAGACGATCTCCGCGTTCGGCGACCTCGACGTCCTCGTCGCGAACACGGGCGGCCTCCTCAAGCGCAGCCGCGTCGCCGAGACGCCGCTCGAGCTGTGGAACGAGGCGCTCGCCCTCAACCTCACGAGCACGTTCCTCTGCGCGCGCGCGGCGCTCCGCCACATGGAGCCGAAGAAGAAGGGCAACCTCATCCTCATGAGCTCGCTCGCCGCGCACGACGGCGGCGGCTTCGGCGCGAGCCACTACGCCGCGACGAAGGGCGCGGTGCTCACCTTCATCCGCGCCCTCGCCAAGGAGGTCGGCCCGCTCGGCATCCGCGTCAACGGCCTCGCGCCCGGCCTCATCGCGACGCGCTTCCACGACACGTTCTCGACGGCCGAGGGGCGCAAGGCCACCGTCGAGAAGACGCCGCTGCGCCGCGAGGGCACGCCCAAGGACTGCGCCGGCGCCGCCCTCTTCCTCGCCAGCGAGGACTCGTCGTTCCTCACCGGCGAGATCATCGAGGTCAACGGCGGGCTCGGCCTTTACTGAGCCGGCGCGCGCCCGGCGCGCGGGGCCGGGACCTCACTGAGCGAACGCGAGCGTCGCGGGCGCGCCGGCCGACACGGCGGCGTGCGCCGCGCGCTCGGCGCGCGCCCGGCGGCGGGCCAGGCGGCGCACGTGCGCGAGGCGCTCGTGCTTCTCGGCCATCGCCAGCTCGTGGGTGATCGTCTGCTCGGGCGGGAGCACGAAGGCCGAGAGGAAGCCCACGGGATCGCCGAGCTCGCCGTCCTTGTGCACCTCGAAGTGCAGGTGGCTGCCCGAGACCTTGACGCCCGTGCGGCCCACGGTCCCGATGATCTCGCCCGCCCGCACCGTCTGGCCGATGAGGACGCGGAAGCTCGTGAGGTGGAAGTAGCCGCTGCGCACGCCGCCCTCGTGGTTGACGCGCACGAAGAAGCCGCCCGGGCCCATCGTGCGGTTGCGCCAGCGCTTGAGCTGGCGCGGCAGGAGCTCGCGCGCGGGGAGCTGGCCCGGCAGGTCGACGCCCGCGAACTGGACGACGCCGTCGGCGACGGCGCGCACGGGCTCGCCCACCGTGGCGTCGATGTCGAGGCCGCGGTGGGCGCGCTTGCCACCGTCGCGATCGGCGCCCGGCCCGCTCGTGCCGAGGCGCGTGCCGCCCTCGAGCGGCGAGACGATGTCGAGGCCGAGCGGCGACGGGCGCACGACGAGCGGCGCGCCCGCGTAGAGCTCCATGAGGCGGCGGCGCGCGACGAGCGTGCGGTCCTCGGCCGTCGCGCTCCACACGCGATCGCCCCACACGAAGTGCGCGATGGCCGTGCGGTGCGGCGTGCTGCCCGACGCGGCGTCGAGCGCGGCGTGCTCGCTCGTCCACATCTCGAGGAGCGCCGCGCCCACGCGCAGGTTGGCCGCCGGGTCGAGCAAGCGCTCCTTGGCGAGCGCCTCGCGCGCGAACGGCAGGCGCGCGCCGGGCGCGAACATCGTGGGCTGGATCTGGAGCAGCCCGACGCCCGCCGGCGTCACGAGGCCGGAGCGGCACCGGCTCTCCCGGTAGACGAGCGCCGCGAGGAGGAACGCGTCCGCGCGCGTGTCGGCGGCGGCCTCGCGCACGAGGCGCGCGATCTCGGGCAGGCCCGCGCTCGGCGCGACCTCGCCGCACACGGCGACGACCGCGGCGTCGAACCGCGCGGCGTCGAGCGGCCCGAGGACCGCGGGCGGCTCGGCCGGCCAGCCCGACGGATCGCGGAGCTCGTGGATGCCGCGCTTGAGCGGCTCGGAGGTGCGCCGCTCTCTCCGGCCCTCGACGTAGAGCTGCGCGTCGGCGGGCGCCGCCCCCATCGGCTGCGCGCGACCGACGCGCTGATCGATCGTCGTCGAGATCGGATCGCCGTCGACGACGGGGCCGCCGAGGAGCTCGGTGGCGAGGAGCGCGAGAGGCAGGAGCGCGTGGGTCACGGCAGCGGCATACCGCTCAATCGGTGGGCCCGCGCCGAACTGTAGGGGATCGGGCTGGTTTTCCCGGCCTATCCACAGGTGGGTGCGGGGGCTACTCGACCTCGATCCAGTCGAGGTCGGGCGCCGGGTGCGTGGCGTCGCCCGTGAAGGCGATGGTGTTGGTCGAGCCGGCGAGGAAGCCGTCGAGCGCGATGGGCATCCCGCTGATGACGTTCCAGTCGCCGCCCTTGACGACCGGGAAGCCGAACACCTGCGGGGCGCCGCCGTTGACGCTGATGTCGAAGTAGCGCTGGCAGGTGGTGTCGCTCGGGCAGGAGTCGCCGTCCGCGTAGTAGACGATGAGCGTGCGCTTGCCGGCCGTCGACGAGAACACGGCGTCGAACGTCACCGTGGCGTGCGGCCCGATGTAGCCGACGCGCGCGTCGTTCGAGCAGACGCCCGGATTGCACGCGATGACCGAGAGGCCGTTGCTGAGCGTCGCCGTCTCGGCCTGGAAGGTCTGACCGCGCCACACCGTGATGGGATCGGCGAACTTGACGCCGTCCGCCTTGCACGACGACGGCCCCGCCGGGTTCGAGCTCGAGCACGGCGAGCAGTCACCCGTCGGGTTGCTGGTCGTGACGTACGGGTCGCTGTAAGGCGCCCCGGCCTGCCTCGCGCCGAGGCGGCCGGGGACGACGTCGGTCGAGAAGCCCGAGCCGTTGCAGTAGAACGCGTCCACCAGCTTGCTCTGCGGGTTGGGCGTGAAGACGTTCCCGAAGAACGTCCCCTCGCGGTTCGGGTACTGCGGGTCCGTGCCCCAGCCGATAGCCGGGTCGGGCGAGACGAGCCACAGCGGGATGTGAACGCCCGTCGTGTTGACGTGGGCGAGCAGGCACGCCGACATCGCCTGCTGGCAGGACGAGCCGCAGGAGCCGGTCTTCCACGCGGGCGCGAGGCCGAGCTGCCCCGCGAAGGTGTACGAGACGCCGTTCTGGTCCTGCTTCGTGAGCGAATCGCCGTCGGCGAGGGCGCAGCGGACGAGGTACTTGACCGTCATCCGTCCCAGCGCCGTGGTCATGAGGCCGCCCGTGCTCGTCAGCCCGTTCGACGTGCTGAGGCCATTCGACGTGCTGAGCCCGTTCGACGTGCTGAGGCCATTCGACGTGCTGAGCCCGTTCGACGTCGACAGCCCGTTCGACGTGCTGAGCCCGTTCGACGTGCTCAGGCCATTGATGACGGCGAGGCCGTTGTTCGAGAGGGACAGCTCGGCCGTCGTGCTCTCCTGGATCGCCGGATCGGGGCCCGCCGCCCCGCACCCGAACGTCCCCGCCGCGAGCAGCGGGAGCAGCGCGGCGCCGAGGCGGCTTCGTGCCATCGTCTATGCCATATGCAATGAGTATGCTATCTCACGTCACCAGGTTGCATAAAGGTTACAAACGGTTGGAATCAGGCCGCGAAGCGTCGTTGTTGTTCCCGGCTGCTCAGCTGTTGTCCGGGCGGCAACTGAACCGGTCGGCGGCCAGCGATTTCCACATGGCGCGGAGGGCCGCGCTTCCGTAACCTAGCGCGCCCGAGGCCCCCGAATGAGCGAGGACAACCAGGACCACCCGGGCGAGCCGAACGGCCCCCACCCGGGCATCGAGCAGCTGCGCCGCGCCCTGCGGCAAGTCGAGCAGCGGGAGCTCGATCCCCTCGCGGCCCCGTGGAGCGAGATCGAGCCGGGGATCGCCAAGTTGCTGGGCGGCCCCTTCTCGCCCGAAAAGCCCGAGCACGCGCCGGTCGCGTTCCTGCTCGCGGCGGCCTTCGGCGAGCGCGTCCGCCGCGACCTCGGCGGTTTCTGGTTCCAGAACCGCGCCCTGGCCGACGGCGCCGCCATCGGGTTCCCCGAGGTCTCGCTCATGTTCTCGCCGCTCGACGTCGTGCTCCAGGCCCTGTCGCGCGCGCGCCTGCCCCTGCTCGACGACGTCGCGAAGGATCTGGCGGCGACGCTCGCGCGCGCGCGCGAGCAGGCCGCGGCGAGCGGCGCCCTGCCCCGGCTCGGGCCCGACGACTACCGGCGCCTCTTCGACCCGGGGTTCGTGCAGCTGGCGTGCGTCGACGTGGCCAAGGTGCGCGCCGCGCTCGCGCGCACCCCGATCGAGGCCGCGCGGGAGATCGAGGACGCCGTCGGGCGCATGCCCGCGGCGGTGCCGGCCAACGTGCGGGCCTCGCTGCGCGACGAGATCGCGGGCGCGCTGCGACAGCTGCCGCCCGACGGGCCGCTGGCGGCGCACGCGCGCGTCGCGGCGCCGCTCGTCGAGGTCGTCGCGCTCGCCGAGGCCGCCGTCGACACGACGCGCTTCGCGCCCGCGGAGCTCTGGCAGCACGTGCTCCTGCCCCTCTTGCACATCGGCGCGCCCGAGACCTTCCCGCCCCTCGACGAGGACGAGCGCGAGGCGCTGCGGGAGGGCGCCGATCCGCTCGTCATGTACGTGGACACCGTCCCCTTCCGCACGCCGGCCGCCGACGAGGACGGCCTGCTCGGCGTCTTCCCGCCCGAGTCGCTCGCGCCGCTCGACGCCGCGTTCGAGGGCTCGCCCACCGTGCGCGCGCTCGTGGTCCCCGTGGCCCCGCTGGCGCCGCTCGTGGCGGCCTTCGACCGGGGCGCGGTGCGCGCCGCCGTCGAGCGGTTCACGCGGCACGCCGTCGCCCAGGCGCAGGGGGCCGGCGAGACGGCGCCCAACATCGAGTCGAAGATGCTGCCGATCGCCCTCGAGCTCTGCGGCGAGCTCGCGCGCATCGTCGCGGCCGTGAGCGACGCCGACGCCGGGGGCGAGCGAGCGCTCGTCGTCAGGCGCGCGCCCGAGGCGGAGGCCGCGTCCGACGTGGCGCTCAGGGAGCTGCGGCGCGCGATGCAAGGCTCGCGCATCATCCTCGTCTGAGGCGAGAGAAGCGGGACCTTGGCGGCACCTCGCGACATCAAGGGCAACGTCGCGAAGCGGCGCACCTTCGCCATCATCTCGCACCCCGACGCGGGCAAGACGACGCTGACCGAGAAGCTCCTGCTCTACGGCGGCGCCGTGCACCTCGCGGGCTCGGTCAAGGGAAACAAGGGCGGGCGCGCCGTGACGAGCGACTGGATGGAGATCGAGCGCCAGCGCGGCATCTCCGTGACGAGCAGCGTGCTGCAGTTCGAGTACGCCGGGCGGCGCCTCAACCTGCTCGACACGCCCGGCCACAACGACTTCAGCGAGGACACCTACCGCACGCTGGCCGCGGCCGACACCGCCGTCATGCTGATCGACAGCGTCAAGGGCGTCGAGCCGCAGACCATCAGGCTCTTTCAGGTGTGCCGCATGCGCGGCATCCCCATCGTCACCTTCGTCAACAAGCTCGACCGCGCGGGGCGCCCTCCCCTCGAGCTCCTCGACGAGATCGAGCGCATCCTCGGCATCCCCTGCACGCCCATGAACTGGCCCGTGGGGTCGGGCCAGACGTTCGTGGGCGTCTACGATCGGGCGCGCGCCGAGGTGCTGCGCTTCGAGCGCGCCGAGGCCGGATCGACGCGCGCCCCCATGTCGACGTGCCGGCCCGACGACCCCGACCTCCGAGAGACGCTCGGCGAGCGCGGCTACGCCGAGTTCATCGAGGAGCTCTCGCTGCTCGAGGGCGCGGGGCACGGCTTCGACACGGACCTGTTCCTCTCGGGGAAGCTGTCGCCGGTCTTCTTCGGCAGCGCGATGACGAACTTCGGCATCGAGCCGTTCCTCGACAAGTTCGTCGAGCTCGCGCCGCCCCCGCGCACGCGGGCGACCTCGACGGGCGCCGTCGAGCCCGACGCCGAGACGTTCTCGGCGTTCGTCTTCAAGATCCAGGCGAACATGGACCCGCGCCACCGCGACCGCATCGCCTTCGTTCGGGTGTGCTCGGGGCGCTTCCAGCGGGGAATGGAGGTCGAGCACGTGCGCACGGGCAAGCCGCTCACGATGGCGCGCACGGTGCAGTTCCTCGGCCAGGAGCGCACCACGGTCGATGAGGGCTTCGCGGGCGACATCCTCGGCGTGTGGGACGGCGGCAGCCTCCGCATCGGCGACACGCTGGTCACCGGCACGCGCTTCGAGTTCGAGGGCGTGCCGCGCTTCTCGCCCGAGCACTTCGTGCAGGCGATGCTCAAGGATCCGCTCAAGCGGAAGCAGCTCAAGACCGGCCTCGATCAGCTCTCTGAGGAGGGCGCCGTGCAGCTGTTCTTCGATCGCCATCGCCTGCAGCGCGATCCGATCCTGGGCGCCGTCGGCGTCCTGCAGTTCGAGATCATCCAGCACCGGCTGCAGACGGAGTACGGCGTCACCGTCGGGCTCGCGCAGCTCCCCTACCGCCACGCGCGCTGGGTGGAGGGCGAGCCCTTCGAGCCCAACAAGTTCGAGCGCTCCGGCCACACGACGTGCGTCCTGGACGTCGAGGATCGCCCGCTCATCCTCTTCGACAGCGACTGGGCGCTCCGCCAGGCGCTCACCGACAACCCACAGCTCAAGTTCGTCGCCGCCGTCCAACCCGGCCGCGGCAACGCTTCGCGAGCGGCCTGACGCTCACGCAGCGAGCGCAGCGAGCGTCACTGCGGCGCGCCGGCCGCGATCCAGGCCCTGATGTAGCAGAGGTTGGCCATCGTCAGGCGCGAGCCCTGGAAGGGCATATGGCCGCCGCACCCGGAGGGCGGGGAGTCGTCGTAGGCCTTGATCCATAGGAGGCTGTTGTCGGGCTTGCCGGGGACGACGCGTCTCTTCGAGGCGTCGAGGCCGACGCAGCTCAGGTGACCGTTGGTCATGCCGGTGACGTTCGCGTAGGAGAAGCTGAAGCCGCCCTGCACGTTGACGCCGGGCGCGGCGTAGTGACACCCGCCGCAGTTCTGGATGAGCAGGTTCTCGATGCCACCCGAATACGAGTAGACCTTGATCGGCCCGCAGCCGATCCCCGGATCGATCAGCGCCCCGACCGCGGCCGAGCCCGCGGCGCCCGTCGACCCGGCGGCGCCCGTCGCGCCCGCGGCGCCGCTCTTCCCGGCGCCGCCGCTCGAGCCAGCCGCGCCGCTCGCCCCCGCGGTTCCGCTCGACGCCGAGCCTGCCGTGCCGCTCGAGGTCGACCCCGCGGCGCCGCTCGAGCCCGCCTCGCCGCTCGAGCCCGTGCCGGCGCCGCTGCCCGTGTCCCCTGTCTTGCCCGCCGCGCCCGCGCCGCCGGCGCCTGCCGCGCTCGAGCCCGCCTCGCCCGACGGATCCCCCGAGCCCGCGGCTCCGGAGCTGCTCCCCGCCTCGCCCGAACCGCTCGCGCCGGCGCCACCGACGCGGCGGTCGATGGCATCGCTGCCCGTGCAGGACGGGAGAAGGAGCAGAGAGACCAACCCCGCCGCCGCCGCCGCGCGAATGAGCTCACGAACCAACGAGGACCTCCTGCGGCTGATACGAAAACGGCCCCGCGTCCTTGCGGGCGCAGGGCCGTGGATGACGATGCGCGGTCGCGCTAGGCGAGCAGCTGGGTGAGCACGCCCTGCGACGGGTAGTTGCTCATCGAGACGCCGAACTCCTTCTGGTTGGCCCCGAAGACCTTGTTGAGGATCGTCAGGTGAACATCCTGCATGTTCTTGCCGGCCTCGCTCTTGTTGCCCGTGACGTTGCTGCCGCCCGCGAGGTGCAGCGCCTGGCCCGTCTTGATGACGCCGCCGCCCGTGCCGGCGAGGACCGTCGGGACGTTGAGGCCGTCGTGGTTGCCGCCGTGCATGCCGCAGCCCGCGTAGATGATGACGCTGTCCATCACCGTGCCCGCGCCCTCCGGGATCTTGCTGAAGGCCGTGATGAGGTCGTTCAGGCGAGACATGTTCCACCACGTGATGGTGGCGAAGCCGTCGTTCTGGTCGCCCGCGTGCTGGAGGCCGTGGTAGCCCGCGACCGCGCCCGTACCCGGGGTCGAGCCCGTCTGCGAGAACGTCCGGTTGGTCATGAAGTTGTAGACGAAGTCGCTGCGCGCGTCGTCGAGCATGAAGCTGACCACGCGGGTGAGATCGCACTGGTAGGCCATGGTGACGAGGTCGATCATGAGCGTGGCGTGCTTGCCGCGATCGTAGTCGGGCGGCGTGTTGCCGACCGCGTACACCTGCGTGGGCCGCGTGACCCCGCTGGCGCTGCAGGTCTGGCCGGTCGTCGTGGGACCGATCGGCATGGCCGTCACGCGCTGCTCGAGGTCGCGCACCGACGTGAGGAACTGGCCGAGGCGCGCGCTGTCCGACTTGCTGAGGCGCATCTGCAGCGTCGTCGCGCTGTTCGTGATGTAGTCGAGCGCGCTCTTCTTCAGCGCCTGGCGCCGCATGGCCGCCGGGTCGGGCATCGTGGACCCCGTGTTGCCCGTCTGGGGCAGACCGCCCGCGACCAGCGTGTCGAACACGTTCTGCGGGCTGATGATCTTGTAGAGGGGCGACGCCGCGTCCTTCCACGAGATGCTGCGCGAGTGCGGGCCCGGCAGACCGTCCGTGTACGAGTCGAGCGTCGAGAGGCCGACCTGCAGCGAGTGGAGCGGCGTCGGGAGCGTGCCGCCGTTCGCCGCCTGGATCTGGTTGCCGATGGCCTGGTCGATCGAGATCGAGCTGTTGGCGCTCATCGGCCCGTTCGCCTTGACGCCCGTGAAGGCGGTCGCGCAGTTGTTACCGTGCGACGGCTCGACGTGGCCGTTCCAGGGCGAGTAGTTGCCGACGCCGCCGAGCGGCATGATCTTCGAGATGTTCGGCTGCAGCGGCTGGAGGATCGGCGCGAGCGTCATCGACGCGCCGGCGCCCGTCGCGCCCCAGAGGTAGCCGTCCGCGGTGCCGTTCGGCCAGTAGAGAGACATGTAGCGACGCACCGGCGCCGTCCCGGCCGCCTTCGCCTTCGTCTCGAACGTCTCGAGCCAGGGCACGCTCAGCGCGACGCCCGCACCCTTGAGAACCTGACGGCGAGTCCATTTGGTCGATTTCATCGCTTCGCTCCTTCAGAACGTTCGAACGTTTTCTAAAACCGTTTGCGCCTACTACGCGAACCCTACGGGGCCTCGCCCCGGCGGAACTTGAACGTGTCGTTCGTGACGATGTCCTTCATGAGGTCCTTGAGGCCGTAACCCTGGCCGGCCCACGTCGTCCGCACCTGGTTGAGGTACGGATTGTCGGAGTCGACCAGCGAGCGCGAGAGCGCGTAGGTCATCATCTTGTGGCTCGCGCAGTCCGTGAGCTGCTGACCGTGCGTGCCCATCGAGAGGATCGTCGCCAGCTGCGACAGCGACGAGAACATCTCGCCCGACGGGAGCATGCCCGACGCGTCGATGGGCGGACCGCCCGCCGAGTAGCTCGTGCGGTACTTGCCGATGGCGTCGAAGTTCTCGAGGCCGAGACCGATGGGGTCGAGCAGCGAGTGGCACGTGAAGCAATCGGCCGCCTGGCGGTGCGCCGTCAGCTTCGCGCGGACGTTCTCCTGCTGCGCCGAGGCGTCCGTGGGCGCCGCCGTCGCGTCGAGCTTCGGCACGTTCGCCGGCGGGCTCGGGATCGTCTGGCAGAGCAGGTTGAGGAGGATCCACTTGCCGCGCAGCGTGGGCGCCGTGCGGTACGAGTACGACGTGAAGGTGAGGAAGCTGCCGAGGCCCATGAACCCGATGCGGTTGGGCGAGCCGCCCGTCACCATCTGGAAGGCCGTGCCCGTCGGGTTGCCGAAGCCGTAGTGCTGCGCGAGGCGCGTGTTCACGAAGTTCGTGTTCGTCGTGAAGAACTTCGTCATCGGCAGCGCCGGGCCACCACCCGGAGGCCCCGTGAGGAACTGGTTGAAGTAGAGCAGCTCCTCCTGGATGAACGCCGAGCGGAGGGCGTCGTCGAAGTTCATGAACGCCGTCGGCTCGACCTGGTGCGCCTGCATGTCGCGCGCGCCCAGCCACTGGCCGGCGAAGCTGTTCGTGAAGTTCGCGCCCTTCGGGTCGGCGAGCATGCGGTCGACCTGCTGCGTGAGCACCGCGTCCTGGAGGATCTGCCCCGAGGCCGCGAGGTCGAACAGCGCCTGGTCGGGCATGTTGCTCCAACCGAGGTACGACATGCGCGTGGCGAGCTCGTACGGATCGAGCGAGTGCGCGACCGTCGACGTAGGGTTCGGGTCGAACTCGATGCGGTAGAGGAACTGCGGCGACGCGAGCAGCGTCTTGACGACCTGCTTGATCGAGCCGTCCGCCGTCTCGCCGAGGCTGATGGCGTTCGTCGCGAGCGTCTGCAGGCCCATGACCTCGGCGGTCGTGAGCGGGCGGCGCCAGGCCTTCGCGCCGAAGGCCGCGATGATCTTCGACGAGCAGCCCGTGTCCGTCGCGGACAGCGTGCAGGGCGGCGTCACGAGGCCATAGACGTAGGTCTGGCGGAGGCCGGTGGCCGCCGTGTCGGCGAAGACCGTCTCACCGATGGTGTCGGCGTTGTTGAAGTACTGCTCGTAGCGCGCGTCGTTCATCGTGAACGCGTCGGCGTCGTTGTCGAACTCGCCCTGCTCGTCGGGCTGGAACGTCGCCTGCGCCATGCCGTTGACGCCGAGGAGCGTCATCACGGTGTTGTCGTACTCGAGGTTGTTGAGGCGGTGGATCGAGACGCGGCCGGAGTCGAGCGGGCCCACCACGCCCGCGCCGCCCGTGCCCGTCGAGCCCCCGGTCGCCGGCGGCGGGTTCATCATCGCGCCGCCCGCCGTGCCCGAGGGGCCGCCAATACCGCTGCCGCTGCCCGCGGCGCCAGGGCCACCGCCCGGCTGACCCTCACCACTGATGGCGCCGTTGCAGGCCACCGTCGCGAGCGCGAGCGCGGCGCTGCACGCGAGCGTGAGATGAAGGGAGACCTTGCTCTCGTTTCCAGCTTTCATTGTGACTCCTCGAGAAGCCCTGTTGGAAGCGTCTGGTATCTGATCGGCGGTGGGTGGAGGTACGCCGGGATTCAGGTTCCGATTGATCCGTCGAAGCAGGCGCGGGCTTTTGACGGACAGAAAAACGATGAAGAAAAACTTTCGTTCAGAGCCGGCGACATTTGTCGAAGTGGGAACAGCATCGTATCAGAACTCGGGGTTGTGCTCTCGTCGATGACCGCAGAATCATTACGACTCCGCCCCGCCCGAGCCCCCCAAACGCCGCGCGGCAAACCGCGCAAGTCCCCACCAGGGAAGTCGTTTTCGGCAGAGAGCCTAGCCTCTGCGATCGACTCCGTGATGCATCGGTGGCGGTTCGTTTGCACGGTTGGCTGGCTCCCGGAATTCAGACCTGACCACCTACATGGGTGCTGAGAAACGCACATCCACCCCGGCCCCGCGACCCCGCACCAAGAATTGGTCCTGACAGTCTCCTTTTCCCAAATTCGTTCGGAGCAGCACGGTCCGGGTGTGGGCCATGGGTGCTCCTCGTATCGGTAAGAGTCAGGGAGTCACAAATCGGCTCATGATCGGGCCCGTCGCGGATATCATGTCGGCCGCGGTGGACAGCATCTCCGGACCAGCGGGACCCGAGGCCGGATCGCGGGCGCGCCCGTGGTCGTCGGCTTGGGTCGGTCACTACGACCGCGCCTCGCGACGCCGGCACCACCGCGGCGGGAATCGGCGTGTCCGCGCGGCGGCGAAGCGCCGGC
This sequence comes from Polyangia bacterium, assembly GCA_035546175.1. Classification (GTDB taxonomy): domain Bacteria; phylum Myxococcota_A; class Polyangia; order Fen-1088; family Fen-1088; genus DASZFV01. The sequence continues at coordinate 12,699 of DASZWW010000484.1, forward strand.
GACTCGTCGAGCGGGTCCTGCTGGCGTCGATGACGGCTGGCGTGGTCGCGCTCGTGACGATCTTCTACGCGATCCTCTCGCGCTGAACGCCGCGCGCTCGCGCCTCGCGCGCTTGACACGTCTCGAACGTTTGATGCATTGAAACGTGCTGAAATGCGCCGGCAGCAGCGCGGCGTTGCGTAGTCTGCCGCAAAATTTTCCGCCCGCGCGACGTCGTCGGAGGTCGCGCGAGCGAGCCCTCACCCTCTCCGAGCGCGCAAAACTTGGGAGCTTCGCAATGCGGAAACTGGCCCTGGCGGTCCTCATGGTGTCGGCGGTGGCGAGCGGAGTCGTGGGCTGCGGGAGCTCGCCGCGAAAGCCGGGTGGCAAGGCGGGCTCGGGCGGCGCGGATGGCGGCGCCGCCGGCGTGACGGGGGGCAGCGGCGGTGGCGGGGAGGCCGCGGCGGGCAACGGCGGCACCAGCGGGAACGACGGCCTCGCCGGCGCGGCGGGCGGCACCGACGGCGGCGCGGGAGTGGCGGGCACGGCCGGAATGGACGGCGGCGGCGGCACGGGCGGCACGGGCGGCACCGGCGGCACGCCCCCGCCCCCGCAGACCTACTGCCAGATGCACCCGGAGAAGACGAGAGCTCTTCCTTACACGGTGGCGCAGGACTTCAGCGTCGTTCACGTGCTCAGCAACAACGACTCGGCCGGGTACTGGAAGGTCGTCGGGACGCCGGACTGCTCCGACAACCCCACGTATCCTCCGTTCACGACCGCCTCGAGCGACGCCGGCAGCGACGCCGGGCCCGACAGCGCCTCCTCGGACGGTGGCGTGACGGACGCGGCGGACGCGCCCGTCGACGGCAGCGACGACACCCTGCTCCTCGCGCTCGACGACGACGGCGGCGCGGCGGACGCCTCCGCCGACGCGCCCGTCTCCACGGACGGCGGCAACGACGCAGGCCCGCCGCTGCCGGCGTGCTACGAGTTCTCCTACGATCCGGACGGCTGCACCGGCAACTGCTGGGCGGGCGTCGTCTTCGAGGTCACCGACGTGCAAGGCCCGAGCGGCGACACGAAGGGCGTGTGCATCGCGCCGGGCGCGATGGCCGTCGAGTTCTGGGCGCGCTCGAGCAAGAACGACGCGCGCGTGAAGTTCGGCTCGATCGGCGAGGGCTCGAACCTGGGCGCGGACAGCACCGAGTTCTACCTGAACATCACGACGACCTGGACCCGCTACACCGTCGCCATCCCGGCCAAGTTCCAGGACGGAAGCTACGACACCTCGGCCGGCGACGGCCAGGGCGTGTGGAACGCGTTCTCGGTCGTCGTCGAGCAGCCCGACTACACGGGCGGCGCCTACCTCGAGGTGAAGGACATCCACTGGATCGCGACGCCGTAAGCCGCGCTGCGCTTCGCTCGAGGACAGCTGGAATTTCTTGAACGCGCGGGTGGCGAGGCGTAAGAATCGCCCCCGCCTGGCGGTCCGACCACGGAGCGCTGGGCTCGCGCGTAGTTTTCCCCCCACTTGTCGCGTCTTTCGAACTTGGGAGCTTTCACAATGCGGAAATTGGCTTTGGCAGTTCTAATGGTGTCTTCGGTCGCGGGCGCATTCGTGGGCTGCGGCGGCAGCTCTCCCCGCAAGGTGAGCACGGGCACGGCCGGCAAGGGCGGCAGCGGCGGCGCCGGCGGCACCGGCACCGCGGGCAGCACGGCCGGCGCGAGCGGCACCGCGGGCGCGGGCAACACGGCTGGCGGCACCGCAGGCGCGGGCAACACGGCCGGAAGCGCGGCCGGCTCGGGCGGCGCCGCGGGCGGCGCGGCCGGCGGGACCGCGGGCTCGGGCGGCACCGGTGGCACCGGCGGTACGGGCGGTACCGGCGGTACGGGCGGCACGCCGCCACCTCCTCCCCCGACCTGCGCCATGATGAACAAGACGGCGCTCCCGATCAACGTCCTGACGAGCTTCCCGAACCCGGTCCTCCTCAACGGCGGCGCGTCGTCGCAGGCGATGAAGATCGTCACCACGCCGAGCTGCGACGCCACGTCGTTCCCGTCGTTCCCGTTCGTCGACGGCGGCACGCCGCCGCCCCCGACGACCGACGGCGGCGCCGATGCCGGCACCGACGCGGGCGGCGGCACCGACGCCGTGATCGCCGACTCGGGCTCGACCGACGGCGGCGCGGCCGACGCGCCGAAGGACGCGGCCGCGGACGCTCCGAGCGACGCCGCCGCGGCGACCAGCTGCTACGAGTTCAGCTACGACCCCGACGCCTGCGTCGCGGCCAACGGCGGCGCCACCGGCAACTGCTGGGACGGCGTCATCTTCGCGCAGACCCCGACGATCGGCGTCGACACGCCCGGCATCTGCATCGCCGACGGCGCCAAGCACATCACCTTCGAGGCGCGCGCGAGCCGCCCGATGATGGTGAAGTTCGGCGGCGGCAACAACACGGGCGGCGACGGCTCGGGCACGAGCGAGTTCTTCAAGTCCATCACCACCTCGTGGGCGACGTACTCGCTCGATTCGCCGACCGACCTCGGAAACTACAACGCCAGCTACGGCGTGTGGGACGGCTTCTCGGTCGTCGGGACGCCGGACCAGGGCGGCGGCGGCGTGTACATCCTCATCCGCAACATGCAGTGGGTCGCCCAGTAAGGCGGCCTCGACCGCGCTAGCCCGAAGCTGGCGAAGTCAAAGAGGGGTGGGCGCGCTTCCGGCGCCCGCCCCTTTTCTTTTTGGTTGGGCTCGCGGCGCGCTCGGCCTCACGGCGGGCTTCGGGCTCACTGCACGAGCGGGATCTTGAACGGGTCCCACGCGGGCGTCGTGTTGAGCGTCGCCGGGCTCTGGTTCCACAGGTAGATCGCGGGGTAGGTCTTCACGGAGGTGCCGTCGACGACGACGGCGGTCGCGTAGAGCTGCGAGACCTGCACGACGCTCTTGTCGGCGAGGGCGATGACGGGCGGCGTGCCGTACCTGTTGGACGAGAAGATGAGCCAGTAGTACTTGCGGCCCGTGCCGGCGTCGATCGCCACGGAGGGGGCCCACTTCGCCCAGTGGTTGTTGACGCCCGGGCTCGTCATGCCCGAGCACGCGGGCGGATCGTTGGCCACGAGGCGCGTCGCCGTCTCGGCGCCCGTCGCGGGCACGAAGTAGAGCTCGGCCGCCGGGTTGGCGTACATCCCCGAGCCCGCCGGGACGCGATCGAAGACCACGAGCGCGTCGTCGGGCGAGTACGCCGGGTAGTACTCGTCGAAGTCGGGCTCGGACGCGCCGGCGAGCGGCGTCGCGGCGCCCCCCATGCCCCGCGGGGCCTTCACGCTCGGCGTCGTCGGCCCGGGCGGCGCGCCGTAGGGCACCGAGTAGAGATCGGCGGCGCCCTGCCCGAGACGTCCGTCCTGCCCCGCGTCCGTCGACGAATAGACGATCGTCTTGCCGTCGTGGCTCCAGGTCGGGTTGGCGGCGCCGCGCGCGTCGCCGTTGCGCGCGAGGATGCCGAAGTGCTCGCCCTCGACGGGGCACCCGTCGTCGACGGGCGCAGCCTCGAGATCGAGCCACGCGAGCCGGGCGGACGCGGTGTTCTTGTACTGCCCGCAGGGCATGTCGAGGTAGTACGGCGAGATGACGATCCGATCGCCGGTCGTCCAGTGCGCCTTCGAGAAGGAGAAGATGCCCATGCCGGGCTGGCGGATGGCGTCGGCGCCGCCGGGCGTGACGTAGGCCGGCACGAGGCCGGTGCGCCCCGGCTGCACGCCCGCGATGGCCATGCTCCACGGATAGTTGTCGAGGAAGGCCACCGCGTCTCCGTCGGGCGTCGAGCTGTGGCACCCGATGCACGTCACGGCGCGCAGGCCGTTGTTCGCGCCGCGCGTCTGCATCTGCACGTCGGGCACGCCGAGGGTCGTGACGGTGGACTCGTCGCCGGGCGCGAAGCCCTGCAGCGACGACGACGTCGGCTTGGGCGCGCCGTGGTCAGCCGGGTTCGTGGCCCAGAAGACGACACTGCCGGGCGCGGCCACGGGGGCGATCGTGAACGTCGCCGTGCTCACGGCGCCGGTGAGCGGACGGACCGTGACGGTGACGGGCGCGTCGCGCACGTTGGCGGCCAGGCCCTGCCAGATCGCGCGCGGCATCGTCCACGCGCTGCTGGTCGTGTAGGCGACGAGGTCGTTCGCCTCCTTGTCGGCGTGAAAGCGGACCTCGGTGAGCGTGCCGGGCACGCCGACCTTCCACTTCACGCGCGGGCGCAGCCAGTTGTTCGGGTAGAGCGCGCCGTCCTCGGGCTCGGTGATGCACGGGCCCGCGCCCACGGGCGCGAGGCCCGTGAACATCTGAGGCACGTCGGGCGAAAGACCCATGTCGATGAGCGGATCCGACGGGAAGTCCGGGCAGGCGCTCTGGCAGCCGGGCGGCGCCATCGTGCCTCCGGCGCCCTCTCCTGCCGAGCCCCCGATGAGCCCCGCGCCACCCTCGCCCGCGATCCCCGCGGCCGTGGCCGCGTCAGCCCCGCCGCTGCTCGAGCCGCCCGCTCCCGCGGCGCCTCCGCCCGACGAGCTCGGGCCGCCGTTCGTGCAGGCGAGCGCGAGCACGCCGGCCGCCGCCGCGGCGAGCGGCGAGGCGAGACGACGCTGGCTCGCACCCGACGCGCACATGACGTCACCTCCGAGGCGTGGCGAGGAGCGGTTGGCAGTCACCTGACGGCTCGAGCGGCGAGGCCGGCCGGTCGCCCGTCTCCCATCGCCGCCGCTGCCCACCCCGTCCGGATGCCGCTCGGCGCCTAGTGTAATCCCGGAGCCTCGTGACCGCTACGCGCCACGTACTCGAGGTAGCCGCCGCCGTAGGGGGTGGGCCCGTCGGGCCCGAGCTCGAGCACGCGGTTCGAGAGCTGGGCCAGGAACTGCCTGTCGTGCGAGACGAACAGCATCGTGCCCTCGTAGTCGCGCAGCGAGCGCACGATCATGTCCTTCGTCGCGATGTCGAGGTGGTTGGTCGGCTCGTCGAGCACGAGGAAGTTGGGCCGCTCGTAGAGGATGCGCGCGAGCACGAGGCGCGCCTTCTCGCCGCCCGAGAGCACCTTGCAGACCTTGTCGATGTCGTCGCCCGGGAAGCCGAAGCACCCGGCCAGCGTGCGCAGCGAGCCGGGGTTGGCGAGCGGGAAGGCGTCCTCGAGCGTCTCGTACACCGTCTTGCCGGGGTCGAGGATCTCCATGGCGTGCTGGGCGAAGTACCCGAGCTTGACGCTCGCGCCGATCGTCACGGCCCCCGCGTCCGGCTGCGACTCGCCCGCGACGAGCTTGAGCAGCGTCGACTTACCCGCGCCGTTGATGCCCATGACGGCCCAGCGATCCCGCCGCCGGATCGCCAGATCGAGGCCGTCGTAGACGACCTTGTCGCCGTAGCGCTTGCCCATGCGCTCGATCTTGACGACGTCCTCGCCCGAGCGCGCGCAGGGCGGGAACTCGAACTCGAGCGTCTTCCTTCGCTTGGGCGGCTCGACCTTCTCGATCTTGTCGAGCTTCTTGACGCGCGACTGGACCTGCGCGGCCTTCGCGGCCTGCGCCTTGAAGCGCTCGATGAAGCGCAGCTCCTTGGCGAGCATGGCCTGCTGGCGCTCGTAGGCAGCCTCGGCCTGCGCCTCGTTGAGGGCGCGCTGGCGCTCGTAGAAGTCGTGGTTGCCCGAGTAGCTCGTGAGCACGCCGCCGTCGATCTCGACGATGCGCGTGCAGATGCGGTTCATGAGCTCGCGGTCGTGCGAGGTCATGAAGAGCGCGCCCTCGTAGGCCTTGAGGAAGCCCTCGAGCCAGATGAGCGACTCGAGGTCGAGGTGGTTCGACGGCTCGTCGAGGAGCATGGCGTCCGGCCGCATCAACAAGATGCGCGCCAGGGCGACGCGCATCTTCCAGCCGCCCGAGAGCAGCGCGACGTCGCCGTCCTGCATCGCCTGCGAGAAGCCGAGGCCGGCGAGGATCTCGCGCGCGCGGGCCTCGAGGGCGTACCCGCCGAGCTCGTCGAAGCGCGCCTGCGCGTGGCCGAAGCGCTCGAGCAGCTTGTCGAGCTCGCCCGCGCGCGCGGGGTCGGCGAGCGCCTCCTCGAGGTGCTTGAGCTCGGCGGCGGCGTCGGCGACCGCGCCCGCGCCCGCCATGACCTCGGCGACGACCGGCCGGCCCGCCATGTCGCCCACGTCCTGGCTGAAGTAGCCGATGGTGACGTTCTTGTCGATCGAGACCTGACCCTCGTCGGGCGACTCCTCGCGCATGATCATGCGGAAGATCGTGGATTTGCCGGCGCCGTTCGGGCCCACGAGGCCGACCTTCTCCCCGCGGTGGAGGGCCGCCGAGGCCTCGACGAAGAGGATCTGGGGGCCGTGCTGCTTGCTGATCTGATCGAGGCGAATCACGGGCGGCCGCGATCTATAGCGGAACTCACGGCGAGATCAACGTCTCGAGCTCGGCCCAGCGCGCGTAGAGGCGGTCGACCTCGGCGCGGACGGCCGTCGCCTGGACGTCGAGCGCGACGAGGCGCGCGTGATCGCTCACGACGTCGGGCCGCCGGGCCTCGGCCTCGAGCGCGGCGAGCTGGGCCTCGGCCTCGGCGATGCGCGCCTCGATGCCGTCCCACTCGCGCTGGAGCTGGTAGCTCAGCTTCTTGCGCGGCGGCGCGGCGGCCGCCGGCGCGGACGCGGCGGGCGCCCTGGGGGCGCGGGCGGCGACGGCGGTCTGCTCGCGGTGCCACGCCTCCCACTGCGCGAGGCCCGCGAAGGACGTCACGCGGCCCTCCTCGCCGGGCCGGACGTGGAAGCCGAGGATCTGCGTCGTGACCTGATCGAGGAAGTAGCGATCGTGCGTCACGAGGAGCACGGCGCCGTCGAAGCTCGTGAGCGCGTCCTGGAGCACGTCGAGGGTGGCCAGATCGAGATCGTTCGTCGGCTCGTCGAGGACCAGCACGCTCGCGGGCCGCAGCATGAGGCGCGCGACGAGGAGCCGGCTCTGCTCGCCGCCGGAGAGCCGGCCCACGGGCTGCCGCATCTGCTCGGCGCGGAAGAGGAAGCGCTCGAGGTAGCCGTGGCGATGGACGCGCGCGCCGCGGAACTCGACGAAGTCGCCGTCGGGACAGACCGTGTCCGCCACCGTGAGGTCGGGATCGAGCGCGGCCCGATCCTGCTCGAAGAAGGCGATCTCGAGGCCGTCCGCGCGCGTGACCTCGCCGGCGGTCGGCGCCTGTCCGCCGGTCAGCACGCGGAGGAGCGTCGACTTGCCGCAGCCGTTGGGACCGAGCAGGCCGAGGCGCGTCCCCGGCCCGACCAGGACGTCGAGCCCGTCGAGCACCGCGCGCTCGCCGTAGCGGACGCTCACGCCACGCGCCTCGATGAGCCGCCTCGTCTTGCGCCCGCTCCCCTGGAAGTCGAGGTCGACGGCGCGCGCCCGGTTGCGCGTGCCGAGCTCCGCGACCTCGTCGGAGAGCGCGGCGGCGCGCTGGATGCGGGCGTCCTGCTTGGTGGTGCGCGCCGCCGGCCCGCGGCGGAGCCACTCGGTCTCGCGACGGAGCGTGTTCCGCAGGGCGTCCTCCCGCCGCTCCTGGGCCGCCATGGCCTCGGCCTTGCGGTCGACGTAGGTGGCGTAGTCGCCCGCGACGTCGAGCAGGCCGCCGGCGTTGCGGCGGTCGAGCTCGAGGATGCGGTTCGAGACGCGCTGGAGGAACAGGCGATCGTGCGTCACCGTGACGGTCGCGAGGCGCGCCTCGGCCAGCGTGGAGAGGAACCGCTCGAGCCAGAGGATGCTCTCGACGTCGAGGTGGTTCGTCGGCTCGTCGAGGAGCAGCAGCTCCGGGTCGACCGCCAGGGCGCGCGCGAGCGCGACGCGCTTCTGCCACCCGCCCGAGAGCCGCGACACGGGGGCGTCGACGCCGGCCGCCGCGCCGCCGAGGTCGAGCTTCGCGACGAGCTCGTCGACGCGCGCCTCCTCCTCCCACGCGCGCGCTCCGCCGCCCAGGCCCGCGCGCACGGCGTCGCGCACGGTGGCGCCCGGCGCGAACGTCGGCACCTGCGGCAGGTGCGCGACGCGCAGGCCGGCGCGCGCGGCCACCGTGCCCGAGTCGGCGCCGAGCTCGCCCGCGAGGACGCGCAGGAGCGTGGACTTGCCGGCGCCGTTCGGGCCGATGAGGCCCACGCGATCGCCCTCGGAGAGCGTGAAGCTCACGCCCTCGAAGAGGGGGCGCGCGCCGAAGGCGTGGCCGAGGTCCTGCGCGGAGAGGAGGATCGCCAAAGCCCCTCACCCTAACCGGTTTTTTTGACGGGTGGGGCTCGGCCCGCCGGTCTCCCTCGCTCCGCGTGGCCGGGCCACGCTACCCTCGCAGTCGAATGGAAGGTCGTTCTGACGTCGACGCGGTCGTCATCGGGGCGGGGGTGATCGGCCTCGCCTGCGCGCGGGCGCTCGCGCGGGCCGGGCGCGAGGTGATCGTGCTCGAGGCGGCCGGCGCGGCGGGCACGGAGACGAGCGCGCGGAGCTCGGAGGTGGTCCACGCGGGGCTCTACTACGCTGCGGGCTCGCTCAAGGCGCGCCTGTGCGTCGCGGGACGGCGCGCGCTCTACGACTACTGCGCCGCGCGCGGCGTCGCCCACCGGCGCCTGGGCAAGCTGGTCGTCGCCGCGAGCGAGGACGAGGTCCCGACGCTCGAAGCGTACGCGCGCCTCGGCGCCGCGAACGGCGTCGACGACCTGCGCCTCCTCGAGCCGTCCGAGGCGCGCGCGCTCGAGCCTGACGTCGACCTCCGCTGCGCGCGCGCGCTGCTCTCGCCGTCGACCGGCATCGTCGACAGCCACGGTCTCATGCGCGCGCTGGCGGCCGACGCCCGAGACGCGGGCGCCGCCTTCGCCTTCCGCGCGCCCGTCGAGGGCGGCGCGCGCGCGGCCGGCGGCCTCGAGCTGCGCGTCGGCGGTCCGTCCCCGACGGCGGTGCGCGCGCGCGTCGTCGTCAACGCGGCGGGCCTCTGGGCGCAGCAGGTCGCGGCGCGCCTCGAGGGCCTGCCGCGCTCGACGATCCCCCCGCTCCACCGCGCGAAGGGCCACTACTTCGTGCTCGCCGGACCGTCGCCCTTCCGGCGCCTCGTCTATCCCGTCGCGGGCGGCGGCGGCCTGGGCATCCACGTGACGCTCGATCTCGGCGGCCAGGCGCGCTTCGGGCCCGACGTCGCCTGGGTCGACGCCGTCGACTACGCGTTCGACGAGGCGCGCGCGCCGGCGTTCTACGCCGCGATCCGCCGCTACTGGCCGGCGCTGCCCGACGGCGCGCTCCGGCCCGGCACGACCGGCGTCCGCCCCAAGCTCTCGGGCGCCGGCGCGCCCGCCGCCGACTTCGTCATCCAGGGCCCCGAGGTGCACGGCGTCGCCGGCCTCGTCAACCTCTACGGCATCGAGTCGCCCGGCCTCACGTCGTGCCTCGCCATCGCCGAGGAGGTGGCCGCGCTCGTCGGGCGGCCGCCCTGAGACAGGCCCGCGCGAGCCGATGTCACCGCCCCGGAACCTTCCCAAGCGGGCGGTCGCGATCTAGTGTGATGATCAAATGGCTTCTTGTCTCGTGACGGGGGGCGCCGGCTTCATCGGCTCGGCGATCGTGCGCGCCCTGCTCGCCCGCGGCGATCGAGTGCGCGTCATCGACAACTTCTTCTCGGGCAAGCGCGAGAACCTGGCCGACGTCACGGGCGACGTCGACCTCCAGGAGGGCGACGTGCGCGACGAGGCCGCCCTCGCGCGCGCGCTCGCGGGCGTCGAGCTCGTCTTCCACGAGGCCGCGATCCCCTCGGTGCCGCGCTCGCTCGTCGATCCGCTGGCGAGCCACGACGCGAACGCCACGGCGACGCTCAAGGTCCTGCACCACGCCAAGAAGGCGGGCGTGCGCCGCGTCGTCTACGCGGCCTCGTCGTCGGCCTACGGCGACACGCCCACCTTGCCGAAGGTCGAGACGATGCGCCCGGCGCCCCTGTCGCCCTACGCCGTGTCGAAGCTGGCGGGCGAGCACTACTGCCAGGTGTACGCCGGGGCCTACGGGCTCGAGACCGTGTGCCTGCGCTACTTCAACGTCTTCGGCGCGCGTCAGGATCCGAAGTCGGAGTACGCGGCCGTCATCCCGCGCTTCGTGACGGCCGCCCTCGCGGGCGGCGGCGTCACGATCTACGGCGACGGCACCCAGTCGCGCGACTTCTGCTACATCGACAACACCGTCGAGGCGAACCTCCTCGCGGGCGCCGCGCCCGCCGCCGAGGCGTCGGGCCGTGTCTTCAACGTCGCCTGCGGCGAGGCGACGACCCTCAACCAGGTCGTCGAGATGCTCGGGACGGTCGTCGGCAAGAAGATCCCCGTGACCTACGAGAAGGGCCGAGTCGGCGACGTCAAGCACTCGCTCGCCGACATCACCTTGGCCCGGACGCACCTCGGCTACAAGGGCGAGGTGTCGTTCCTGGAGGGGTTGCGGAGGTCCGTCGCCTGGTACGCGGACCGCCGGCAGGCCGTCGCGGCCGCCAGCTAGACTATAGACTAGGCGGGCAGCTCCAGGCCGAGCAGCGCGACGTCGTCGCGGCCGTGCGCGTGCTTCTCGACGGCGCTCAGGATCGTCTTGTGGATCTCGGCGAGGTCGTGCGTCGCGCTCTGCACGACGTCGGCGAGGCGGCACTGGCCCATCGTCGAGCACGGGCGGCGGTGGCCGGCGAACAGCTCGAAGACGCCGTCGGTCGCGAGCAGGAGGATGTCACCCGGCTCGGCGACGAACACCTCCTCGTCGTAGCTCGCGTCGGGCATCATGCCGATGGGCGGGCCCGAGGCGTAGGCCAGGCCGCACACGGCGCCCGAGGCCCTGCGCAGGAGGGGCACGACGTGGCCGGCGTTGGCGACGGTCCAGCGGCGGTTGGGCATGTCGAGGAGCACGCACACCACGGTGACGAAGCGATCGTCCTGCATGCGCCCCGGCAGCGAGCCGTTGAGGCGCGCCAGGATCTGCCCCGGCCCCGTGCCCTCGGCGGCGAGGCGGCGCAGCTCGGAGCTGATGCGCGACATCATGAGCGCCCCCGTGACGCCCTTGCCCGAGACGTCGCCGATCGCCGCGAGGAGACGCCCGCCGCCGAGGTCGATGAAGTCGTAGAAGTCGCCGCCGACGGCGAAGGCGGGCAGATACTCGGCGAGCACGCGCGCGCCCGCCGAGTTGCTCTCGAGCGGGCGCGGCAGGAACATGCGCTGCATCTCGCGCGCGGAGGCCAGATCGTTCTGGAACCACAGCGCCGTCGCCTGCCCGCCGCGCGCCTGCACGCGCGCCAGGATCGCCGAGACGCCGCGCGCGAGCCGCGCGAGGCCGTCGAGGTCGCGCGCGGTGAACTCCGGCGCCGAGGGGCGCCGCTGCACGATGAGGAAGCCCGCCCACGTCTCGGCGCCGTCGATGGGCGCCGAGAGGGTCGAGCCGAAGCCGAGGCCCGCGTCGCCCGCCACGAGGTGGGGCGTCGACGGGACGATGCGCACGTCGGGGCTGCCGTCCCTCGCGACGGCGATGGCGCTCATGAGCGCGTGGCCGCCGACCGGATCGCAGACGCCGCGCAGCTCGTGCGCCGGACCGTGCGGCAGGAACAGATCGGCGCCCGCCACGTCCGACCACAGCAGGGACACCGTCGTCACCAGCCGTTGCCCGAGCTCGAGGAGCGTCTCGGGCTCGCCGATCGCCCCCAGCGCCTGCTGCACGGGGACGGCCGGCCGGTCGCTCGCGAGCACCGCCGACTCGAGCAGGATCGAGGTCGACGCGCTGTCAGAGAGCTCCAATGTCTTCGTGCTCGCCACCCGGCACCAGGAGCTACAAGGTACTACATGCGAGGTCGGTTGCGCCACGGTCCGCAAGCGCAGTTACGCACGCGCGAGCAATAGATCGCTGGGCTAGGCGAGCGAAGACAGCGCCCCGCGTCAGGGCTTCGAGCTGGTGGTCGTGCCGGCCGGCGTGGGCGTCGACAGGTCGGCGCCCACCATGACCCGATCGAGGCGCAGGAGGCGGAAGATCGCCAGCGGCTGGTCCCGCAGCCCCGTGACCACGACGCTGCCGCCCTGCGCGCGGGCGCGCTTGTACAGGGACACGAGCGCGCCGACGCCCGAGCTGTCGACCATGCGCAGCCGCGACAGGTCGACGTCGATGCGCGACAGCTGGCGCGCGAGGAGCTTCTCGAGGTCGCCGCGAATCTCCGAGACGCTGACCGCGTCGAGCTCGCCCTCGATGGCGAGGCGCGCCGTGCCGTCGTCGGCGGTCGAGATCGTGAAGGTCATCGAGACGCCCCCTTGATGGTCGCCGCGTTCACGCCGGCGTCCACCGCGTCCTCGGCGGCGTCCGACTCGGGGGGAAGACTTTTGGAGAGGGTGAGCACGTTGGGGTGACCCGGTGTGTAACTTATGTCCATAAACGCTCGAATGATGAAAAGTCCCCAACCAGACTCGGGGAGGGCGTCGAAATCAGGGAGCGGCACCTTGGTGGGATCGTAGGCCGAGCCGTAGTCGCGCATCGCGATCGTGATGCGGTCCAGCGTGGCGCGGATCTCGATCTCGATCTCGCCGTCGCCCCGGCCCTCGTAGCCGTGCAGGACGATGTTGTTGAACGCCTCGCCCACGGCCGAGACGACCTGCATGCGGAACTCGTTCCACCGCTCGCCCTGGGGCCGACGCGTGACGAGCTTGCACGCGGCGGAGACGGCCCGCAGCGTGACGTCACGGTGATCCAGGGTTCCGGTCATCACGATCCGTATCAAGACGTCCCGTTACTCATACCATCACCGCCGGCTGCCACGGTTTGGATTCGGCATTATGCTGTAGGTTACGCCCGTGGACCCGTCGGTACGGCTCGCCAAAAGACTGACGGATATCGTCGCATCGACCTTTGGGCTGGCCATCACGCTCCCCCTCTATCCGGTCATCGCCGCGGCGATCTACCTCGAGTCGCCCGGATCGGTATTTATCCGCCAGCGGCGCGCCGGTCAACTGCGCGAGTCCGTGTGGAGCGCGACCGACGGCGTGCAGCGTCCGCAGTTCCGCCACTTCACGATGTTCAAGTTCCGCTCGATGCGGCCGGACGCCGAGAAGCTCACCGGGCCCGTGCTCGCCACCGAGGAGGACCCGCGCATCACGCGCGTCGGCCGGTTCCTGCGCAAGACGCGCCTCGACGAGCTGCCGCAGTTCATCAACGTGTTCCTCGGCGACATGAGCCTCGTGGGCCCGCGGCCCGAGCGCCCCGAGCTCGCCGAGCAGCTGGCCATGGCGATCCCGTACTTCGAGGAGCGCATGCGCGACGTCAAGCCGGGCATCACGGGCCTCGCCCAGATCTCGCTCGGGTACTCGGGCAAGCCGCTGCCCGACAGCGTGATCGCGATGTTCGAGGCCGACCTCACGAACCCCTTCAAGGTCGAGGGCGCCGAGGACGCGCTCGCCGACCACATGCGCATGAAGCTCCTCTACGACCTCGCCTATAGCGCCGCCACCGAGGATTTGAAGGCCTTCCTGATTCTCGAGCTCAGCATCATTTTGAAAACACCACTCGTCATGCTGGGCGCGAGGGGGACGTAGCAGAGAAAACGACTCGCCCGGCACCTGCCGCGAGTCATGAGCTCTTGTGCCTGGGCGGCCCTGGCGCTGCTCACCTACACATACTTCGGTTACCCGATCGTGATCGCCGTGCTGGCGCGGCTGCTGCCGCACGCGTCGCCCGTGCCGGTGCCGGACGCGCGGCTCCCGATGGTCAGCGCGTTCCTGCCGATCTTCAACGGGCGCGCGCACCTCCGCGCCAAGCTCGACAGCCTGCTCGCGCAGGACTATCCCCCCGAGCGCCTCGAGGTGCTCGTCTACTGCGACGGGTGCTCGGACGACAGCGAGGCCATCGCCCGCGCCGTCGCCGCCGAGCCGCGCGCGGCGGGGCGCGTGCGCGTCTTCGCGACCGCCGAGCG
>DASZWW010000485.1:0-10555 GCA_035546175.1 Polyangia bacterium
TGGGCGCCGCCGCCACCGGAGGCGCGCCATTGGCCGCCGCCTCGCGGGCCGCCACTGCCTCTTTGACCAGGTTCTGCACGTCGGGAGCCCCTCCTGCGAACATCATCGTCTTGGCGAAGGCAGGACCTTTAGCCGGCGCCGTTTGCGCCGCGGCGGGCATACCGACGACCCCCGCGACCTCCGCGAGGAACTGCCTCATCGTGAGCGGCCGCCGGCTCGAGTTCTTCTCCATCGCCTTCATGACGACCCGATCGATCTCGGGCGTGAGGCCCTGCCGGAGCTGGCTCGGCGGCGTGACCGTGCCCTCGCGCACCTGCGTCAGGATCGTGGCGGCGTCGGCGCCCGAGACGGGCGGCTGGCCGGTGAGCATGAGCGCGAAGAGCGCGCCGAGGCTGTAGGTGTTCGAGCGCTGGTCGACGAGCTTGCCCTCCGCCTGCTCGGGCGAGAGGTACTCCGGCACGCCGAAGACGGTGTCGGTCACCGGCCAGGGCGTCACGAAGTTGATGACCTTCACGTCATCGTTCGGCCCGACGACGACGTTCTTGGCCGCGAGGTCGTGGTGGACGACGCCCACCTTCTGTCCCTCGAGGAGCGCCTCGCCGATCTGCGCGACGATCTTCTTCGCGCGATCGACGGGCAGCGGGCCGGTCTCGCGCACGAGATCGCCGAGCGTCTTGCCGGTCACGAGCTCGGTGGCGACGAAGAGCCGCCCGTCGCCGCTCCGTCCGAAGTCGACGATCGTCGCGAGGTGCGGGTTCTGCGCGCGCTGGAGCTGCTTGAGCTCGCGCTGCGCGCGCTCGAAGGCCGCCGGCGTGGGCAGCACCTCGGGCGTGACGAGCTTGTAGGCGACGTCCGTGTGCGTCTGCGAGTCCCGCGCGACCCAGACCTCACCGCTGCGACCGCCGCCGAGCTTCGCCGTGAGCTGGAAGCGCGGCGCCGGCTCGGCGGCGAGCGGCGTCAGGCGCCGAGGGCCCTCCGGGGTCGCGCAGGTCTCCTGGGGACAGAAATTCGCGTCGTCCGGGTACTTGCTGTGGCAGTTCGGGCAGGCTTTCATCCGCTTGCGGCTCCTGGCGTCAAGACCCGGGTTGAGAACATCGCCGACGCCCCGAGGGGGGCCAAGGGGACGACGATGGCAGATGTTAACGCAGAAAACCCGCCAATGATCAAATACCTAAGCAGCCGCCGCGGCGCCGAGACGCGCCCGCCGCCGGCGCGCGATCTCGCCCCGGACGACAGGGTCGCGGCCAGGCGCCGCGAAAGCGGCGGCGCGCCGACGCTTACTTGCCGGGCTCGCCGAGCTCGGCGAAGAGCTTCGCGTCGGACGGCGTCGACCGCTTGCTGTCGATGGCCTTGCGCTTCTTGCCCATGTTCGAGTGGCGGCGGACGCGCTTCTTCCAGGTGCTGCGGGTATTCGAGGCCATAGCGGGCGCTTTCTAGCAGGACCGCCGCCCGAGGTCAAACGCGCGTCGCGCTGACCACCCCCTCGATGCCGTGAAGGCTCCGCAGGACGGTCTTGAGCTGCTCGAGGTGGCCGACGGTGACCTGGAAGGTGTTCACGGCCCGGCCGTCCTCGGTCGTGCGGCACTTGGCCTGCGAGATGTTGACGCCGTTCTCGGTGAACGACTTGGAGATGGACGCGAGGAGGCCGGGGCGATCCTCGCAGGTGACCTGGACGGCCACGGGCCGCAGGGTCCGCGTCTCGTCGTCCCAGCTCACGTCGACGCGCCGGAGCGGATCGAGGTCGAGCGCCTTCTGACAGTCGCGCGTGTGGATGACGACGCCGTGACCGCGGCTGACGAAGCCGACGATCGTGTCGCCGGGCACGGGGCTGCAGCACTTCGCGAACTTGACGAGGATGTCGGCCTCGCCTTGCACGCGAATGCCGGCGATCGAGCGCTTGCCGGGCGCGCGCCTCGTCGCGGCGGGCGCCTCGGGCGACGGGGCGGCCGGCGCGGCGGCCTCGCCCTCCGCCTGCGCCTGGCGATCGAACAGGATCGCGTCGGCCGCGTGCTCGGGGCTCACGCGGCCGTAGCCGACGGCGACCAGCAGATCCTCGGCGGTGCCGACGCGCAGCCGCGTCGCGGCCCCCTCGAGCAGGCCGTCGCGCTCGGCGCTCGCGAGCGCGGCGTTGCGCTTCCGCAGCTCGCGGCCGAGCAGATCGCGCCCGAGGTGCGCCGACCGCTCGCGCTGCTCCATCCGGATGTAGTGCCGGATCTTCGTCTTCGCCCGGCTCGTGACGACGAACTTCATCCAGTCCTTCGACGGCTTCTGGTTCGCCGAGGCGAGGATCTCGACGGTGTCACCGTTCCGGAGCGCGTACCTGAGCGGCACGATGAGGCCGTTGACGCGCGCGCCCGAGCAGTGCTCGCCGAGCTGCGAGTGGATGGCGAACGCGAGGTCGATGGGCGTCGAGCCCTTCGGCAGCGCCTTGACGTCGCCCTTCGGCGTGAAGACGAAGACCTCGTCCTGGAAGAGGTCGATCTTGACGGTCTCGATGAACTCCGTCGGGTCCTTCAGGTCGCGCTGCCACTCCATGAGCTGGCGCAGCCACGCGAAGGCCTTGCCGTCCTCCTGGCCCAGGGCCTTGGGCTGCCCGCCCTCCTTGTACTTCCAGTGCGCCGCGATGCCCTGCTCGGCGATGCGGTGCATCTCCTGCGTGCGGATCTGCACCTCCATGCGCTCGGCGCGCGGGCCGATCACCGTCGTGTGCAGCGACTGGTAGAGGTTCGGCTTCGGCAGCGCGATGAAGTCCTTGAAGCGCCCGGGCACGGGCGTCCAGTTCGAGTGCACGACGCCGAGCACGGCGTAGCAGTCGCGCACCGACTCCGTGATGGCGCGGAAGGCGACGACGTCGTAGATCTGCTCGAGGTCGCGCCCGGTCTTCTTCATCTTCTGCTGGATCGACCACAGGTGCTTGGCGCGCCCCGAGATCGTCGCGACGATCTCGTTCTCGGCGAGCGCCTTGCGCAGCTTCTCGCAGACCTCCTCGATGTAGCCGGCGCGCGTGCCCGCCGTCTCCTCCATGCGCGAGGTCAGGGTCTGGAACTCCTCCGGCTCGAGGTAGCGGAACGACAGGTCCTCGAGCTCGACCTTCATCCACTGGATGCCGAGGCGGTTGGCGAGCGGCGCGTAGATCTCCCGCGTCTCGCGGGAGATGCGCTCCTGCTTCTCGCGCGGCATGTGCTGGAGCGTGCGCATGTTGTCGACGCGATCGGCGAGCTTGATGAGGATGACGCGGATGTCGCGCGCCATCGCCAGGAGCATCTTGCGGAAGTTCTCGGCCTGGCGCTCCTCGCGCGTCGTCCAGGGGATCTGGCCGAGCTTCGTGACGCCGTCGACGAGGAACTGGATCTCGGTGCCGAAGAGGCGCCCGATGTCCTCGGCCGTGGCCGACGTGTCCTCGACGCAGTCGTGCAAGAGGCCCGCGCACACCGACGCGACGTCGAGCCGGAGGTCCGTGATCGTCCGCGCGACGCCGAGCGGGTGGACGACGTACGGCTCGCCCGAGCGGCGGCGCTGGCCCGCGTGGCGCTCGGCGGCGAACTCGTAGCAGCGCTGCACGAGCTGGACGTCCGCCGTCGGGTCGTAGAGCACCAGCGACTTGCAGATGTCCAGGATCGGATTGCCGGCGCTTTGAAGGCTCGCGACGATGGGGTCCGTCGCGCTCACGCGCCCCCCGATCCCCCGCCGTCGGACCATCCGGGGTGCCTCGTGCGCGCCTCGCTGAGCAGCAGGTTGCCGTAGTGCCCGCGCCGGCTCCGCGCGCAGCGGGCGGCGACGTAGATCGACGACAGCTCCTTGAGCGCCGTCTCGAGGTTGTCGTTGACGACGAGGTAGTCGTACTGCGCGAAGTGCTCGAGCTCCTGGGTGGCCATGGCGAGGCGCCGCGAGATCGCCTCGGGAGAGTCGGTGGCGCGCCGGCGCAGGCGCCGCTCGAGCTCGGCCATCGACGGCGGCAGGATGAAGACGAGCACGCTCTCCTCGGGCCACTGGCGGCGCAGCTGCGCCCCGCCCTGCCAGTCGATGTCGAAGAGGTAGTCCTTCCCCTCGTCGAGAGCGCGGTTCACGGTGTGCACGCCCGTGCCGTAGCGCGCGCCGTGCACCTTGGCCCACTCGGCGAACTCGCCGCGATCGACCATGCGCGAGAACTCGTCCTCGGTGACGAACTTGTAGTCGACGCCGTCCCGCTCGCCCGCGCGCGGCGCGCGCGTCGTGTACGACACCGAGAACTCGAGGCGCTCGTTCTGCGCGAGGAGGTGCGCCAGCGTGGTCTTGCCCGCCCCCGAGGGCGACGAGACCACCATGAGGATGCCGCGCCGGCTTCCCGCGTCCGAGTCTGCCATGACCTATAAATGTACCACCTCGCGCTACTCGACGTTCTGCGCCTGCTCCCGCAGCCGCTCGAGCTCGGCCTTGCCCTCGATGACGAGCGCGGCGACGCCGGCGTCCTGCGCCTTGGAGCCGATCGTGTTGAGCTCGCGGCCCACCTCCTGGACGACGAAGTCGAGCTTGCGGCCGACCGCGCCCGGCGCGCGCACGAGCTCGCCGAGGTGCCCGAGGTGCGTCTCGAGGCGCACGAGCTCCTCGCTGACGTCGAGGCGCTCGGCCATGAGCGCGGCCTCCTGCGCGACGCGGGCCGGCTCGAAGCCGGGCTGGCCTTTGAGCGCCGCGAGTCGCTCCTCGATCCGCCGCGCGAACCGCGCGGGGAGCGCCGCCGCGGCCACGCGGAGCTGCGCCACGAGCTCGGCGAGGCGCGCGATTCGCCCGCCGATGTCCTGGGCGAGCGCCGCGCCCTCGCGCCGGCGCGTCGTGATCAGCTCGGCGAGGGCCTGCTCGACGCCCGGGCGCAGCGCCTCCCAGAGCGCTTCGCCCTCGAGCCCGCCGGCGCCCGCCGACGACATGAACGCCGCGACGGCCTCGAGGCTGGGCGGTCCCGCGAGCCCGAGCTCGGCGGACAGCTTCACCAGGCCCGCGAACACCTGCTTCGCCCGCGCCTCGTCGACGCCCGTCCGCGCCGGCTGCGCCTCCTCCCGGATGTGGACGGTGAGCGATCCGCGCTCGACGGCGGCGCGCACGGCGCGTCCGATCTCGGCCTCGCAGAACGCGTCGGGCTGCGGCGCCCGCACCTTGAGGTCGAGGCCGCGGTGGTTCACCGAGCGGATCTCGACGCGCAGTCGTCCTCGCCCGGCGGCCGTGTCGACGACCGCGCGGCCGAACCCCGTCATGCTGAGCACGGGTCTCTACTTACCCCGATCTCGGCTACGGCGCGACGGCGTGCTTCGGCAGGCGCGCCAGCGCCGCGAAGTGCCTGATGGCCTCCGCGAGCGACACGTCCTCGAGCTCGACCCGCCTCGTCGCGGTCATCGAGATCGGCGGATCGTCGAGCACGGCCTCGGGCGACGCCGAGAGCGAGCGCACGGCCGTCACCGACCCCAGGACCACCACGGCTGCGATCACGAAGTTGCGGATGTTTCCCGACATAGAACCACACTATCCCACTCGACGTCCCCTGTAAAAAAATCCCTTCCGTCGGCCCGATTACCGAGTGAATCAGGGAATGGGAAGGCCGCCGAGGCCGCCCGCGTCCCCCGTCGCCAAGGTGATCGCCGAGCGCTTGGTGATGCCGACCGTGAGCCGAGGGTGGGCGGGCTCGCCCTCCTGACGGGCCACGAGCCCGCACCGGCCCCCGATTGGCCGCTCGCGCACGGCCTCCACGCCCCGTCCCGTGAGGACCACGAGCGGCGGCGGCGTCGCCCGGGGGACCGGCCTGCCGACCAGCCCGGAGCTCCCGTCGAGCCCGTAGTACCCGCGCAGGCGGTTCCCCCAGATCCAGAAGCGGAGCTCGGCGCCGTGCTGGACGACGGAGAGGGTCTCGACGTCGCCCTCGACGGGCGCGCTCGCCTCGGCCGCCATCGTCGCCGGGGCCAGCACATGGATCGTCACGTCGCGAAGCGCGACCTCACCTGCCTTCGCGCCGCGAACCAGCTTGTCGGCCGTGACGTAGATGACCCGATTGCCGGCGGCCGCGAGCGCGATGACGTGGCCGTCCTCGGCGGTGAGCTGGCGGTAGCGGCGCGTGCGCGGCGAGTACGCCCAGACCTCCTGCCGCGGGTTGAGGATGAAGACGCCGGGACCGTCGGGGAGGTGGAGCGGTGGGCGCGGCCGCGCGACGAAGAGGACGCTCGCGTCGAGGCCCTCGCCCCACCGGGCGGCCGAGGCCGCCATCGCGCGGTCGATCTCCTTCATCTCGGGTCGGGTCTTGAGCGCGCCCAGGTCGGCGGCCTCGCGGATCTCGCGCGCCCACGGGACGTACGCGCGCGAGAGGAGCGAGACGACCTCCGCGGTGGCCTCGGCGAAGCGCTCCTGGCGCACGAACGAGGAGGCGATGTTCAGCTGGGGCGCGAGGAACTCCGGATCCGCGGCGAGCGCCGCGCGGTATTGCGCGCGCGCCTCCTCCCACTTGCCCTGCCGGTACGGGACGAGCCCCGCGGCGTTGAGCTCGAGCGCCTTCGGCGCGGGCGGCCGGAACGGGTCGAGCGTCCCGGGGCCGGTCGCGGCCGGGTCGCTCGCGCAGGGATCGGCGGCCTTCGCCGCCGGCTTGGCGAGCGCGACCCGCCCTCCGTCCTCCACGAGCGCGGCGAGCGCGACCGCGAGGCCCGCCGCGCGCGCCGCGCCGCTCATGGATCGAGCCACACGCGGCCGAGGTCGAGGCGGTCCCCGATCGCGCCGAGGCCGTGCACCCTCGTCGACACGAGCGCGGGGACGTCGGTGCGGTAGAGGAAGATCACGGGCTGGTCCTCGGCGATGATCCGCGCGATGGCCTCGAGGATGGGGCGCCGGCCGGCCGCCCCGGGCGCGACGCGCAGGCGGTCCCAGAGCGGCGCCAGGGCGCTCGAGTCGTAGCCCGTGTAGTTGAAGACGCCGTCCGGCCCGAAGAGCGGCGAGGGATCCTCGTCGGGCTGCTCCTCCCACATCATGGGCGCGAGGTCGAACTCGCCGCGCGCGAGGCGCGCCTGCACGGTGGCGGCGTCGGTCGCGACGACGTCGACGAGCAGCCCCGCCTTGCGCATCTCGAGGACGAAGGCGTGCGCCTCGACGGGGAGCGTGCGGCTGCCCGCGACCTCGAGCATGGTGAGGCGGATGGGCCGGCCGGCGCGGTCGCGGACGCCGTCCGCGTTCGTGTCGCGATAGCCCGCCTCGTCGAGCAGCTTGATGGCGCGCGCGCGATCGTAGGCGGCCGGCGCCACGGGGCCGCCGAAGACCGGGCCGCCGATGGGGCGCGCGAGGTCCTTGTGGAGCTCGCGCGCGAAGCGCTCGCGATCCCAGAGCAGCGCCATCGCGCGGCGCACGCGGGCGTCCCCCAGCGGCTCGTGACGGTGGTTGACGACGAGGAACGACGTGCGCTCGGGCGTGAGCCGGTAGAGCTGCGTCGTCCCGTGGAGCGTCGAGGGCTCGACCTGATCGGGATAGTGCACGTCGAGGACGTGCGGCAGGATGTCGAGGTCGCCCCGCCGCGTGCGGTTGAGCGCGCGCACGCCGTCGGCGTCGAGATCGAAGACGATCTCCTCGACGCCCACGGGCGCGGGGCCCCAGGCGTCGGGCGCGCGCTGCAGGCGGATGCGCTTGCCGCGCTCCCAGCCGGCGAAGCGGAACGGGCCCGTGCCCACGGGCTGCTTCGCGACGGGCGACGCCTCGGGGCGCACGTCGCGCACGAGGTGGTCGGGCAGGATGGGCACGTCGCAGAGGGCGCGCAGCGCCAGATCGGAGGGACGCTTGAGGACGAGGCGGATGGTCCGCTCGGACACGAGCTCGACGGAGTCGACGTCCTCGAGCTCGGCGCCGAGGACCGTCGCCTCCGTGCTCTTGTTCTTGCTCTTGCGCAGGAGCGGCTCGAGCGTCGCCTGCACGTCGAGCACGCCGAACGCGCGGTGGTCGTGCCACCGCACGCCCGACCGCATGCGGAGCGCGATGCGCATGCCGTCGTCCGACACGTCCCAGCTCTCCGCGAGCAGGGGCCTGTACTCGCCCCCCGAGCAGTCGATGAGCGTCTGATAGACCAGCCCGTCGGTGACCGCGCGGACGGAGGCGTCGCCCCCCGCGAACGGATGGAGGTTGGGCGGCTCGCTCTCGAGGTGCACGCGCAGCGTGCCCGCGGGCGCGCGCGGCGGCGCCGGGATCGACGCCGGATCGGGCAGCGTGCCCGCGGGCGGCGGCTCCGGGCGCGGGGGCGTCAGGTCCGCCTTCGTCGTCGAGCGGGCGGCGGTCTCCTTCGGCGCCTTCTTCGCGGCCCGACAGCCCGGCCCCGCGGCGGCGCCGAGGGCCAGGAGCATGGCGGCGCCGATCAATCGCCGGCGCGTGCGCCGCGACGCTTGCCCCTTAAAAACCCGCATGTTATTCAGGGCAATCCGCATCGCGCGGGAAGAGAGGTCTGCCATGAAACGAGTCCGGACCGTATACCACCACATGGTGCCCTTGGCTTTGGCTCTGCTCGTGCCTTTCGCCCCGGGAGCCGCGCTCGGTCAAGGTAC
This sequence comes from Polyangia bacterium, assembly GCA_035546175.1. Classification (GTDB taxonomy): domain Bacteria; phylum Myxococcota_A; class Polyangia; order Fen-1088; family Fen-1088; genus DASZFV01. The sequence goes on from DASZWW010000485.1 coordinate 8,529, forward strand.
GGCGCTCCCGCCCCTCAAGGTCGATCTCCCGCCGCAGCCGAACTTCAACGTCCAGACGGCGCCCGAGAAGTATCCCACGGGCGAGATGTCCATCTACGGCCTGCGCAAGCACATGAGCCAGTACCTGGACAAGGACGTGCAGGTCAGAGCGTACCTCCTCGAGATCTACGAGTGTCCCGCCGAGCAGCGGAAGTGCAACGACGATCTCGCGGCGAAGGCCAAGAAGGAGAAGAAGAAGGAGATGGCGTCGCTCAAGAAGGGCGCCAAGGCGGGCGCCCCGCCGGAGCCGGCGGCCGCGCCGGCGGGCGGTTGCCGGCCGTGCGACCAGCCGCACTTCTTCCTCGGCGACACGGCGACGACCAAGCTCGACCACGGCCTGCTCGTGGCCGACTACCCGCTCAAGGACTGGAACACGGGCAAGCCGAAGCCGCTCGTCGCCAAGCCGGGCGACCAGTACATCGTCACGGGCACGTTCGCCATCAACTCGATCGGCGGCTTCGCGGCCTCGGACGGCCTCATCATCCACAAGAAGTTCCAGGACACGACGGGCAAGGTCATCGCCGAGGGCAACGCCGTGCTGCCGCCCGACGCGCAGGACATCAAGCTCGAGGGCAAGCCGGCCGAGAAGGTCGGCGGCGCCCGCATCGACGCCGAGAAGGCCGACGGCAAGGGCAAGAAGCTCTAAGGCGCCTCGCTTCGCGTGAACGCCCGCGCTGACGCCTCCGCGCTCTTCCCGGCGCGGGGGCGTTTCCATTTGGCCCTGGGGAGCGGCGAGCCCCCTTCCGCGCTCACTCGAGGCCGCGGTCTCGCAGGGAGCCGTCGTCCTCGCCGCGCAGGTGCCCGACCTCGTGCTGGAGCGTGCGCGTGATGGCCTCGTCGAGCTCCTTGTCGTCGCGCACCGTGCGCAGGATGTTGCGCCGGTAGAGGATGATCGTGCGATCGGGGACCTCCGCGGGCGCGTAGTGCGGCGGCGGCGGCGCGCCCTCCTCCTCGGCCCTGCCCTTCTTGCTCGGGCGGCCCGACTGCGTGGGGAGCGGCTCGCGCGCGTTCCAGTCGAGCGGCAGGCCGCGGAAGAGCCCCAGGATCGTCGGCGACAGCGGCGGCTTCTCCGCGGTGAGGTCCTCCTGCGACGGCAGGTCGGCCGCCTCGACCGGGATGCCCTGGAGATCGCGGCGGACGTCGGGGTCGAGCGCCTCGACCGCCTTCTTCACGCGCGCCTCGAAGTCGGCCTGCGACACGTCGGGCGCCGCGGGGAAGGACTTCGGATCCTCGGCGGTCGCCGCGGCCAGGTAACGCGCGGCCTCCTTCTCGTGGCCCTGCCGCTCCTCGATGAGGCCGAGGTGGTAGAGAGCGTGCGCGTGGTCGGAGTCGTCGGCGAGCACCTTCTCGAACATGCGGTGCGCCTCGTCGAAGCGGCAGAGCTCGAACAGCGCGACGCCGCGCTCGTACTCGGCCGAGGCGACGCCCGGCGCGGCGGTGAGCGAGGCGTCGAGGCGGCGCAGCGCCTCGCCGGCGCGGCCGAGATCGATGAGCGCCTGCCCCTCGAGGAGGGCGAGCCGGGCGCGCCGGGCCAGGTCGCGCGGCGAGGTGTGCCGCGAGCCGCGGCGCGCGTACTCGAGGCCGAGCAGCGAGCGATCGGCCGACGGGGGCAGCTGGTTGATGTAGAGGTCCGCGGCGGCCTCCAGCGTCTCCGGGTCCTCGGGCGCGAGCGCCAGGGCCAGCGCGAAGGCGTCGCGCGCCTCGTCGAGCCGCTCGAGGTGGAGCAGCGCGACGGCGCGGTTGTGGTGCGCCTCGACGGAGCGCGGCGCCTGGCGCGCGGCCTCCTCGGCGCAGACGAGCGCGCCCTGGTAGTCCGCCGTGTCGAAGAGATCCGCGGCGCGATCGAGCAGGTCGGCGACGGCCGCGTCGTCCCAGGCCGGACGCAGCGGGAAGCACCGGCGCAAGGCCCGGATGGGCGGCTCGGCCGCGAGGGCCTTCGGCGGGGCGGCGGCGCCCCCGCCGCCGGCCGCTCCCCCGGCGTTGTCCCC
>DASZWW010000486.1:0-4408 GCA_035546175.1 Polyangia bacterium
GGGCGGCGCGGGCGGCGCCTCGGGCTTCACGCGCTTCATGTGCCCCCCCGGCCCGTTCGGGCCCCAGACGCGCGGAGCCTCCAAGGCGATCTGCAACGGCGGCGGCTTCACGTACCGCTACGACTACGTCGAGGGCCCGACCTGGATCTCCACGCAGAACGCCTTCTTCTTCTCGAACTTCGTCCACGCCGACAGCGGCCCGAACAAGATGGCGGGCGACATCATCAAGGCGACCCTCAACGCCGACGGCAGCGTGACCTGCGAGCAGTGGCTCATGGACGTCGGCTGCAACGGCCTCGCGGTCAGCGCCACGGGCAAGCTCCTCGGCACCTGCCACGGACCGCGCGCCGTCATGGAGTACGACCCCGTCACCAAGCAGGGGCGCACCGTCGCCAACATGTACAACGGGAAGATGCTCGAGTCGCCCAACGACCTCATCGCCGACAGCCGCGGGAACATCTACTTCAGCAACCCGGACTACGAGCTCGGCGGCCGCACGCCCGGAGGCACGGTCGGCGCCTACTGGATCGATCCCACGGGCAAGGTCACGCAGCTCTCGGCGGGCGGCGAGCCCAACGGCGTCGCCCTCTCCCCCGACGAGAAGACGCTCTACATCGTTCAGGCGGGCGTCTGGACCCTGGACGACGCCGGCGTCCCCACGAAGACCAACATGGGCGCGCCGGGAGGCGACGGCCTCGCCGTGGACTGCGCGGGCCGCATCACCGCCGACCCGACGAACTCCGCCTACGGCGGCCCCGACGGTAAGACGCTGATCGTCGTGTCGGGCTCGGGCATCAACAACATCGGCGCCAAGCTCATCCCCGTCTCCGTCCCCGGTTTCCCGTAGGACGAAGGGCCCAGGAGGCGAGCGGCTAGGACCGCAGCAAGCGGTCGAGGTTCGCCTTCTCCCAGGCGCAGGCCCGCTCGTACTCGGGGAAGGTGCGCTCCTCGGCCAGAAACTCGGCGGTGTGGAAGCGCCGGCGGCCGTTCGTGCGCCGGACCTCGTGCTTGCCGTGCAGCATCTCGTGGAAGACGATCCACGCGACGAAGAAGTCGGGCACGCTCTCCTGATCGAGCGCGGGGTGGATGCGGATGACGCGGTCCTCGACGGCGAAGCTGCCCATCTTGATCGACCGCCGCCGCCGGACGCCCTCGCGCTGCGCGCCGGGCCCCCAGGTGATGCGCGCGTCGAGCGCGCCCCCGAACATCTGGCCGTTGAGCCGATCGTAGATCGCCTGCAGGTCGTGGTGGCGGCCCGCCGTGCGCAGCCGGATGAGGCGCGGGCGGCGCTCCTGCTGGCGGATGATGTGCTGGTTGCCCTCGATGTACTCGCCGAGGAGCGTCGAGGCCCGCCGATCGTTGTGCACGACGTAGCGCGCGAGGGCGCGCACGACGCGCGGCGCGGCGTCGACGAACATGCGGTGCAGGCGCAGGCGGTAGCCGTCGGTCATGCGGCGCACGGAGATCATGCTGTAGTGGTTGTTGGTGAGCGCGAGCTCGAGGGTCTTGCCGGGCGGCAGGTAGAGGGACAGCGCGACGGCGACGCGGTCGGCGTCCTCGGCGGGCGAGCGAGGCAAGCGCACCTCGCGCGCCGCCTCTTCGGGCCGGAAGTCGCGACGCGAACGGCTCGCCGCGACGGGGCCGGCGGCCACCTGCCGCTGGGCCTTTTCGCGCGCCGCCGCTTCAGGCGAAGGCCTGCGACCCGAGAACGGCAAGCTGAGCTGGGGATCCGAAGCCCGATCGGCCTCCGGGCGAAGGGAGGTCTCCGGGCGGGAGTGACGCTTCAAGTTGGCCTCTCTCTGAGCATGCTCCCTCGGTTCGAGCGGCGAAAGATTAACAACCCCAGCGGCCTTGATCAAAATTCCGTACGTATTCGCTCTTATTTGACTTTTCCTGTGGAGAATCTGTGGACAAATATTTTCAGCCCGAGAGAGCGCGCGCGAGGCGCCGATAGACGCGGGCGCATCGCCGGCCGAGCGCGCCCTCGCCGAGGCCGACGGCGCGCGCGAGGCGGCGCGCGGCGAGGAACACGTCGACGGCCAGAACGCGGCGGCGGAAGAGCGTGGGCTCGGCGGGCGGCAGGTGCGTGATGACGCGCGCGAGCACGTCGCGGCGCGCGGCGACCGCGAAGGTGGAGGCGCGCGCGTCGCCCTGGTGGACGACGAAGCGCGCGCCGTCCTCTTCGAGCTCCGCCATCACCCGGTGGACGAGCAGCACGTCGCCGCCGGTCGCGACGAGCACGACGTCGCCCACCTTGAGCGGCTCGGGCCCGGCGAGCGCCGCGACCTCGACCTTCGCGCCCTTGGCGATGGTGGGCTCCATGCTGCCGCCGCTCACCTCGATCGCGGCGGGCAAGCCCTGCGCGAGCACGAAGCGAAGCGCGCTGGCGCGGAGCTCCATGGGCCCACTACACCAGTGATCGCGCGCCGGACGCAAGCTAAGCTGCCGCGCCATGACGATCACGGTGCTCTACTTCGCGATGCTGCGCGAGCGCGCGCGCCGCGAGCGCGAGACCGTGACGCTCGCGCCCGGCAGCGACGTCGCCGCCGCGCGCGCGGAGATCGCGCGCCTGCACCCCGAGCTGGCAGCGCTCCTCCCACGCGTCCAGGCCGCCGTGAACCGAGCCATGGCCGCCGACGCACACGCGCTCGCCGAGGGTGACGAGCTCGCCCTCATCCCGCCCGTCGCCGGCGGCTCGGGGTCGCCCCCCGTCCCCGGCGGCTCGGGCGACGGGCGCCCGGCCCGGATCGCGATCGGGCCCCGGGCGCTGGCCCTCGACGACGTCGTCGCGGCCGTCGCGGGCGCCGGTGAGCGCGGCGGCGTGGTCACCTTCGCGGGCGTCGTGCGACGCGACGGGCACGCCATCCGCGACGTCGTTCGCCTCGAGTACGAGGCGTACGCCGAGATGGCGCTCGAGGTGCTCACGGCGATCGCCGACGAGCTCGAGCGCGAGCTGCCCGGCGCGCGCGTCGCGATCCACCACCGCGTGGGCGCCCTCGCCGTGGGCGAGACGGCCGTCGTCATCGCCGCCGCCGCGCCCCACCGCGCCGAGGCGTTCACGGCCTGCCGCGCCGCGATCGATCGCCTCAAGGAGCGCGCGCCGATCTGGAAGAAAGAGATCGGCGAGAGCGGCGAAGAGTGGCTCGGCCTCGGGCCGTGAGCCCGCCCTCCTTCTTCTTGGCGTAGTCTGCAGGAAGGTGGTGAAGCGCTGCCGTCCGGCGCGGGCGGCGGCGGCCGATGCGCTCCGTCAGCCGCCGGAGATTCCATAGCGCTTGACCTTGTCGCAGAAGGTGCTGCGGGCCATGGCGAGGGCGCGGGCGGCCCGGCGGCGGCTGCCGCCGTTGCGGCGGAGGGCCCACGCCAGCACCTCGCGCTCGATGTCGTCGAAGGTGCGCCCGGCGATGCGAACGGCGTCGCCTCCGGGCACGTCGGCGGGCGCGGCGGGCTCCCGCGCCGCGGTGAGGGGCACCGTGGCCGGCGCGTCGTCCTCGCCGAGGCGGAACGGCGCCGCGGGTGCGAGCTCGAGATCCGCCTCGCCGATCCAGTCCCGCGTGAGGACGGCGGCGCGCCGGAGGACGTTGCGGAGCTCGCGCACGTTCCCGACCCAGCGCGCCGCGCGCAGCGCCGCGAGGGCCGCGGCGTCGAGCCGGCGGGGGCCGAGCTCGGGCTCGAGCTCGCGCAAGAAATGGGCGGCGAGCAAGGGAATGTCGTCGCGCCGCTGGCGCAACGGCGGCAGCGCGAGGTGAAAGCCCGCGAGGCGGTAATAGAGGTCCTCGCGGAAGGCGCGGCGCGCGACCTCGCGCTCGAGATCGCGCAGCGTCATGGCGACGACCCGCACGCGCACGGCCGCCTCGCCGGCGCCGCCCACCCGACGGAGGCGCCCCGTCTCGAGCACGCGCAGGAGCTTGGGCTGCAGGTCGAGCGGCAGCTCGCCGATCTCGTCGAGCACGAGCGTGCCCCCCGAGGCCTCCTCGAACCAGCCGGCGCGCCGCGCCGCCGCGCCCGTGAAGGCGCCGCGCTCGTGCCCGAACAGCTCGCTCTCGGCGAGCTCGCGCGGGAGCGCCCCGCAGTTCACCGCCACGAACGGCCCTGACGGCGCCGGGCCGAGCTCGTGGAGCGCGCGCGCCAGCAGCTCCTTCCCCGTGCCGCTCTCCCCCGTGACGAGGACCGGCATCGTCGTGGGCGCGACGCGCGTCGCGCGCAGGAGCACGGAGCGCAGGGCGGGGTCTTCACCGACGATGGCCGCCAGGGCCGAGCGGGTCGCGCTGGACATGCGCTCTTCTCGGCGCGCCGGCCGCCGAGTTGCGCGCGGCGGCGGTCCGGAGCGCCTTTACTGGGGCTCTTCGCCGGTCGCGCCCTCGCCGTCGGGGCCGGCCGGCTGATCGACGACGGGAGCGGGCGGCGCCCC
>DASZWW010000487.1:0-14244 GCA_035546175.1 Polyangia bacterium
GGCCGCGCCCCCGCCGCCGCCCGCCGCCGCCGCGGCCCCGGCCGGGCACGGCAACGTCGTCGAAATTCTTCGCGGCGATCGGTTCGAGCAGCGTAATTTCGAGGCGAAGGACAAACAATAAGGACGAACGTGAGCCGAACCCTCCGTCTTCCGCAGTCGAGCTTTTCGCGCGCCCTCCTCGTGACGCTGGTCGCCGTCGTCGTGGCGCCGGGCGCGGCGCTCGCCGCGGACGCCACGATCATGCCGCAGATCAAGATCGATCGCGAGGTGGGCGCGGCCCGCGACCTCTCGCTCGAGATGGGGCAGAACCGGCTGCTCGTGCTCTCCGAGCCGATCGCGCGCGTGTCGGTGGCCGATCCCAAGGTCGCGGACATGAAGGTCATCACGCCGACGCAGCTCCTGCTGACGGCGCGCGGGGTGGGCAGCACCGACCTCACGCTCTGGAACAAGCGGGACGAGCCGCTCGTGCTCGCGCTGCTCGTGTCGCGCAACCTCGACGCCCTCCGCCGGCAGCTCAAGGATCTGTTCCCGAACGAGAACATCAACGTCTCGGCGGCGGGCGATCTGGTCGTGCTGTCGGGCGAGGCGACCGACGTGCGCGTGCCCGAGCGCGCGGCCGAGGTCGCGCAGCTCCACGCCGAGCGGGTCGCGAACCTCATGCGCGTCTCGGGCAACCAGCAGGTGCAGCTCGAGGTGAAGTTCGCCGAGGTCGCGCGCACGGCGCTGCGCTCCATGGGCATCAACGTCTTCCACCGCGACCTCGCCGGTCAGTACGTCGCCGGCGTCGCGCAGCCGGGCACGCCGCCGGGCTCGTTCCTCGGCGTCCCGGGCTCGGGCTCGTCGTCGGTGCCGGACATCTTCCCCCCCGCGACGGGCGGCGGGTTCTCGCTGTTCTTCTCGGGGCTCGCCAGCTTCCCGTTCTCGGCGATCCTCAGCATCCTCGAGGCGAGCGGCCTCTCGAAGACGCTCGCCGAGCCGACGCTCGTCGCGATGTCGGGCCAGGACGCGAAGTTCCTGTCGGGCGGCGAGTTCCCCATCCCCGTGTCGACGGGCCTCGGCGCCGTCGGCGTGCAGTGGAAGAAGTTCGGCATCATCCTCAACTTCACGCCCACCGTCGTGTCGGAGGGCTTCCTCCACCTCAAGCTGCAGACGGAGGTGAGCGACATCGACGCCTCGCGCTCGGTGACCGTGGGCGGCTTCAGCATCCCCGGCCTCGTCTCTCGCCAGAGCGAGACGACCGTGCGGCTCGCCGACGGGCAGAGCTTCGCCATCGCCGGCCTGCTCAACGACCAGATCCGATCGCAGATCAACAAGATCCCGCTCCTGGGCGACATCCCCGTGCTGGGGGCGCTCTTCCGGTCGGTGAGCTACCAGCGCAGCGAATCGGAGCTCATCGTCGTCGTGACGGCGCGGCTCACGAAGCCGGTCGCCCCACACGAGATGCCCCCCTTGCCCACCGACGACGAGCAGAACGACCCCAACGACTTCGAGCTCTTCCTCCTGGGCGGCGAGGGCACGGGCCGGCCCCCGAGGGACGAGACGAGAGACAACAAGGGCCACGCGGCGATCTACGACCGCAGCCGCGCCTTCGCTGGACGAGGCCCGAGCAGCGAGGTCGGGTTCATCCGTTAGGGAAAGACCATGCAGAAGCCCAACGTCCTCCTCCTCGGTGGCAACGACGCGCTCGAGGCCGATCTCAAGACGGCGCTGCGGGACGTCTGCACGATCGTGCCGCTCAACGTGCCGGCCGAGCTCATCGCCGACGAGTACCGCCGCCTCAACCCCGGCGCCGCCATCGTCGTCGTGAGCGCGCAGACGCCCCAGCGCTTCGGGCTCATCTACAACATCGTCGCCGCGGGCGGCGTCGTGATCGTCATCTCGCCGACGAAGGATCCCGAGCTCATCCTGAGAGCGATGCGCGCGGGCGCGCGCGAGTTCGTGCTCGAGAGCGACCACGAGGAGCTCAAGCTCGCCGTGCGCTCGCAGGCGCACGTCACGGAGCAGGTCGACGGCAACGGCGCGGTCATCACGATCTTCGGGGCCAAGGGCGGCGTGGGCTGCACCACCATCGCCTCGAACCTCGCGGGCGCGCTGCAGGCGGCCGGGGCGCGCGTCTGCATCATCGACCTCGACTTCCACCTCGGGGATGTCCTGTCGTTCATGGACGTCGCGGGCAACTACTCGATCACCGACGTGCTGCAGAACATGGGGCGCCTCGACCGCGAGCTCCTCGAGTCGTCGATGATGCGGCACCCATCGGGCGTCAACGTGCTCGCCCAGAGCGGGAAGATGGAGGAGGCCGAGCACATCAAGGGCACCGACGTCGGCAACCTGCTCAACTTCCTGCGCAAGCACTACAACTACGTGCTGCTCGACGGCGTCAAGGGCTTCGACGAGATCTCGCTCGCGGCGCTCGACGGCAGCCAGCACGTGCTCATGGTCCTCACGCAGGACGTGCCCGCCGTGCGCAACGGGCAGCGCTGCCTCGAGCTCTTCGGCCGCCTCGGCTACGACTCGACCAAGGTCAAGCTCATCCTCAACCGCTACCAGAAGTCCTCCAAGATCACGCTCGACGTCGTGGCCGACACGCTCAAGGTGCCGGTCTCGCACGCCATCGCCAACGACTTCGTGTCCGTCATCGACGCCATCAACCGGGGCCTCCTCCTGCGCGACGCCGCGCCGCGCGCGCGCCTCACGCAGGACATCCAGGGCCTCACCATGCTCGTCGCCGGCTCGCGCCGCGACCAGGCGCCGCGGAAGTCGTTCCTGGGCGGCCTGTTCGGCGGCAAGAAGGTCGCGGATGGGTCTGCGTGATCGCCTGAAGGGGCCGCCGCCCGGCGTGCTCCCCGCCAACATCCCGCGGCCCCCGTCGCAGACGGACGTCACGGCGATGCAGCACGCGCCGCAGCTGTCGGGCATCTCGGTCGACATCTACCAGAACCTCAAGCACGAGCTGCACCAGAAGCTCATCGAGAAGCTCGACCTGCGCACGATCGAGAAGCTGCCGCGCGAGCAGCTGCGGGACGAGCTGCGCCTCATCCTCTCGAACCTGCTGCAGGGCACGGAGCTGCCGCTCAACCGCCAGGAGCGCGAGCACATGGTCGAGGAGCTCCTCGACGAGGTCACGGGCCTGGGGCCGCTCGAGCCGCTGCTGCGCGATCAGTCGATCTCGGACATCCTCGTCAACCGCTGCGACATGATCTACGTCGAGCGCTTCGGCAAGCTCGAGCTCACGAACGTCCGCTTCCGCGACAACGAGCACCTCACGCAGATCATCAACCGCATCGTCTCGCGCGTCGGCCGCCGCGTCGACGACTCGTCGCCCATGGCCGACGCGCGCCTCGCCGACGGCTCGCGCGTCAACGCCATCATCGCGCCGCTCGCGCTCGACGGGTCGGTGCTCTCGATCCGGCGCTTCGGCGGCAAGCCGCTGCGCTTCAAGGACATGCTCGGCATCGGCAGCATCACGCCGGACATGGTGGGGTTCCTGGGCGCCGCCGTGAAGGCCAAGTGCAACGTCCTCATCTCGGGCGGCACGGGCACGGGCAAGACGACGATGCTCAACGCGCTGTCGTCGTTCATCCCCGACGGCGAGCGGGTCATCACCATCGAGGACGCCGCCGAGCTGCAGCTCCAGCAGCGCCACGTCGTGCGCCTCGAGACGCGCCCCGCCAACATCGAGGGCCGGGGCGAGGTGCTGGCCCGCGACCTCGTGAAGAACGCCCTGCGTATGCGCCCCGACCGCATCGTCATCGGCGAGTGCCGCGGCGGCGAGATCCTCGACATGCTCCAGGCCATGAACACCGGCCACGAGGGGTCGATGACCACGGTGCACGCCAACACGGCGCGCGACGCGCTCTCGCGCATCGAGGCCATGGTGGGCATGGGCGGCGTGACGATGTCCGAGATCCTCGTGCGGCAGACGATCTCCCGCGCCATCAACCTCGTCGTCCAGCTCACGCGCGGCACCGACGGCAAGCGCCGCATCACGAGCGTCTCCGAGATCACCGGCATGGAAGGCTCGGTCATCACGCAGCAGGACATCTTCCGGTTCGAGCAGCGCGGGACGGACAAGGACGGGAAGATCATCGGCGAGTACCGTCCCACGGGCGTGCGCCCCAAGATCATGGAGCGCATCGAGAAGTACGGCATCAATCCGGCCGAGGTCGTCCAGAGCGTCATGCAGGCCGGCTGAGGGACACGATGCGCGGAGTCGTCATAGGCGTCGTCACCTTCGCGGCGGTCTTCCTGCTGGAGGCCGTCGTGCACACGATGCGGTTCTTCTCGGACCGCAAGGAGGACGAGCTCAAGCGCCGCCTCCAGCAGCTCGGTACGACGGAGTCCGTGAAGTTCGGCCTCTTGCGCGCGGGGCGCCTCGCGGCCTCGCCCGTCCTCGACGCCATCCTGCGCGGCATCCCCATCACGCAGCGCCTCGAGGACCTGCTCGAGCAGGCCGAGCTCAACATCACGGTGGCGCGGCTGCTCACCTACTGCGGCATCTCCGGCCTGCTCCTCTTCTCGCTCGGCCTGCTCACGGCGGGCGGGCCCCTCATGTCCCTCGTGCTGCTGCCCATGGGCGGGGCCATCCCCATCATCTTCGTGAGCTGGATGCGGGCGCGTCGCAGCCGCAAGCTCTCCGAGCAGCTGCCCGACGCCCTCGACATGATGGGGCGCTCGCTGCGCGCCGGCCACGCGCTGTCGAGCTCGTTCAAGATGGTGGCCAGCGAGCTGCCCGCGCCCGTGAGCCTCGAGTTCGCGCGGGCCTTCGAGGAGCAGAACCTCGGCCTGCCCTTCGAGCGGGCCATCGCGCAGATGGTCAAGCGCTGCCCGACGAACCGCGACCTCAAGATCTTCGCCGTGTCGGTCATCGTCCAGAAGGAGACGGGCGGCAACCTCGTCGAGATCATCGAGAAGATCGCGGAGACGATCCGGCAGCGCTACCGGTTCTTCGGCAAGCTCGACACCCTCACGGCCGAGGGCCGCATGTCGAGCTACATCCTCGGCGCGCTGCCCATCCTCACGGGCCTCTTCATCGGCTTCACGAACCCGCCCTACGTCATGCTGCTGTTCACGACGCACATGGGGAACATCATCTTCGGGTTCTCGTGCGTGAGCTGGGTGATCGGCTTCGTCGTCATGAACCGCATGGCCAAGGTCTCTATCTAGGGTGCCTCTCTGATGAACCTCGAAGCGATCATGGGCAACCCAAGCTTCGTCCTCGGCGTGGCCGCGATTGCCGGCATGCTCTGCGTGCTCTTCGTCGCCGTCGCCCTGCGCGCGTCGTTCTCGGGGCGCAACGAGGTGGTCGACCGCCTGGGGCGCGTCGGCCGCACGCAGGCGCTCGACACGGTCGACGGGAGCGGGTCGTTCCGGGAGCCCGAGCGACCCAAGCACGACTTCGCGAAGACGCTCGCGGCGCTCCTCAAGCCCTTCTCCTCGCTCGCGCGGCCCTCGAAGAGCGAGGAGCTGTCGCGCGCGCGCATGAACATGATCCGCGCGGGCCTGCGCGGCGAGAACGCGCTCGAGATCTTCATGGGTCTCAAGCTGTTCCTCGCGCCGCTGCTCACGATCGCCTTCCTCGAGTTCAACGCGAACCTGGCGAACCCCATGCAGTTCCCGGTGGACGTCGTGCTCGCCGTCTGGATCTGCGGCTTCGTCTTCTTCATCCCGAACTTCTGGCTCAACGGCAAGATCAAGGAGCGCCAGCAGGCGCTCGAGCGCGCGCTGCCCGACGCCATGGACCTGCTCGTGACGTGCGTCGAGGCGGGCCTCGGCCTCGACGCGGCGATGTCGCGCGTCGCGCAGGAGCTGGTGCTCTCGGCGCCGCTGCTCGCCGACGAGCTCAACCAGACGTTCCTCGAGGTGCAGGCCGGCGTGCCGCGCGCCGACTCGTTCCGGCGGCTCGCCGAGCGCACGGGCGTCGAGGACCTGCGCTCGCTCTCGGCGATGCTCATCCAGACCGACATCTTCGGCACGAGCGTCGCGCGCGCGCTGCGCATCCACTCGGACGGCATGCGCATCAAGCGCATGCAGCAGGCCGAGGAGAAGGCGGCCATGGTGTCCGTCAAGATGACCGTGCCGCTCGTGCTCTTCATCCTGCCGTCGCTCATCGCGATCGTCATGGGTCCAGCGATCGTCATGATCACGCAGTCGTTCTCGGGGGGGCAGTGAACCCCTCCCGGGCGGCCTTCCTGCTCGTGGCCGTGGGGTGCCTCGGCGCGTGCGCGGCGCACTCGGAGCTCGGCGGCGACACCTTCGAGGCGCGCAAGAAGCTGGCGCGCGAGCTCGAGCGGCGCGGCGAGTGGACGCCCGCCTTCAGCTACGCCGATCAGCTCCACCGCGAGCGCCCGCGCGACGCCGAGACGCTCGTCCTGCGCGGGGTCATCTACCGCGAGCGCGGCATGTGGACCGAGAGCGAGAAGGACCTCCTCGAGGCCGTCAAGCTCGACGGCGCGTCGCCCGAGGCGCACGCCGCGCTCGGGATCCTGTACGACGTGACCTTCCGGCCGGCGCTCGCCGAGCCTCAGCACCGGGCGGCCGTCAAGCTCGCGCCCGACGCGGCGGGTTACCTCAACAACCTCGGGTTCTCGCTGTTCCTGCGCGGCAAGTACCGCGAGGCGATCGAGCAGTACGAGAAGGCCGCCAGCCTCGATCCGACGAGCCGGCGCGTGCGCACGAACCTGGGCTTCGCCTGCGCGGCCCAGGGCGACCTGCGGCGCGCCGCGCACGAGTTCGAGATGGGCGGCACGGCCGCCGAGGCCAAGAACAACCTGGGCTTCGCCTACGAGCGCCGGGGCGACATCAAGCGCGCCTACGATCTCTACCTCGAGGCGACGACGCTCGATCCGAAGTCGACGCACGCGCGCTCGAACCTCGTGCACGTCGCCGAGTTGCTCGGCCGCGACGTCCCCGCCGCGACCGCGGTCCCCGAGCCCGTGCAGGTCGTCGTGCCGACCACGACGGTCCCCGCGCCCGACCCCGGCGCCGCGGCCGCGCCCCTCGCCGCTCCCGGCGGCGCGACGGCGCCGGCCCTCCCGGCCGAGCCCCCCAAGCCCGCAACGAAGCCCGAATCGATCCCCTCGCCAAAGGACACGCGACCATGAACGCAGCTCGACGCTGGCCTCGCCGGTCTGCCCGCCCGCCCGTCAAACACGCCTCGCTGCGCGTCGCCCAGGCGCTGCTCGTCGTGGCCTGCGCGCTGGGCGCCGGCGCGTGCTCGCGAGCGCACATCACGCCCTCGCACGGGCGCGCCTTCCACGAGGCCTTCGCGATCCAGGACGCGAACCCGGGCCGCGGCAAGGCGAAGTCGGTCAACGGGCTCGACTCGCAGGAGGCGGCCATCATCGCCGGCAACTACCGCAAGGCGCTCGCGCCCAAGAGCGACAACGCCGGCAACAACGGTCAGCTGCTCATGGTCTCGCCCAACCACGGGGGCGCCGCCGAGGTGCCCGTCGCGCCGGCCCCCTCGGGGCCGTGATCAGCCGCCGCTCGGCACGGAGTAGCGCAGGGTCAGCGCGACGGCCAGGCAGAACACGAGGTGAGACACCACCGCCGAGCGCCGGTCCCAGCTCGTGAGCGCGACGATCCAGATCCACGCCAGGTACCAGGGCAGCCAGAGCCCGGCCGCGACGAGGAAGACGACGGCGGCCACCGCCATCCACGCCGCGCGCAAGCGGGCCGGCTCGCCGCGCAGGGCCCACGCCGTCGCCCCGACGTAGGCGGCCAGCAGCGTCGCGGCCTCGATGCCGAGCGCGACGCGCGCGTTCGCCGCGGTCGTCTGGCTGCTCGTCCAGCGCACCTCGAGCCCGTGCAGCGTGCTCGGCCCCGCCCAGTAGGGCAGGAACGCGATGACGACGGGCAGCGCGGCCGTGAGGGCGTGGCCGGCGAGGTCGCGCGCGAGCGCGGGCCAGGCGCGCGGCCGGGGGCGCGCGCCGAGGTCGCGGAGCGCGATCCACGGCACGAGCGCGAACGGCAGGAACTTCACGGCGCCGCCCAGGCCCGCGAGCAGCAGGGCGCGGCGCGCGCGGCCCGCGAGCGTGGCGTCGAGGGCGGCCACGACGAACGCCATCATGACGAAGTCGTTGTGGGCGTTGCCCGCGCCCTCGATGACGAAGAGCGGGTTGCAGCCGATCGCCAGGAGCGTGAGCACGCCGCGCCCGGGCGCGAGGCGCTCGGCGACGCGGCCCCCGAGCAGCGCCGTGGCCACGACGGCGGCGCCCCCGACGAGCTTCATGGCGACGATCTGGACGACGAGCGGCGCGCCGCGCGAGAGCCACACGACGGCCGACGACAGGCCGGTCCAGAGCGGGCCGTAGGGCGAGCCGATGTTCCAGACGAGGAACGCGCCCGTGGGATCGCCGAGCGCCTTGAGCGCGCGTTGCGACGTCAGGTAGGGGTTCAGGCCGTAGAGCGCCTGCAGCCGGCCGTAGGCGATGTAGCCGTAGACGTCGCACGAGAAGGAGGGCGGCCAGGCCACCGCGGCGACGAGGGCGATGCTCGCGACGAGCGCGATCGCCGCGCGGCGCGACGGCAGCGCGCCCCCGAACGCCCCCGCGGTCACGAAGAGGAAGTACGCGCCCCAGCTCGCGACGAGGAGCGCGCGGAAGCCGGCGCGGTAGGGCCCGAAGGCCAGCCCCTCGTGCGAGAGGCCGAGCAGATCGCGGAACTGGTCGATCCCCGCGTGGTCGAGCAGGAACGACGACTGGAAGGCGCGCGGCATGAGGTACTGCCACACCAGGAACCCGGCCAGCGCCGCGACGAGGGCGGCGAGCGCCGCGCGCGGGAGCCACGCGGGCGCGGGCGCCGTGGGGGGCCGGACCGGACCCGTGCCGAGATCCATGCCGCCCCAGCATATCGTCGGACGGGCGGCGCGTCGCGGAAGGCGGGGTGATGGCCGCCGCCCCCTCCGGCGCCGGGCCCGCGGGGCGCCGCCTCTCGTTCGAGGCGATCGTGGGGGCGCTGAACGCCGCGATCGCGGTGGGCCTCGCCTTTCACCTCGCGCGCGAGCTCGCCTCGACGCGCGAGATGACGGCCACCGACTTCACGGTGTTCAGGACGGGCTGGACGCTCATCCTCGAGGGCCGGGCCCGCGATCTCTACGACCCGGCGGCGCAGGCCGCCGTGCAGAACGCGCTGCTCGCCCAGGTCGGCAGCCACGGCTTCCAGGCGGGCCTGATGGCGTTCCTGCACCCGCCGCACGCCGCGCTCGCGGGCTGCGCGCTCGGGCTCGTGGCCCGCGCCCTCGGGACGGCGCCCGCGTTCTGGCTCTGGACGGCGTGCAGCCTGGCGCTGCTGGCGCTCCTCGTGCGCCTCGTGCGCGACGAGCTCGGGCTCGATGGGCGCGCGACCACGCTCGCCGCCGTGAGCCTGGCGGCCTTCTACCCGGTCCTGGAGACGCTGCAGCAGGGGCAGGTGTCGGCGTTGCTGGGCGTCGCGGCGCTGGCTTGCGTCGTCGCCACGCGGCGGCGCCGCGCGCTGGCCGCCGCGCTGTGGCTGCTCGCGCTCAGCGTCAAACCGCAGACGCTGCCGGCCCTCGTCCTCGTGCTGGCCGTGCGGCGCGAGCGGCGGGTGCTCGGGCTGGCGGCGCTGCTCGGCGCGGGGGCCGTGCTCGTGACGGCGCTGGCCCTCGGACCGCGCGTGTGGTGGGACTACCTCTCGGGCCTGCCCGCGCTCGAGCGGTACTTCGGCGTCGGCACGCCCGACCACATGCCGACGGTGCGCGGGCTCCTCACGCGGCTCGTCGGCGTGGGGCGCCACCGCGCGCTCGTCGACGCGCTCTCCGTCGCGGCGTGGCTCGGCGCCCTCGCGGCCGCGGGCGTGCTCGCCGTGCGCGCGCGCGCGACCGACGGGCGCGCCGCGTTCGCGGCGGCGCTCGCCTTCGGCGCCCTCGCGAGCCCCCACCTCTTCCCGCAGGACGTGCTGCTGTGGATCGCGCCGCTCGCGCTCGTGCTCTCCTGCAGCCGCGAGGGCGCGCCCGAGACCTGGCGCGCGAGGTCTCGGCTCGCGCTCGCCTGGCCGCTCTGGTTCGTGCTCGCGCGCGCCCTCGACATCCGCGGCACGCCGGAGCCACGGCTCCCCGTCGACCTCACGCTCGTGCCGCTCGTCGTCACGACGGCCTGGGCGGCCCGCGCGGCGCTCGCCGCGCCCCGCCGAGCCGAGGCGCGGGGATGACCACCGTCGCCGCGGCCGGCCCCGGCGAGACGCGCTACGCGGCCCTCTCCCCGGGCCGCGCCCGCGCCGTCGCCGCGCTCGGCCTCGGGCTCGCGCTCTGGCTCGTCCACGGCGCGCTCGCCCCGGGCCCGGCGCCGGCGACGCCCGCGGCCGGGCCGCCGCGGCAGCCGGACGTCGCGCAGTACCGGGCCGTCGTCGCGCGCGTCCACGCGGGCGAGGGCTACTACGACGCCGCCGCCACCGAGCTGCGACGCCTCTCGTTCGCGATGCGTCCGGTCTTCCACTGGCGCCTGCCGACGTACGCGTGGGTGCTCGGCGCGCTGCCGAGCCCGCTCCTCGGCAACGCCCTGCTCGCGCTCGTGGGGGCGTTCGTCGTCCGCTCGACCTGGCGGCGCGAGCGCGCGTCGCGCGCCGGCGCGCGCCCCGCCGTCGCGGCCGCGCTCACGACGGTGGCCATGTCGGGCGCGCTCGTCGGCGCCTATGTCTTCATGCAGGAGCTCTGGGCGGGTTTCTTCATCGCGCTGTCGGTCTGCCTCTTCGCCGAGGAGCGCCGGTGGGCTGGCGTCGCGGCGACCTTCGCGGCGCTGGCGTTTCGCGAGCTCGCCATCGTCGCCGTCGCCGTGGGGCTCGCCCTCGCCGTTCGCGAGCGGAGGTGGCGCGAGGTGGCCGCCTGGCTCGCGGGCCTCGCCGCCTGGGCGGGCTTCTTCGCCTGGCACGCGGCCGAGGTCGCGCGTCACGTGCACCCCGACGATCTGCGGCGCGACGGCTGGCTCGCCTGGGGCGGCGCCGCGTTCGTCGTCGACACCGCGGGCTGGAGCCCGCTCCTCGTCGCGCTGCCGCGCGCGGCCGTCGCCGTCGTGCTCCCGTTCGCGCTGCTCGGCCTCGCGGGCTCACGCGCGCCCGGCGTCTCGCGCGCCGCGCTCGTCTCGGGCGCCTACCTGGCGACGTTCGTCGCCGTCGGTCAGCCCTTCAACGACTACTGGGGCGCGCTCTACGCGCCGCTCCTGCCGCTCGGTCTCCTCGCCGCGCCCGCCAGCGTGCGCGAGCTCCACCGCGCGGCGCGCCCCGCGTGAGCGTGGCGTGTCCGCGCCCCGACTACGGGCGCGCGAGGACGTCCCATGGCTCTGCGGCCGCCGTCACGCGCCAGCCCTGGGCGCGCAGGCGGGGCAGCGTCGGCGAGTCGTCCGGCAGCAGCGCGCACCCGATGCGCCAGCGGGCGATGAGCGCCTCGGGCGCCGCGTGATTGTCGGCGGACACCGCCTCGAGGACGAAGTCGAGCGGGTAGGGGTCCTGGCGGCTGTCGACGAACACCGGGACCTCGGGCGCGAACCAGATGACCCAGCCGCCCTCGTTGTACCGGTTGTAGAGCGGCCCGGGGCAGGCGCGCAGCGCCGCGACGATGCGCGGGGGCAGCGGATCCCAGCCGAGCATCGGCAGGCGCGTCGCCCACGCGAAGGCGATCGTCGCCGCGGCGAGGAGCCCGAGCCCGGCGAGCAGCGCGCGGTTGAGCCGCGGGTGCTCGTCCGGCGCGCCGCTCGTCGCCGTCGTCCCTCGCCCGGGCAGCCGGAAGCCCTCGCCGAGCAGGCGGCTCGCGGCGGGGATGGCGAGCAGCAGGAAGGGCGGGATGTTCCGCACGGCCCGGATGGCGAGCGGGAGCACGACGACGGCCGCGCCGACGACGACGACGTCCGACCACGCGCGCAACCTGCGGCGGCGCGCCACGAGCAGCCCGACGAAGGACACGGCCAGCGCCCAGAAGGCGATCTCGACGGGCCCCTTCGGGTAGGCCGGCATCCACTCCATGATCACCGTCCGGCGCGACCGCTCGATGGACTCGAAGATGAAGCTCCACAGGCGCGGGCCGAGCGGCGTGAGGAGGGTCGCCGCCGCGCAGAGGGGCACGAGCGCGACGAGGATCGCGGCGCGCCGCCGATCGGCCGCCTCGCCCGAGCGGGCGCGCCAGAGCGCGAGGCCCGCGACGACGGCGAGGACCGCGCCGCCGAGGGCCACGGCGCCGTGCACGTTCGCCCACACGACGAAGAGCGGCAGCACCCAGCGCAGCCGGTCGCGCGCGAGGAGCGTCACGAGCAGCGCCAGCAGCGCGAGGCTCACGATCTGCGGGCGCAGGGCCCACACGCACGCGCACACCGGGATGCCGAGGATCATGAGCAGGAAGCGCGTCGACGTCGCGCCCGTCGAGAGGCGGTAGGCGAGGAGGAACGCCGTCGTGACGACGAGGGCAGCGAAGGCCTCGAGGAGCGGCATGCCGCCCGCGCGCACGAGGGCGTAGGACGCCGCTTGCCAAAGCCACTCGTGGTTGGGCCAGAAGCGGCCGGTGGCCGTGTACGAGTAGGTCTCGACGAGGGGGACGTGGTGCGTCCGCCAGAGGTCCTGGCCCGCGCGCAGGTGCCAGAAGGTGTCCGACTGGGCCGGCATGAGGCAGGCCGTCGCCCCGATGGCCACGAAGAGCAAGCCAATCATGAGGCGGTCGAATGTCACACCGTCGACGCTCTTCAAGGCCGCTCCGTCATCATATCCGAAGAGCTTTCGTTTATAATCGCAGGGGCGTGGAAGCCGATGCGCGCCTGGGGCTCGCCCCCGCGGGGTCGCCTGCCGTCTCGAGCGGGCCGGCGACGCCCGCGCCCGTGCTGGGCGCCGGCTGGGACTTCCTGCTCCTCGGTCCGGGCGCGACCCTGCTCGTCTCCGCGGCGTACCTGGGCCTGCGCGCGGTCGGCCTCGGGGGCGCGGCGTCGGCGCTCGTCGCGGGGCTGTCGCTGCTGGCCGTCGGCCCCCACTACGCGGCGACCTACCGCCGCGCCTTCACGTCGCGCGAGGTCCTGCGCGCGCACCCGGTCGTCACGCTCGTCGCGCCCGTCCTCCTCGTCGCGGCCGCGATGCTCGCCGTTCGCGCGCCGGCGACGATCGGGCCGTTCTACTTCCTCGGCTACGTCGCCTGGTCGGGGTACCACTACTCGGGGCAGTCGCTCGGCCTGGCGATGCTGTTCCCGCTGCGGCAGCGCGCGCGGCTCGACGCGCGCGAGAAGCGGCTCCTCGCGCTGCCGCTCTACGTCTCGTGGCTCGCGTCGCTGGTGGGGCTCGCGGGCGCCCAGGCGGCGGCGCGCAACCCCGCCTACCGCATCGTGCGAGAGACCTTCGCCCCCGTGACGCTGCCGCACGCCGCGCTGCTCGCCCTCGTGCTGCCCTGCCTGCTGAGCACGCTCGGCGTCGCCGTCGTCGCGCGCGAGCGGCGCCGCCGCGGCGTGCCCCTGCCGCTCGCCTGCTACGGCGTCATCGGCGCGCAGATGATCTGGTTCGGCTTCGGCCTCTTCTTCCCCTTCTTCAACATCGTGCTCGTGCCGATCTTCCACTCGCTGCAGTACCTCGCGCTCACGGGCTGGCACCACGCGCGCGGCGAGCGCTCGCGCGGCCTCGGCGCCTTCGCGGCCTACGTGTCCAGCGTGCTCGTGCTCGGGCTCGTCATCAACCCCGGCCTCCTCGTGCTGTTCGTGCCCGGCGGCGGGTCGCCGCGGGCCGACGTCGCGGCGGCCGCCGTCATCAGCGCCATCAACCTGCACCACTTCCTCATGGACGGGCGCATCTGGCGCATGCGCGAGCCGAAGGTGGCGCGGGCCTTCGCCGCATGAGCGACGCGCGCGGGCCGTCCCCCGCGCGCGGGCCGTCGCCCGCGGGCGGCCTTTCCTTCGACGCCATGGCCGTCGCGCTCCTGTTCATCGCCGTGGCCTTCGCCGCCTGCCTCACCGTCGCGCAGTCCGACACGTTCTGGAGCCTGCGCGCGGGGCAGGACCTCTGGCGGACGCACCACGTGCCGCTCGTCGACACCTACTCGTACACGGCGGCGGGCCGGCCCTGGCCGAACCACGAGTGGCTCTGGCAGGCGACCGCCTATCCGCTCTACCGCGCGGGCGGGTTCCCGCTGCTCACCGGGGCCGCCGCGGCGGCCCTCGTCGCCGCCGTCGCGCTCGTCTACCGGACGATGGTGGGCGCCGTGCCCGTGCGCTTCGGCCTCCTCCTGCTCGCCGTCCCGCTGTCGTCGATCGAGTGGACGCTGCGCCC
>DASZWW010000488.1:0-8338 GCA_035546175.1 Polyangia bacterium
CGCCGCGCGCTGCAGGCGAGCTTCGACGCCGCGCGCACGGGCCGCTCGGAGCGCGCGCTGCTCTTCGTCGGCGAGCCGGGCATCGGCAAGACGCGCGTCCTCGAGGAGCTCTGCGAGCTGGCCCAGGCCGCGGGCGGCCGCGTGCTGCGCGGGCGCGCGTTCGAGGCGGAGATGGTGCGGCCCTACGGCGCCTGGATCGACGCGCTCCGCTCGGGCGCGCTCGGCGCGCTGCCGCCCGCCCTCGCGAACGAGCTCGCCATCCTCGTCCCCGAGCTCGCGCCCCGCGGCGCCCCGCCGAGGGAGGCCGCCGCGCCCGCCCAGGTCGACGCCGGCGCGCGCGCCCGCCTCTACGACGCCGTCGCCCGCGCGCTCGCGACGCTCGCGCAGCCCGGCAGCCCGCTCGTCCTCGTCCTCGACGACGCGCAGTGGCTCGACGAGGCCTCGGCCGGCCTGCTGCACTACGTGGCGCGCGCCGACGGCATGCGCGGCGTCGTCCTCGCCTGCGCGGCCCGCTCCGGCGAGCTCGGCGACAACGCCGCCGTGCTGCGCGTCGTGCGCGCGCTCGAGCGGGAGCGGCGCCTCGACCGGCAGGTGCTCGGCCCGCTCGAGGGCGAGGACATCGCGGCGCTGCTGCGCGCCGCCTACCCGGCCGTCGTCGACGAGCCGCTCCGCTCCATCTTCCAGTCGATCCTGGCGGCGAGCGACGGGCACCCGCTCTACGCGCTCGAGCTCGCCCGGGCGCGCGCCGCCGGCGGCGGCGACGCGGCGCACACGCTCGACGCGCTCCTCGACGAGCGGCTCGCGCGCCTCGACGACGGCGCGCGCGAGCTCCTGCCCTGGGCCGCGGCCCTCGGGCGCACGTTCGCGCCCGACGTGCTCGCCGACGTCACCTCGACGAGCGCCGCCGAGCTCCTGCCCGCCCTCGATGGGCTCGAGCGCCACGGCATCGTGCGGCCCACGGGCAGCAGCTACGACTTCGCCCACGATCTGCTGCGCCAGGCCGCCTACCGGCGCCTCTCCGAGCCGCGGCGCCGCATCGTGCACCTGCAGATCGCGCGCGTGCTGCAGCGGACGCGCGCCGGCGACGAGACCGACGGCGCGGCCGCGGGAGAGATCGCCCACCACGCGACGATCGGCGGCGACGCCGACCTCGCCACCGCCGCGTACGTCACCGCCGCCGAGCGCTCGCTGCGCGTCTTCGCCGCCGGCGAGGCCGTCGAGCTCGCCAAGCGCGGGCTGGCGCTCGTCGCCCGCCTCGAGCGGCGCACCCGCGTCCAGCGCCACATCAGCCTCCTCGGGGTCCAGCTCAACTCGGGGCGCGCCCCCCGCTCGCTGCCCCACGTGGCGGGCGAGCTGACGCGCCTCGTGATGGAGGCCCAGGACCTGGGCCTCGCCGCCGACGCCGCCCGCGGCTTCTTCTACCTGTCGATGATCCATTACCTCGGCGAGGACCCGGAGGCCACGCGTCACACCCTCCTGCGCGGCGTCGACGCGGCCCGCGCCGCCGACCCGCAGACGCAGGCGCGGCAGCTGGTCGACACCGCGCGCTGCCTGCTCATGCTCGAGCGCGACGTGTCCCAGGCCCAGGCCATGCTCGTCGAGGCGCGCGACTCGCTCGGCCCCGGCGGCGACCAGCTCGCCAACGTCGCGTGGGCGCGGGGCCTCCTCGGGCACTACCGCGGCGACGTCGGGCCCGCCCTCGCCGCGCTCGAGGAGGCCGTCGCGGGCTACAAGCGCGAGCAGTCGCCCTGGGAGACCTTCTACGTCATGGCCACCGCGGTCATCTGCCACCTCGAGTCGGGCGACCCGGCCGCGGCGCTCGAGCGCTGCCCGGCGCTGCGCGAGGTCGCCGGCAAGCTCGTCGAGGGCAGCGAGCCGGCCGTGGGGGCGGCGCTCGAGGCGCTGGCCCGCCTCGCCCTCGGGCAGCCCGACGCGCAGCGCGCCGCCGAGGACGCGGCGCGGGCGCTCAAGGAGCTCGACGCCAAGGCCATGAACGCCTACGTGCTGTGCGGCCTCGCCGACGACGCGCTCGCGCGGGGCGCGCTCGACGCGGCCGAGCGCTGGGCGGGCGACGCCCTCACGGCGGCCGCCCTCGTCGACCGGCGCTCCGAGCTCGCCGTGGCGCGCGCGCTGCTGGGCCGCATCGCGCTGGCGCGCGAGGATCGCGCCGCCGCCGCCGCGCACCTCGAGGCGATGCGCGAGGACCGGGCCCGGCCGCTCGGCCTGTCCGCGCGCGCGCTCGGGCGCCTCGCGGCGCTCGAGGCCTCCCTGGAGAGCACGCCGCCGACCGCCCCCCCGAACCGACGCCGCGCCCGCGCGACGTCCTGAACGCGACGTCCTGACCACGAAGTCCTGACCACCAAGTCCTGACCACGAAGGAGGAGATCGCCATGCCGTACCTGCTCGTCGAGTACCAGTACGATCCGCCCGTCTCGATGGAGGACAAGGCCGCCGAGGCCCAGCGCCTCGGTCCGTGCCTCCAGACCCGCGGCATCCGCCACCTGCGCAGCTGGCTCAGCCAGGACCGCACCTGGGGCGTCTGCGAGTACGAGGCCGCCGACGCCGAGTCGGTGCGCGAGGCCTACCGCTCGGCGCAGGTCCGCTTCGCGCGGGTCCGCGCCTCCGATTTGCTCGGCGGCGCGGCTTGAATTCCGGGGGCGTTTCTTCCAGGATGCCGGGCGCATGACGACGCCGTCGGGCGACGAGCCCGCCTCCCCGAAGCGCACGCCGCTCTACGACGCCCACAAGCGCCTCGGCGCCAAGCTCATCGACTTCGGCGGCTGGTGGATGCCCGTCAGCTACGCCACGGGCATCATCGACGAGCACCGCGCGACGCGCTCGGCCGTGGGCGTCTTCGACGTCTGCCACATGGGCGAGATCCACTTCCGCGGCCCGCGCGCCGGCGAGGCCGTGCAGCGCCTCGTGACGAACGCCGTGGGCAAGCTCACCGACGGCGCCGCGCTCTACACGGTGGCCTGCTGGCCCACGGGCGGCATCGTCGACGACCTCATCGTCTACCGCGTCTCGGCGCAGCACTACCTCATCGTCGCCAACGCCGCCAACGTCGCCAAGGACTACCACTGGTTCAAGGAGAACGTCGGCACCTGGTGCGACGTCGTCGACGCCTCGGCCGACACGGGGCTCATCGCCTTCCAGGGGCCGGGCGCCAAGCACGCCCTGCAGACCCTCACCAAGGTGCCGCTCGGGGAGCTCGGCCGCATGAGGTTCGTCCCCGAGCGCGACGTCGCGTCGCTCCCCTGCTGGATCGCGCGCACGGGCTACACAGCCGAGGACGGCTTCGAGATCTTCTGCCGCGCCAGCGAGGCGCCCGCGCTCTGGGATCGCCTGCTCGAGGCGGCGCGCGCCATCGGCGGCAAGCCGGTCGGGCTGGGGGCGCGCGACACGCTGCGCCTCGAGGGCAAGCTCTCGCTCTACGGCAACGACCTCACCGACGAGACGACGCCGCTCGAGGCCGACCTCGCCTGGGTCGTCAAATTCGACGGCGCCGACTTCATCGGCAAGGAGGCGCTCCTCAAGCAGCGCGCCGCCGGGCCGAAGCGCAAGCTCGTCGGCTTCGAGATGACCGCCCGCGGGATCGCGCGTCACGGGTACGCCATCCACGACGCCGGCGGCGCCAAGGTCGGCGAGGTGACCTCCGGCGGCCCGGCCCCCACGCTCGAGAAAAACATCGGGATGGGCTACGTGCCGATCGGATTGAGCGAGCCGGGCACACAATTGCAGATAGACTGCCGCGGCAAGATGGTGACCGCCGAGATCGTGAAGGGTCCTTTCTACAAACGAGGGAAATGAGATGAGCGCGACGTACCCGGATGACCTGCTCTACACGAAGGACCACGAGTGGGCGCGCGTCGAGGACGATCAGAAGAACGCCGGTCAGAAGCTGGTCACGGTGGGCATCTCTCGCTTCGCGGTCGATCAGCTCGGCGACGTCACCCAGGTCGAGCTGCCCAAGGAGGGCGAGTCGCTCAAGCAGGCCGAGGTCTTCGGCTCCGTCGAGTCCGTCAAGGCCGTGTCCGATCTCTTCGCGCCGCTGTCGGGCAAGATCGTGAAGGTGAACTCGCCGCTCGCCGACTCGCCCGAGTACGTCAACGAGGATCCCTACGACGAGGGGTGGATGATCCAGATCGCCGTCGCGAACCCCGACGAGCTCAAGGCGCTCATGGACGCCGAGGCGTACCAGGCGTTCATCCGCGAGCAGGGCGAGTAGCCCCCCCGACGAAATCAGATGGCCGTCGAGCTCGAATCCCAGGACCGCTTCCCCTCACGCCACATCGGCCCCGACGACGCCGACGTCGCCGAGATGCTCGCGACGCTGGGGCTGCCCTCGCTCGACGCGCTCGTCGCCGAGACCGTGCCCGCGGACATCCGCCTCGCCGCCGACCTGAAGCTGCCGCCGGCCGTCACCGAGGCCGAGGTGCTCGCCGAGCTGCGCGCGCTCTCCGAGAGGAACCAGATCTGGAGGTCGTACCTCGGCCTCGGCTACTCGGACTGCGTCACGCCGCCCGTCGTCCTGCGCAACATCATCGAGAACCCGGGCTGGTACACGCAGTACACGCCGTACCAGGCCGAGATCTCGCAGGGCCGCCTCGAGGCGCTCCTCAACTATCAGACGATGGTGACCGACCTGACGGGCCTGCCCGTCGCGAACGCCTCGCTGCTCGACGAGGGCACGGCGGCCGCCGAGGCGATGCACATGCTCGCGGGCGTCGCGCCCGCCGCGCAAGACGAGAGCCGCCCCGCGGCCTTCGTCGTCTCGGCGAGCTGCCACCCGCAGACGATCGAGGTCGTGCGCACGCGCGCCAAGCCCCTCGGCGTCGAGGTGGTGGTCGTCACGGACGTCTTCTCCTTCGACTTCACGAGTCAGCCCGTGTTCGGTGTGCTCGCCCAGTACCCGGCGACCGACGGCGCGATCGGCACGGCGGCCGGCTGGCGGGCGTTGACCGAGAGGGCCCACGCCGCGGGCGCCCTCGTCGTGCTCGCGACCGATCTGCTCGCGCTCACCGTGCTCGCCGCGCCGGGCGAGCTCGGCGCCGACGTCGCCGTGGGCAGCGCGCAGCGCTTCGGCGTGCCGCTCGGCTACGGCGGCCCGCACGCCGCCTTCTTCGCGACCAGGGACGAGTGGGTGCGCAAGCTCCCCGGCCGCCTCATCGGCGTCTCGCAGGACGCGCACGGCCACATGGCCCTGCGCATGGCCTTGCAGACCCGCGAACAGCACATCCGCCGCGAGAAGGCGACGAGCAACATCTGCACGGCGCAGGTGCTCCTCGCCGTCGTGGCCAGCATGTACGCCGTCTGGCACGGCCCGAAGGGCCTGCGCGCGATCGCCGAGCGCGTGGGCGGGCTGGCCTCGGTGCTCGCGCTCGGCCTCCGGCGCGCGGGCGTCAAGGTCACGCACGGACGCTTCTTCGATACCGTGCGCGTCACGGGCCGCGCCGCCGACGTCGAGGGGTGGCTCGCCGCGGCCGAGGCGCGCCGGATCAACCTGCGCCGCCTCGACGCCGAGTCGCTCACCGTCGCACTCGACGAGACGACGACGGCCGACGACGTGCGCGCGCTCCTCGAGGTGTTCGCGGGCGGCAAGCCCGTCCCCTCGCCCGCCGAGCTCGCCGCGGGCGCCGACCTGCCCTGGCTCGACCCGGCCGCGGGCCTGGCGCGCACGAGCGCGTACCTCCAGCACCCGGTGTTCAACGCCCACCACTCCGAGACCGAGATGCTGCGCTACATGCGCCGCCTCGAGGGGCGCGATCTCTCGCTCACGCACGCCATGATCCCGCTCGGGTCGTGCACGATGAAGCTCAACGCCACCGCGGAGATGCTGCCCATCACCTGGCCGGCGTGGAACCGCCTGCACCCGTTCGCGCCGCCGGCGCAGGCGGGCGGTTACCAGGCCCTCTTCAAGCAGCTCGAGGCGATGCTGACCGAGATCACCGGCTTCGCCGCGACGTCGCTGCAGCCGAACGCCGGCTCGCAGGGCGAGTACGCGGGCCTGCTCGTGATCCGCGCCTATCACGACAGCCGCGGCCAGGGGCACCGCGACGTCTGCCTCATCCCGTCGTCGGCGCACGGCACGAACCCCGCGTCGGCGGTCATGGCCGGCTACCGCGTGGTCGTCGTCGCCTGCGACGAGGGTGGAAACGTCGACCTCGTCGACCTCGAGGCCAAGGCCAAGGAGCACCGCGAGCGGCTCGCCGCGCTCATGGTGACCTACCCGTCGACGCACGGCGTGTTCGAGCCGGGCATCAAGCGCGTCACGGCCCTCGTCCACGAGCACGGCGGCCAGGTCTACATGGACGGCGCCAACATGAACGCGCAGGTGGGCCTCACGCGGCCCGCCGACATCGGCGCCGACGTCTGCCACATCAACCTGCACAAGACGTTCTGCATCCCGCACGGCGGCGGCGGCCCCGGCATGGGGCCGATCAGCGTCGCGCGGCACCTCGCGCCTTTTCTCCCCTCGCACCCGCTCGTCGAGACCAACGGCGGCAAGACGGGCGTGGGTCCCGGCATCGGACCTGTCTCCGCCGCGCCCTGGGGCAGCGCGAGCATCCTCCTCATCTCGTGGACGTACATCCGCATGATGGGCGCCGCCGGCCTCAAGCGGGCCACGCAGGTGGCGATCCTGTCGGCGAACTACATCGCCAAGCGCCTCGAGGACCACTACCCCGTCGTCTACAAGGGCGCGGGCGGCCGCGTGGCGCACGAGTGCATCGTCGACACGCGCCACCTGAAGAAGCTCGCGGGCATCGAGGTCGACGACATCGCCAAGCGCCTCATGGACTACGGCTTCCACGCGCCGACGATGTCCTTCCCCATCCCCGGCACGCTCATGATCGAGCCCACCGAGAGCGAGCCCAAGGCCGAGCTCGACCGCTTCTGCGAGGCGATGATCGCCATCCGCGGCGAGATCGCCGAGATCGAGCGGGGCGCCGCGCCTCGCGACGGCAACGTCCTCAAGAACGCGCCCCACACCGCCGCCGCCCTGCTGGGCGCCGAGTGGCCGCACGCCTACGCCCGCGACAAGGCCGCCTTCCCCTTGCCCTGGGTGCGCGCCGCCAAGTTCTGGCCCCCGGTGGGCCGCCTCAACAACGTCCTCGGCGACCGCAAGCTCTTCTGCACCTGCCCGGACATCTCCGAGTACGCCTGAGCGTCCGAGCGCGATGATGGAGGTCCTCCGGCTCGGCGCCAGGCGCGTCGCGACCGAGGACCGCGCCTCGCGCCCAGATTGTCGACCGCGTCCGCAGGGAAGCGCGGGCCGCCATGCTCGGAGAGACGAGCTAAATGCTCCGTGAACCCCGTGGCACGGCGGGCCCGTAGGGTCGATCCGAGGGTTGCGCGCGCGGCGCGCGTGTCCAGGCTCAAGGACGATGGACACCTTCGCGTTGGTTCGGAAGCACGGGGCGACGTACGCCCAGAACGTCTTCAACGGCGCCTTCTATCAGTCGGAGACCGTGCTGCGGAGCGACCCCCAGGAGGGGCTCGACGCGCAGGAGATCGTCACGCTGCTCAAGTACCAGGCGCACGTCGTCGGTCGGGACGTCCTCGACATCGGGGTCGGGAGTGGCCGTACGGCGCGCGTGCTCGCCGTGCTCGCGCGGTGCTACGTGGCCATCGATTACTCGCCGCTCGTCGTGGCCGAGGCGCGCAAGACCATGCCGCACCTCGAGGTCCACCTCGAGGACATGCGCGACCTCGCCCGCTGGGAGGACGGCACGCTGGACTTCGTCTTCGGCCCCAACAACGTCCTCGACGCCGTCTCGCACGAGGACCGCCTCAAGACGCTGGGCGAGGCGCGGCGCGTGCTGCGCGACGGAGGGCTGCTCGTCTTCACCTCGCACAACCGGTGCTACTTCGCGGCGGAGGCGGGTCCGCGCCTCCGCGTCTCGCGCAACCCCGTGACGTTCGTGTACCAGCTCGTGCGCTACCTGCGCAGCGTGCGCCTGCACCGCCGGATGAAGCCCATGCGCCGCTTCGAGGAGGAGTACGCCGTGCTCGACGACTGCGGCCCCGACCACGCGCTCCTGCACTACTTCATCGATCGCACGGCGCAGGAGCGCCAGCTCGAGAGCGCCGGCTTCGAGCTCGTCGAGGTCCTCGACAAGCAGGGCGGCACCGTCGCGCGCGGCGAGATGTCCCCCGAGAGCAGCTGCCTCATGTACGTCGCCCGCAAGCGATCCGGCGGCTAGAGCGCATCTCATAAATGCCGAATGAGGATCCGGACGCAGGCGAGCCAGACGAAGCCCATGAAGTTGCCGGCTTTGGACTCGTAGCGGGTGTGGACCCTGCGGTGACGCAGTAGCCAGGCGATCAGCCGCTCCAC
>DASZWW010000489.1:0-5243 GCA_035546175.1 Polyangia bacterium
CTCGACGGGCGCGGCTGGCTCGACGACCGGCGGCGGCGGCTCGACGGGCGCAGGTGGCTCGACGAACGGCGGCGGCGGCACGGGCGCGGGCGGCGCCGGCAGCAGCAAGCCCGCCATCGCCACGATGGCTCAGGCGAACGGCAACGGCGTCATGGG
Organism: Polyangia bacterium; assembly: GCA_035546175.1. Taxonomy (GTDB): domain Bacteria; phylum Myxococcota_A; class Polyangia; order Fen-1088; family Fen-1088; genus DASZFV01. The sequence continues at coordinate 157 of DASZWW010000489.1, forward strand.
CATGGCGACGTTCACGCCCGACGGGACGGGGAACATCACGCTCGTGCTCATGGCGATCAACTGCCCCGGCAACGGCGCGCACTCGTTCCACCTGCGCGAGAAGGCCGACTGCGGCAACGACGGCATGAACTCTGGGATGATCTGGGCCAAGGGCGGCATGCTGGGCACGATCACCTGCAACGGCGGCAAGGGCGGGATGGCGATGTACAAGACGCCGTCGGCCGGGTACTGGACGATCGGGACGGGCGACGCCTCGAGCGACATCCTCATGCGCTCGATCGTGATCGACATGGGGACCGAGGCCATGCCGGGCAACCCCATCGCCTGCGGCGTGCCTCGGAACGACTGACGCGCGTTCAGCGACGCGTGGGCTCGAGCGCGGCCGCCCGCGGCGCGCGCGGCGGCGCCTCGGACGCGAGCGCCGCCCACACCGGCGCCTGATCGACCACCCGCGCGCCGCGCGCGAGGCTCAGGATCGCCCGCCGAGGCGCCGATGAGGAGGGAGCGCCCGTGCCCCGCGGCGCGCCCCGGATGGCCAACCAACAGGACTACCTCACGGGGCTCGCGCAGCTGCACGAGCTGACGAACGACGACGACCGCCGCACGGTGTGGCGGCAGGGTCTGACGGCGCTCGCCGAGATCGCGAGCGTGCGGCCGGCGCCGCTCGAGGGGCTCGACCCGGAGGCGCTCGTCTCGAGCGCGCGCATCGCGCTGCTCACGGGCCTCGTCGACGACACGGGCTTCCTCTCGCGGCCGGTGGCCGCGGCGGCGCTGTTCGAGATCGCGGCGGCGCTGCCGCCGGGCCTGGAGAAGGCCGACCTCGGGCGGCGCATCACGACGCTCTTGCAGTCGGGCGACGGCGCGACCTTCGTCGCCGTGACGCGCGCGCTGGCCCTGGGCGTGCCGCGCGCGCTGGCCGATCCGATCGTCGAGGCGCGCGTCGCCCTCGCGCTGCAGCTCCCGCTCGGCGGCGACCCGGGCGTCGACGCCCTCGCGCTGGCGCTCATCTCGCACGCCGATCTCGAGGAGCGGTGGGTCGGCGCGCCGTCGACGGGGTCGCTGGCGGCGCGGCGGCTCGCGGCGCGCGTGCTCGAGCGCGCCGCCTGCGAGGTCGCCCGCAAGGAGCGCGAGGGCAACCCGGTGGGCGCGCGGGCCATGGCGCGGCCCACCGTGCGCGCCGCGTGGCAGCGGCTGCTCGTCGACCGCGAGTCGCTCGTGTGGCGTCACGTCGCGACGGCGCGCGGCGTGCTCGCGGACTCGGTGCCCGCCTACGCCGAGGAGATCGAGCGGGAGCTCGCGCCGCGCAACGGCCCGGGCGAGTGGCGGCGCGCCGCCACCTCGCTCGCCGCGCGCATCGGCCGCGATCCCGTGATGGCCGCGCGCTGCCGCGATCTGGCGGCCGGCGAGCTCGGCAAGCGCGACCCCGGCATCCGCATGGCCATGGTGTACGGCCTGGCGCGCGCGGGCGAGCAGGAGCCCGAGGCGGCGGACGCGCTGCTCGGCCAGCTCGTCCAGGCGGGCGACGTCGACGTCATCGAGGCGCTCGTCGAGCTGCGCCGCCAGCGCGCGGGCGGGGAGCTCGGCGCCACGGCGGTCACGGGCGCGCTCATCCGCCTGCGCTCGCTGCCGCCCACGGCCGACGACGGCGTCACGGCGCTGCGGCAGGAGCTCGTGGCGGCGCTCGAGCCCGACGACGGGCGGCGCGAGCGCACGATCGAGGAGCTCTGCGCGTCGGCGCTGCAGGCCTTCGCCGAGGGCGCCGACCTGCGGCCGCGCACGGAGGCGGCGGTCGCCGCCGCGGGGCGCGTGCTCGCCGAGGTCGAGGCCAACACGGACGCCACGCCCGAGGCGCGGCGCCGCTCGTTCCGCGCCGTGGGCCAGCTCGAGCGCGGGCTGCTCGAGACGGCGGTGCTGCGGCACCTCCTCGCGGTGGCGCGCCCCCCCGGCAAGCGCGCGGCCGGCGAGCCCGACCCGCTCGCGGCGCTGCTCGCGCGGCTCGACGAGTGGATCTGCAAGCGCGAGGAGCCGCCGCTGCCGACCTCGGACGTCCCCCACCTGACGTTCCGCCTGCGGCGCCTGCGCGCGCTCCTGCACGTGCTCGACGTCGAGCGGGGCGCGGGCGACGACGCGGGCCCGGCGCGCGCGGGCCGGCTGCGCGCCTTCCGCCTGCTGCTCCGGCGCGTGCAGAACGATCCGCCCTCGCCGCTCAAGCGCATCACGGCGGCGACGCTCGCGCGCGCGTGCGATCGCATCGCGCGCGCCAACATGGGCGAGCTGTCGGACGTGGTCGTCGCCGTGCTCTCGCGCGTGCGCGACCCCGCCGACCTGCGCGTCGTCGCCGAGGCCTCGATGGTGGCCGAGGTCAAGGAGGTCATGGCGGCCGCCGCCGAGCTCGTGCAGCTCGCGGCGGCGAGCCCGTCCGAGCCCCAGGAGCGCTCCTTCCTCGAGCCGCTCGCCGCCCTCGCGCACGCGCTGCCGCTCGCCGTCTCGCCGCGCGTCGAGGGCCTGCGCCAGACGCTCGTGCAGCTCGCCCAGGCCCTGCGGGCGCTCGAGGGCGCGAGCGCGCTCGCGGCGCTCGAGCCCGACGACGACGGCTCGCTGCTGCAGGGCCTGGGGGCGATCGTCTCCTACGCGGCGCGCTTCTTCGCGGCGGCGCGCGCGCGCGTGGGCCTGCCGGGCGCGGGCACGCCGCCCACGGTGGGCGCCGCCGTGCGCGCGCTCGAGGGGGCCGTCGAGGCGGCGCGGCGCGGGGCGGAAGTGGACCTCGGCCCCGCCATCCGCGACGTCGTCGAGGCGCTGCGCGTGGACTTCCCCGGCGGCATCGGCGACGCCGTGGCGCGCGTGCTCACGCGGCTCGGCGAGCTGCCCCGCGATCGCCTCTCCGACGGCGCGCCCGTGCGCCCCGCCGTCGCCGATCCGGCGCCGCGCCTGCGCCTGCCCTCGTGGCTGCCGCCCAGCCGCCTCCTGGGCGGCTTCTACATCCAGCGCCCCATCTCGAGCGGGGCCGCCGGCTCGGTCTTCGTCGCCCAGCGCGCCCACGAGCGTCACGACGAGGCCGCCGAGTCGTACGCCCTGAAGGTGCCGTCGTACAACGGCCAGAACTCGCGCACGCTCAACGAGCAGGAGTTCCTCACGCTCTTCCGCGAGGAGGCCGGCGCGCTGCTCACGCTCGCGCCGCACCCGAACCTCGCCGGCTTCGTGACCTTCGACGCCGCCGCCCGCCCCAAGCCCATCCTCGTCATGGAGCTCGTCGCGGGCGCGTCGCTCGAGCGCGTGCTCGATCGCCGCGAGCTCTCGACGGCGTCGGCCTTCGCGATCCTCGACGGGATCGCCTCGGGCCTCTCGGCGATGCACGCGCAGGGGCTCGGCCACCTCGACCTCAAGCCCGCGAACGTCATCCTCCGCCAGCCGCGCGGCGAGGGCGATCTGGTCGGCGACGCGCAGGCCGCGCCCGTGCTGGTGGACTTCGGCCTGGCGGGCCGCAAGATCCGCCCCGGCTGCGCGAGCCCGCACTACGGCGCGCCCGAGGTCTGGGACCCGGGCATGTACGGCTCGACCGAGCCCACCGCCGCCGACGTCTACGGCTTCGCCTGCCTGGCCTACGAGCTGCTCGCCGGCCGCCCGCTCTTCGCCGCCGACACCCTGCCCGGCCTCATCGCCTGCCACTTCGAGCACGACGGCAACCCGGCGGGCCTCGGCGCCCTGCAGGCCACGCGGGCCCTGGCGCCGCTCGCGCAGATCCTCGCCGCCGGCCTGGCTCCCAACCCGCGCGCCCGCGCGACGATCGTCGAGCTGCGCGACGCGCTCCGGGATCTGCAGCCGGCGCTGCGCGCGGCGGAGTGGCCGCTGGCCCTGCCCGCCTGAGCCGCCGACGTCGATCAGAAGGTCGCCACGGTGAAGATGAAGCGAAAGCCGTTGTCGGGGGCATAGACGAGCTGCGCGCCGCTCACGAGCGCGCCCTCCCAGTAGTTGCCGGGCGTGTGGTAGAGCCGCAGGCCGACGCCGACGTCGGGGAACCAGTGGGCGGTGCCGAGCCCCTCGAAGTGGTGGCCGGCCACCGTGCCGACGTCCGAGAAGAGGGACGCGTCGAGGTTGTGGGCGACGTACCAGCGGTACTCGACGGTGCCCATGACGCCGCTCTCGCCGCGGAAGCGCCCGTCGGGGAACCCGCGCAGCCCCGCGTAGCCGGACATCATGACGAGCTCCTCGAACGAGAGGGGGGCGCCGTCGAGCGCGTCGACCATCCCGGCGCGGCCCCGCACGAGGAGCTGGCGATCGGTGAAGCCGGCCGCGAAGACCGGCTCCGCCGAGTACGTGACGAACCGGCTCGGATCGCCGGCCACGCCTCGCCCGAGCGTGGCGTCGAGGGCGAAGCCCACGCCGCTGCCGTCGCGCGTGTGCGAGCGGTAGTCCCACAGGAGGCCGACGCCGCCGTCGAGGATGCGCAGCCCGCCCTGGAACCCCGGGACCTCCGCCGGGTCGACGCACGCCGCGAGCGGCGCCGGCGTCGCGTTGCACGCGGGCGTCTGCAGCCGGAACACGTCGGCGATCGACGGGCCGCCCCGCACGGGCTCGGCCCGGTAGTCGCGCTGCTCGGCCTTGCCGTGCAAGGAGAGCGTGAACCGGGCGGGCAGCCGCCGCGTCCAGCGCAGCTCGCCCGAGAAGATGTCCGACCCGAAGCGCGACGGCTCGCGGCCGCGCTCGGCGAGATCCCGCTTGGTGAGCGCGCCGATGCCGGCGAAGTAGCGGTCGTCGCGCCGGTTGGCGAGGCCGCGGAACGTCAGGCCCGTCCAGCGCGGCGCCGCGAGGGCGAGCTCGCCGATGATGACCCCGGGGCCCGCCGTCTCGATCGAGAGCGTCGAGCCGCTGCCCTCGCCCGGGAGCCGGTTGTAGAAGAACCGCAGGCCCACCGTGGGACGGAAGCCCGTGGCGTAGGTCGCGAGCGGACGGACGCCGACCTTCCCGTCGTCGCTCGTGAGCCAGGCCGTGACCCAGTCCTGGACGTGGTGCGCCTCGACGGCCTCCGCCGTCTCGATGAAGGGCCAGAGGAGCCCGTCCATCATCACGCGCGGGAAGAAGAAGGCGAC
>DASZWW010000490.1:0-3530 GCA_035546175.1 Polyangia bacterium
GCCGCTCGTCGCCGCCGCCGAGACGACGCCCGCGCTTCGCGCGCGCCTCGCCCGCGCGTCCGCCGCCGCGTCCGCGGGCGCCGCCGCCGTCGTGCCGACCAGCGTCTCCGTCGCTTGCCCGCTCGCCATCACCCAGACGGCCGCGCTCGCGCGCCGAATCGCCGCCACGGGCGCGGCGCTCGAGAACCTCGAGGCCTTCGCCGTCGCGCGCGCCGCCGTCGCCGCGCGCGTCCCCTTCGCCGCCGTTCTCGGCGTCTCGAACGTCGTCGGCCCCGAAGCCCACGCCGAGTGGCGCGCCAACCACCTCGCCGCCTCGCGCGCGGCCTGCCACGTCGTCTGGTCATTCCTGCGAGCGGGCCGGAGATAGGCGGGCCCCGGCCTCACCCGGAGGGGCGGAGTGTCGGCGGCGTCAGTCGGACCAGTCGCCGGTGACGGTCCCGGCGACGAGACCGGCCGCGCGGGCGCGCGCGAACAGGACGTCGACGGCGCGCCGGGCGTCGTCGGCGATCGCGGCGGTGTCCTGATTCGCGTAGAGGTTGAGGTAGTGGTCGATGAGCGCCGGATTCGACAGCGCTTTTTCTCCGCGGTCCTCGGCGGACAGCGCGGCGATCATCTCCGGCCGGTGGGCCAGGGCCCAGGCGATGCTCGCGCTCAGCACGCGCGACACGCGCGTCACCGTCGCCGGGCCGAGCGCGCGCCGCACGACGTTCACGCCGAGCGGCAGCGGCAGCCCCGCCTCGGCCTGCCACCACTCGCCGAGGTCCACGACCTTGTGCAGGCCGCGCTCGGGGTAGATGAGGCGGCCCTCGTGGATGAGGAGGGCGGCGTCGACCTCGCCCGTCTCGAGGGCCTCGAAGATGCGCGCGAACGGGAAGATGGGGATCTCGACGCCCACCGCCGCGGGCTGGATGAGGCGCAGCACGAGCCACGCCGTCGTCGATCGCCCCGGGATGCCGACGCGCGCGCCCGCGAGCGCCGCCGGCGCCAGGGGTCGCCGCGCGACGACGACCGGCCCGAAGCCGCGCCCCACCGAGGCGCCGTGCGGGAGGAGCTGGTAGGCGCGCGCCAGCGACGGGTAGGCGCCCAGGGAGACGGCCACGACGTCGGCCCCGCCCTCGGCGGCGAGCGCGTTCAGCGCGGCCGTGTGATCGCGCCGGTGCGTGAACGCCAGGCCCTCGGTGTCGATGCGCCCGTGGCGGAGGGCGTGGAACATGAACGCGTCGTCGGCGTCGACCGAGTACGCGAGGGAGATCGTCTGCGGGCTGGAGGACATGTCGGATATCCGGGCGCGAGGATACCGCAACATCCCCCATTGACCGGGGCGGGTCCGGGAGGCGATCCTCGGTTGTCCGTGCGTGCGCCCCTCCTCCGGCTCGTATGTGCGTGGCTCGTCGCCAGCGGGGTGGCGGCGAGCGCGCGGCCGGCGCTGGCCGCGCCCCGCATCGAGGAGGTCGAGGACGCCCTCGCGCACGATCGCTCGTACAAGGTCCGCGTCGACGCCGCCCTCGTGCTGGGGCGCCTCCGGCAGTCGCGGTCCATCCCCGCGCTCATCGGCGCGCTCAAGGACCCGAGCGCGGCGGTGCGCTCGAGCGCGGCGCAGTCGCTCGGGCGCATCGGCTCGCCCATCGCCAAGGACGCCCTCGTGAAGGTGCTCTCCGACCCCGCGCCGCCCGTGCGCCGCAGCGCCAAGGAGGCCATGGCCGCCCTCGGCGTCGAGGCCGACGACACGCCGCCCGCGCCCGTCCCCGGCGCGCCCGCGATCCGGCCGCGCGCCGGCCGCAAGCTCTCGTTCGAGGTCAAGTCGATGGGCGACCAGAGCAACCACGCGGGCCCGGCCCTGCGCAGCCACATGCGCGACTTCATGCTCGCGCAGCTCCGCCCCTTCGGCGACGTGTCGCCGCCCGAGAACCAGGGCATGTTCGCCGTCGACGGCGTCATCAAGGAGCTCGCGACGAGCACGCGCGGGGCCGACGTCGAGGTGAGCTGCGCCGTGCAGCTCGTGCTCTCGCGCCAGCCGGGCGGCGGCGTGTTCCTGCTGACCTCGGGCGCGGCGACCGTGCAGAAGCCCAAGCGGCAGTGGCGGCCGCAGCAAAAATCGACCATGGAGCTCGAGGCCCTCGAAAACGCCTTGCGCAGCGCGAGCGAAGACCTGCTCAATCAGATCTCGCGACAATGACCGTCCCCTCCGCTCCGGCGGAGGCGAGGGCGCCGCAGCGGGCGCCGCGCCTCGACGCCATCGACTGGCTGCGCGGCCTGGCCGTCGTGCTCATGATCCAGACCCACCTCTACGACTCGTGGGTGAGCCCGGCCGGCAAGGCCACGGGCGCGTACTGGTGGACCCGCTACCTCGGCGGCGTGCCCTCGCGCCTGTTCCTCCTCCTCGTGGGCGTGTCGATGGCCATCGGCTACGAGCGCCAGCTCGAGCGCGGCGCGCCCCGCGCCGCCATGGTGCGCGCCTCCGCGCGGCGCGGCCTCGAGATCCTCGCCCTCGCCTACCTCTTCCGCTTCCAGGAGTACGCGCTGGCCGGGTTCTGGGGGCCGGTGAGCGATCTCTTCCGCATCGACATCCTCAACTGCATCGGCGCGTCGCTGATCCTCGTGGGCGTCATCGCGGCCCCGCGCGGCGGGCGCCCGCAGTACGCCGTGGCGCTGGCCGCCGCCGCGGTCTTCGTGGGCCTCGGGCCCCTCATCGGGCCGGCGCGCTTCCCGACCTTCCTGCCCGCCGCGCTCACCTCGTACGTCGGCGGCCAGCGCCCCATGTCGTGGTTCGGCCTCTTCCCCTGGGCGGCCTGGGCGCTCGTGGGGCTGGCCGTGGGCCACGTCTGGGTGCGCGGCAGCCGCGAGCCGCGCCGCCAGACCCTGACCTACCTCGCGACGGGCCTGGCCGGCCTCGTGCTCATGACCTCGGTCATCCTGGTCCGCAAGTGGAACCCCTACGTCATCCGTTACCCGAACGACGTCGTGCAACAGATGGGACCGGGGACGTTTTTCTACCGCCTCGGGCTGAACCTCGTCTTCGCCTTCGTGGGCTACGCAGTGACCCGGCTGCTGGCGGGCCGCTTCTCGATCATGCGCCAGCTCGGGCGCACCTCGCTGCTCGTGTACTGGATCCACGTCGACCTCTGCTACGGCCTCGTCTCGCGCCGCTTCCACCACGCCCTCACGATGACCGAGGCCACCCTCGGCTTCGTCCTCATGACGGCGGCCATGCTGCTGGTCTCGCTCGCCAAGACCAGGCTCCTCGATCCCTGGTGGCGCGACCGCCGGCGGCGCGCCGCCGCGCGGCCGATCCCCCCCGCGGCGACGATGGTATGAGAGCATGACCGCGTGACCGACCAGGACCCCCGCAAGCTCGCCCTCGAGATCTTCCTCGAGGTCGCCGCCCACGTCGACGGCGCGGCCCTCGTGCGCGGCCCGGCGACCGCCGAGGCGGTGGCCGCCGCGACGCACGTCCTGGCCGTCGGCAAGGTCGCCTTCCCGATGCTGCTCGGCGCGCGCGAGGCGGCGGGCGGCGGCGCCGGCGCCGCGCC
>DASZWW010000491.1:0-20291 GCA_035546175.1 Polyangia bacterium
CGTCCGCCCGCCCGCCGCGCCCCGGCGGGACCGGCGCGGCCGGCCGCTCCTGGGCCTCGTCGCGCTGCTGGGCCTCGCCGCCGCCGTCCCGGCGCTGTGGCGGCGTCACGAGAGGGCCGCCGCCGCGGCGGCGCGCGCCGAGCTGACCGTCGAGTCGACGCCTCCGGGCGCGCGCGTCCTCCTCGACGGCCGGGACATGGGCGCGCCCACGCCCACGACGTTGCACGTCGAGCGCCCGGCGCCCGGCCAGGCCCACCGCCTCGAGCTGCGCCTCCCGGGCTACCGCGCCTGGGAGGCCAAGGCCGTGGAGCTCAGGCCCGGCGATCACGCCATCTACCGCGCCGAGCTCGAGGCGCCCGCCACCCGCCTCGTCGTGACGACCGATCCGCCCGGCGCCGAGGTGGCCGTGGACGGGCGCACGGTGGGCCGCACGCCGCTCGGCAACGTCACGCTCGCGGCCGACGGGCGCGCCCACGCCCTGCGCCTGCGCCGCCACGGCTTCCTCGACGTCACCGAGGAGATCGCCCTCGCCGACGGGAAGGACGTCGTCGTCGACCGCAGGCTCGCGCCCGCCCCGCGCTACGGCACGATCGATCTCCACGTCGATCCGTGGGCCGTCGTCTACCTCGACGGCCGGCAGATCGGCGAGGCGCCGGTCAAGGGGCTCCAGCTGCCGGTCGGCCACCACCGCCTCAAGCTCGTGAACCCGGTGCGCCACAAGCAGATGATGCTGGCCGTCGACGTGCCCGCGAAGCACCCGTACCGCGTGAAGCTGCCCTGATCCGCTCGGCGAGCGGCGCCTCGATCGTCAGCGCGAGGCCGGGGCCACGGCGTCCCGGCCTCCGGCGCGGGGGCTCACGTCTCCCCCGTCCGGTCGCGATCCATGCCCAGGCGGTTGAGCATCTTGTGGATCGACATCCGATCGATGCCGGCGGCGCGCGCCGCCGCCGAGACGTTGCCGCCGTGCCGCTCGAGCAGCGCCCGCACGTAGCGGCGCTCGAACTCGTCGATGAGCTCCTGCTTGGCGACCTTGAACGGCACGGTCGGGTCGATGGGCGCCCGCACCTCGGCGGCCGAGCCCTCGCGCGCGCCGGCCGCCGCGGCGCGCGGCTCGGGCGCGCCGACGATCACGGAGGGCTCGCGCCCGGGCTGCTGGAACAGCACGGCCCGCTCGAGGACGTTGCGCAGCTCGCGCACGTTGCCCGGCCACTCGTGCCGCTTCATGAGCTCGATCGTCTCGGCGCGCGGCCCGCGCTCGCGGCCGCCCGGCAGCCCCGCGACGATGTGCTCGACGAGGAGCGGGATGTCCTCGCGCCGCTCGCGCAGCGGCGGCACGGCGAGGTGCGCGACGGCGAGCCGGTAGTAGAGGTCCTCGCGGAAGCGGCCCTTGTTGACCTCGACGGCGAGGTCGCGGTTCGTCGCCGCGATCACGCGGATGTTCACCTGCAGCGTCCTGGCGCCGCCCACGCGCCGGATCTCCTTGCGCTCGAGGGCGCGCAGGAGCTTCGGCTGCATCTCGAGGGGCAGCTCGCCGATCTCGTCGAGGAACAGCGTGCCGCCGTCGGCGCGCTCGAAGGCGCCCGCGTGCGCCGCCGTCGCGCCCGTGAAGGCGCCGCGCTCGTGGCCGAAGGCCTCGCTCTCCATGAGGTTGGCCGGGATCGCGCCGCAGTCGAGCACGACGAACGGGCCGCCCTTGCGCGGCGAGTGCTCGTGGAGGGCCTCGGCGACGAGCTCCTTGCCCGTGCCCGTCTCGCCCGTGACGAGCACGGTCGCGTCGGTGGGGGCGACGGCGGCGAGGCGCGCGAAGAGCTCGCGCATGAGCACGCTGCGCCCGACCATGTCGCCGAAGCGGTCGGCGCTCGACAGCGCGACCTCGACGGAGTCGTCGAGGGGATCGAAGCGCACGCGCGAGTCGCCGACGTAGATCGACGCGCCCGGCGGCACGTAGACGTCCGCGACGCGCAGCCCGCTCACGAAGGTGCCGTTCGTCGACTCGAGATCGCGCAGGCGGTAGCCCTGCGGATCGAGCCGGATCTCGAAGTGCGTCCGCGAGACCTTGCCGTCGCTGAGCACGAGATCGGCGCCGCGCCGCGCGCCCACGCGGATGACCGGCGCCTCGAACTCGCGCGCCAGGCCCGCGTCGGGCCCGGCGACGACCGTGAGCCGGCAGCGCCGGATGCGGCGCCCGCTCGGCAGGCCGTCGACGCCGGCGGCGATCCAGGTGCTGGTGCGCAGATCGTCGCTCGCCACCTCAGCTCCCGTGCCGCGCGTGCAGCAGGCCGATCGACACGCCGAACCAGGGCGGCAGCAGCAGCGCGATGAGCTCCGCGTTGTGCTGGTGGAAGGCCGGCACCGCCTTGAGGCCCCAGCCGAGCAGCGCGAACAGCAGCGCCGCGACGGCCACGCGCAGCGCGTTCCGGGTCGCCCCCCGCCACCCGAGGGCGACGCCCACGCCGAGGACGAGCAGCGAGACGGCCCACGGCGCACACAGGAAGATGTTCTCGTTTCGGTGGGCGACGACGTGATCGGTCATCGTCCACGCGTACACGAGGAAGCAGCCGATGAACCCGACGAGCAGCCCCCAGGCGGCGACGACGATGCCGAGCAGCGCGCGCACGAGCGGCCGGTGCGGCGCGGCCCAGCCGAGGGCCACGAACACGAGCCCGATCCCCACGCCCACGAGCAGGAAGGGCACGAGCCGCGCGGGCGGCCGCTCGAGCGGCGGCGGCCGGGCGGCCGTGAAGGCCGTCTGCTCGGACGCGACGAGCGGCCGCGGCCCGGCGGGCCCGGGCACCGTCACGGCGCGCAGCCCGCGCTCGAGCTCCTCGGGGATGTACATCTCGGCCCAGCGGTCGATGGGCCGATCGGTCGCGCCCGCGAGCACGAGATCGAGGGCCAGGTAGAGCGGCACGGCGTCGGCCGTCATGCGCAGCGCCTGCTCGCGCAGGGTGAGCCGCCCGGGCGCGCGCGAGGCGGCGTGCAGCGCGCCCCCCGTCGCGCGATCCACGGCGTCGCGCACGCGCGTCGCGCAGTTGTCGAGGAAGTAGTCGTACTTGTACTCGCGCCTGTCGGGCCGCGCGTTCTCCTCGAGCCGGGCCACGAGCGCGCGCTTCGCCTCGGCCGGCAGCGCCAGCTCCTGCAGCACGATCGTGCGGTTCTCGCGCTCGTAGCTGGCCATGACGACCGGCAGGGACGACACCGACAGCCAGTAGGTGAGCCGGCCCTTCATGAAGTCGCCGATGAGCCCCGGCGCGAAGCGGAACGTCCCGAAGTTGTAGACGAGGTCGCGCCCCGTCGCGCGGTCGCGCACGAGGAGCGCGTCGTGTCCGAACTTGAAGAACGGGTGATCGCCCGGCCCGAACGTCACGACGTAGATCGAGAGCGGGTCCGGGGCGGGCGGGGGCGACGGCGCGGGCGCGCCCGCCGCGGGCGGCGCCGGCGTGGGCGTGGGCTCGCCCGCGCGCGCGCGCGCCGTCGCGCCGAGCACGACCGCGAGCAAGGCGGCCAGGAGGCAGCGTCGCATCTGCGCGAAAGCCTAACACGCGCCCGCCCGCCCTCGCCCGCGCGCAGCTCCATGGGGCGATGTCCGGCCGCGGCGGCCAATCGAGGTCCGATCGACTCGCTGGCGCGCGGGATGAAAGCCCGTGCAAGATGTGCCCATGCGCTCTCTCGCCCTCGCCGCCGCGCTCGCCCTCGCCTGGGCCGGCGGCTGCGGGTCGTCGGCGGTCTGCCACTGCCCCGCCGGGGGCTCGGTCGTCACGCTGCGCCCCGACCTGCAGCAGATGGTCTCGACCGTCACGACCGACACGTGCTTCCTGTCGTCGAGCGATCCGACGCAGCTCATCTACTTGCAGTCGCGGCGGGTCCAGCGACCCCGGCTGAGTCAGCGCACGCGGCGCAGCACCGCCGCGAAGAAGCCGTCGGTGTCGTGGGTGTGCGGGTAGAGGCGCAGCGTGAGGCCGTCGCCGACGGCCGCGGCGCGCTCCTTGCCCCAGATCTCCTTGACGGGGACGCGCACGAAGTCGTCGCGCTCGGCGAGGAAGCGGCTCACGACGCCCTCGTTCTCGGCCTCGACGACGCTGCAGGTGGCGTAGATCAGACGGCCGCCGACGGCGACGAGCGGCGCGTACGTCACGAGCAGGGCGAGCTGGCGCGCCGGGAAGGCGCGCACGGCGTCGGCGGTCAGCCGCCAGCGCGCCTCCGGGTTGCGGCGCAACGTCCCCAGGCCCGAGCAGGGCGCGTCGACGAGCACGCGGTCCCAGGCGCCGGGCCGCGCCTCGGGCGGCAGCGTCGTGCCCTCGGCCGTCACGGGCCGGGCCGTGACGTTCGTCAGGCCGGCGCGGCGCGCGCGGCGGCGCAGCTCCTCGAGCTTCTTGCCGTCGGTGTCGAGGGCGAGCAGGCGGCCCTTGCCGTCCATCGAGGCGCCCACGGCGAGCGTCTTGCCGCCCGCGCCCGCGCACGCGTCGACGACCCGCCCGCCCGGCGGCGGCGCCACGAGCTCGGCGACGACCTGGCTGCCCTCGTCCATGACCTCGAAGAGCCCCTCTTGAAACGCCGTGAGCCCGAAGGCGTTGACGCGCGTCTCGAGCACGAGGCCCGCGGGCGCGAGCGGCGTCGGCTTGGCGATCACGTGCTCCTCGGCGAGCCGCGCCGCCAGCGCCTCGCGCGAGACGCGGGCGGTGTTCACGCGGAGGGCCATGGGGGCGCGGGAGTTCATCTGGCTCGCGAGCGCGAGCCCCGCCTCCCGACCGAGGTCGTTCGTGAACGTCTCGATCATCCAGGTCGGGTACGACAGCCGGAGCGCCTCGCGCTCGAGGCCGGCGCGCTTGCCCAGCCCGGCCTCCTCGCCGAGGGCGCGCGAGAGATCGGCGCTCGCCCCGAGGAGCCGCCTGGCGTCCGCCTGCGCCGCCTCGACGGGCAGCCCCTCGCGGACCTCGTGGACGAGCAGCTTGAGCTCGTCCCTCACGACCGGCCCGAGCTCGGCGAGCTGCCGCCCCGCGAGCTCCTCAAGAATGGCGTCGAGCCGCCGATCCATCCGAATGAGGCCGTAAACCGTCTCCGAGATGCGCCGACGATCTCCGCTCGCCAGCTCGCGGTGCGCGCGAAAGCTTCGCGCGATGATGTCGCTCGCGTATCCCCACTCGGCGCGCGCCTCCGCGGCGATCTCCAGCGCGAGCGCCCGCGCCCTCCCCTGCAGACGTCCCGTCGTCATCGCCGGCATGAACCCGAACCAGGTGATAAATTGAGCACGATGTCAGCCGCGCCCACCCCCATCCAGGATCCCCCCTCCGCCGGACACTCGACGGCGAAGCCGAACCCGTACCTCGTCGCGCAGGAGCAGCTCGACCGCGCCTCGAAGATCGCGGGCATCTCGCCCGAGGTCCGGGCCATCCTCTCGCAGCCCAAGAACGAGCTCATCATCAACTTTCCGGTCCGCATGGACAACGGAGAGTACAGGATGTTCAAGGGCTACAGAGTCCAGCACTCGAACATCCTCGGGCCGTACAAGGGCGGCATCCGCTACCACGAGCAGGTCTCCCTCGACGAGGTCAAGGCCCTCGCCGCCTGGATGACGTACAAAGGCGCGCTGCACGACATCCCGTTCGGCGGCGGCAAGGGCGGCATCAAGTTCGTGCCGCGCAACCACTCGCAAGCCGAGCTCGAGCGCATCACGCGCCGGTTCACGCACGCCCTCGGCTCGAACATCGGCCCGGAGTACGACATCCCCGCGCCCGACGTGGGCACGAACGGCCAGATCATGGTCTGGATGATGGACACGTACATGAACCTGCAGGGCGCGACCGACAAGAACGCCAACCGCCGCGTCGTCACGGGCAAGACCATCACGGCGGGCGGCTCGTACGGCCGCGAGACGGCGACGGGCCAGGGCATCGTCCACTGCATCACCGAGTGGGCGCGCGACCGGCGCTTCGAGCTCAACGGGTCGACGTTCACGGTCCAGGGCTTCGGCAACGTCGGCTCGCACGCGAGCAAGATCCTCGCGCGCACGGGCGCGACGATGATCGCGACGGGCGACTACAAGGGCTACCTCTTCAACGGCGACGGCATCAACCCCTTCAAGCTGTCGGAGTACGTCGCCAAGACGGGCTCCGTGCACGGGTACCCGGGCGCCAAGGCCATCTCGCGCGCCGACTTCTTCGCCGTGCAGGCCGACATCTTCATCCCCGCGGCGCTCGAGCTCGAGATCGGCGTGCCCGAGGCCAAGGCCCTCAACGTCAAGCTGATCGTCGAGGGCGCGAACGGCCCGACCGAGACGGCGGCCGAGCCCGTCCTCCACGAGAAGGGCATCGACCTCATCCCCGACATCCTCGCGAACTCGGGCGGCGTCGTCGTGAGCTACTACGAGTGGCTGCAGAACAAGCGCAGCGAGCGCTGGGACCTCGAGGAGGTCGAGGAGCGCCTCGCCAAGCGCATGAAGCGGACGTTCCTCGCCGTCACCGAGTACGCCGCCCAGAAGAAGTGCGACTGGCGCATGGCCGCCATGGGCATCGCCCTCGACCGCATCAACAAGGCCTACGCCGAGCGCGGGATCTTTCCGTAGATCACGCCAGGAGCGCGGGGACGGTCGTCGTCGACAGGCCCGGACCGGCGCCGAACGACGTCGCGGGGACGCCGACGGCCTGAAGCAGCGTGAGGTGAACGTTGCTCGTGTTGTCGCCCATGGCGTGCACGTGCTGGCCCGCGCGCAGCGCGCCGCCCGCGCGGCCGGCGACGATCATCGGCATGTTGTCGGTGAGGTGATTGAGGCCCTCCTGCACGTCCGTCGTGAAGAGGATCGCGCACTGGTCGAGCAGCGTGCCCGCGCCCACCGTGACGGCCTTGAGCTTGGCGATGAGGTACGCGACCTGCTGCATGTGCAAGAGGATGTGCTTCTGCACGAGCGGCTGGGCGCCCGGCTCGATGTGCGTGTACGTGTGGTAGTCCTCCTTCGCGCCGTCGGCCGCGAGCTCCGTGAACGTCGTCGTGTGCCAGAGCGCGTACTTGTACGAGAAGACGCGGGTGACGTCGCAGGCGAGCGCGAGCGCGAGCACGTCGGAGATCGCCTGGCTCGTGAGCGTGTGCGACGTCGGATCGGGATCGGTGGGGCGCGCGTTCGACCCCGGGCAGCCGGCCGCCGCGGGCGTGGCCGGCGTCGTGAGGCGCGTCTCGAGCTGGCGGATGCCGTCGAGGTGCTGGTCGAGGCGCGCCTTGTCCGCCGCGCCGAGGCGGGGGCGCAGGTCGGCCGCGTCGGCGAGCACGGCGTCGAGCATGCTCTTGCGCCCCGCCGCCGCGATCGCGGCCGCGCGCGCCGCCACCGGGCTCGCCGAGGCGGCGCCCGCGCCCGAGAAGACCTTGTCGAAGAGCGCGCTCGGCGAAAAGATGGCCGGGTTGATGTTCATGGGGCCGTTGTGCGAGAGCGCGTAGCCCGTCGTGCCCTCGTCGGGGTAGCTCTTGTCGTCGACGCCCACCTCGAGCGAGGGCAGCGGCGTCTTGGCGCCGAGGGCGTTGCGCGCGATGACGTCGACCGTCGCCTGGGAGTGCGTGGTCGTCGTGCCGCTGCCGACGACGACGTAGGGCGCGCCCGAGAGCATGCCCACGGTCCCGGCGTGGTGGACGAAGCCGGTGATCTTGCAGTTGAAGCCCGTGAGCACCGTGATGTCGCCGCGCACGGCGGCGAGCGGCATGAGCTCGGGCGTCATCGTCCAGCTCGTGCCCGTGTCGGGCGGATCCCACAGGGCGGGCTTGCGGCCGTCGGGCCACATGAAGACGCCGAAGATCTTGGGCAGCGGCGCGCCGTCGGCGTAGGCCGTGCCGTGGTTGTCGAGCATGGCGTCGAGCGGCGGCAGGGCGAGCGACGCCACGCCGCCGCCGATCCCGCGCAGCACGGCGCGCCGGCTGAGCCGGAAGGGCCTCATCGCAGCCCTCCCGCGAAGCGGAACCCATCGCTCTCGACGATGGCGCGCAGGTAGTCGACGTAGGCGTTCCCCGCGGCCTGCGCGCGCGCGCCGATGTCCGCGAGGACGGGCGCCTCGCCGTCGGTCTCGAGGTGCCCGGTGCCGTAGCGGTAGATCTGCCGGGTGAGGCAGCCGGTGACGGCCGGGTTCGCCCGCAGCGCGGCCGCGAGCGCGCGCGGCCCCGTGAACGCCTGCCCGTCGACGGTGCCCGTGTCGTCGATGGCGAGGCCGCCCTCGGTGGCGCGGTACGCGCCGAGCGCGTCGAAGTGCTCGAACGCGAAGCCGAGCGGGTCCATGAGGGCGTGGCAGCTCGAGCAGGCGGCGTCGCTCATGTGCTGCACGAGGCGCTGGCGGAGCGTCGTCCCGGCCGTCGCGGCGCCGGGCGCGTCGAAGGTGGCGGCGACGTTCGCGGGCGGCGGCGCCACGGGCTCGCAGAGGAGCTGCTCGCGCACGAACCTCCCGCGCAGCGTCGGCGACGTGCGATCCGCGCGGGCGTTGAGCGCGAGGAACGCCGCCGTTCCCAGCAGGCCCGCGCGCGGTCCCGAATCGGGCAGCGTCGCGGGCGCGAGGGCCGTCCCTGTCACGCCCGGCAGCCCGTAGAGCGCCGCCAGCTCGGCGTTGACGAACGTCTGCCGGTTGTCGAGGAGATCGCGCAGGTCGGCGCGACGGGTGAACACGAGGTCGGCGGTCGTGGCCGCGATCTCACCCTGCATGGCGGCCGCGAGCGTGGGCGTCGCGCCCGGGAACAGCGTCGCGTCCTTGGTCATCGTCGCGAGGTCGTCGGTCGACAGGTACTCGCGGAAGAAGCGGGCCACGCCCGCGTGCGCGCGCGGCGAGGCGAGCAGGCGCGACACCTGCCCGTCGAGCCCCGCGGGCGCGAGCGTGTCGCCGCTCGCCGCCGCGTCGAGGAGCGCGTCGTCGGGCGTCGTGTCCCACAGGAAGTACGACAGCCGCTCCGCCATCTCGTAGGCGGAGAAGCGCAGCGGGCGCGCGCGCGTCGGGTCGGGCTCGCCGACCTCGACGCGGTAGAGGAACCACGGCGACTGCAGGAGCCCGGCCACCGCGTACTGCAAGCCCGTCCACACGTCGGCCATGGGGGCGAGCGACGCCACGATGCCCGCGTAGCGATCGACCTCGGCCCCCGTGAGCGGGCGCCGCCAGGCGCGCCGGCCGAAGGCCTGCAGGAACGTGCGCACGCAGGGATCGCTCGCCGCCGCGGGGGAGCACCCGACGAGCGCCGCGCGCTTCGTGGCGTCGTCGAAGACGAGCGCCGAGACGGAGAGCGCCGCGTCCGCGTACTCGGACACGCCCTCGGCGGAGATCGTGAGGGTCGAGGCGGCGACGTTCTTGAAGCCGGAGATCGCCGCCACGTCCTCGGTCACGGGCACGGGCACGCTCGCGTCGAGGCCGAGCAGGTCGGAGACCGAGCTCCAGTACTCGGTCGGCGTGCGCCGACGCATGCCGGCGGGCGCGAGCGCGCCGGCGCCGCCCGACCCGGCCGCGCCCATGGCCGCGCCGGCGCCGCCCGAGGGGCCCCCGACCGCCCCGGTCGCCAGCCCGCCCGTCGCGCCCTGCCCGCGGCCCCCGCCGCCGATCCGGCCCGAGCAGGCCGCGCCGAGGACGCAAACGGCGAGGAACGTGTGGACGGTGGTCCTCATCGAGCGCGCCGCGGAGGCACGCCCTTCTTCTAACGCCGGCCGCGAAGGGCCCGGGTGCGCGGGTCGAGTGGTCCATACAACGCCTCCGACCCAACGCGGTCCCCCGCGTCTCCATGGACATATTTCCACTTGACTGGACAAGCGCGGCCCGACTAGTCTAGCTATCACATCGGCTATGACGAGTTTGTCCCGCAAAGGTCGGTACGCGCTGCGCGCCCTCTATGCCCTCGCCGGCAACGCCGACGCCGGGGGCGGACCGATGCTCATCGCCGATCTCGCCGAGCGCGAGAACATCCCGCGCAAGTTCCTCGAGGCGATCCTCCTCGAGCTCAAGAACGCGGGCGTGCTGCGCAGCAAGAAGGGCAAGGGCGGCGGCTACGTCCTCGCCAAGAACCCGGCGGAGATCGTGCTCGGCGACGTCATCCGCATCATCGACGGGCCCCTCGCGCCGATCCCCTGCGTGAGCGAGCGCGCCTACGCGCGCTGCGAGGAGTGCGCCGACGAGGCGACCTGCGGCACGCGCCTCGTCATGAAGCAGGTGCGCGACGCCATCGCGAAGATCCTCGACAACACCACCCTCGCGAGCGCGCTCGAGCAGTCCGCGCGCGCCCGCCGCCAGTCCCTCGACCAAGTCGCCTACGCCATCTAACGAAAGGGAGAGACCGCATGTTCATGTCCGCGCGCCCATCAGTCTATAAAATCGGTAGAGTAACTAGTTTGATGGTCGGACTGGTGTGCTGCGGCCCCGCCCTCGCCTCGGCCCAGGAGGCGACGCCCCCGGCGCCCGTCGAGGCGACGCCCGCCGCGCCCGCCGAGGCGGCGCCCGCCGCCGCGCCCCCCGCGATCTCGCCGGAGCTCGAGCGCCGCCTCGACGAGCTCGAGCAGCGGTCGCGCGTCACCGAGCGCAAGCTCGAGCTCGCGCAGGAGGCCGCCGCGCAGAAGGCGGGCCCGCGCGTCGTCACGGGCGAGCGCGGCTTCGGCATCGGCGACGCCGACCGGCAGTACGAGATCAAGCTGTCGGGCCTGCTGCAGGTCGACGGGCGGCGCATCTTCGGCTCGGACGATCCCGCCCTGCGCGACAAGACCGACACGTTCCTCGTGCGGCGCGCCCGCCTCTACTTCGACACGACGTTCCTCGGGTTCGTCGACTCGCGCATCATGCCGGACTTCGGCAACAACACGGTGGCGCTCCTCGACGCGTACATCGATCTCCACCCGCAGCCCTGGGCGCGCCTTCGCGTCGGCAAGTTCAAGCCGCCCATCGGCCTCGAGCGCCTGCAGACGGACGCCTACGTCCCGCTGCCCGAGCGCGCGCTCGACTCGAACCTGTCGGCCCAGCGCGACGTGGGCGCCGAGCTGTGGGGCGACATCGCGAACGCCGCCGTCCACTACGAGCTCGTCTGGCTCAACGGCAACCCCGACGGCACGCTCAACGACGTCGACGACGAGCACGCCAAGACCTACGGCGGCCGGCTCTTCCTGCGCCCGTTCCAGCTCGGCGACCTGCACGCGGGCGATCTCGGCTTCGGCTTCGCCTTCGAGACGGGCAATGAGAAGGGCTCGAACGTCGTCACGAACGGCGTCGCCTCCAACACCTGGCTCCCCACCTTCAAGTCGGTCAGTCAGAACACCATCTACACGTACATCTCGAGCACCACGGACCCGACCCAGACGGTGTTCGCGTCGCACCACCACACGCGGCTCAACCCGCAGCTCTACTACTATGTCGGTCCGCTCGGCCTGCTCGCGGAGTGGGTGCACGAGCATCAGGAGCTGGCCAAGGGAACGACCACCGGGGCCGTGAACAACCAGGCCGGGCACGTCACGGTGTCGGTCGCCATCGGCGGCGAGAACAGCTACGACGGCGTGCGGCCCAAGGCGCCCGCGAACTGGGCCACGAAGGACCTCGGGGCCCTCGAGCTCGTCGCGCGCTACGGCTGGCTCTCCACCGACGACCTCGGCTTCACCGACAGCGCCTACGCCGATCCGTCGAAGTCGGTCGCCAAGGCGAAGGAGTGGACGTTCGGCGCCAACTGGTGGCTCAACCGCAACGTCAAGCTCTACGCCATGTGGGGGCACACGGCGTTCGACGGCGGCGCGGGCACGACGAAGGCGGTCACCGATCGCCCCACGGAGAACGTGGGGATCGCGCGGGTCCAGGTGGCGTTTTGACGAACGGCCGGGTCAACGAAGCCAAGGAGCTCAATATGCGTCTCAGCAAGCCGAAGTCTCTCGTCTCGCTCTCGCTCTCCGTCGTCGCCGTCCTCGGCGTGCTGCTCGCCGCGGCGCCCGCGCGCGCGCAGGTGAAGCTGCTCAACGTCTCGTACGATCCCACGCGCGAGCTGTACACGGACATCAACAAGGCGTTCGCGCAGCAGTGGCAGCAGAAGACGGGCCAGACGCTGACCATCAACCAGTCGCACGGCGGCTCGGGCAAGCAGGCGCGCTCCGTGATCGACGGGCTCGAGGCCGACGTCGTGACGCTCGGGCTCGCGTACGACGTCGACGCCATCGCCGAGAAGTCGGGCCGCCTGCCCAGGGACTGGCAGAAGCGCCTGCCCGAGAACTCGACGCCGTACACGTCGACGATCGTCTTCGTCGTGCGCAAGGGCAACCCGAAGGGCATCAAGGACTGGGACGACCTCGTCAAGCCGGGCGTGAACGTCGTCGTGCCGAACCCGAAGACCTCGGGCGGCGCGCGCTGGGCCTACCTGGCCGCCTGGGGGTACGCGCTCCAGAAGAACGGCGGCGATCAAGGCAAGGCCAAGGAGTTCGTCACGAAGCTCTACAAGAACGTCCCCGTCCTCGACTCGGGCGCGCGCGGCTCGACGACGACCTTCGCCCGACGCGGCGTCGGTCACGTGCTCGTCTCGTGGGAGAACGAGGCGTACCTGCTCGTCCAGGAGCTCGGGAAGGACCAGTTCGAGATCGTGAACCCGAGCACGAGCATCCTCGCCGAGCCGCCCGTGGCCGTCGTCGACAGGAACGTCGACAAGCACGGGACGCGGGCCGCCGCCGAGGCGTACCTCAAGTTCCTCTACACGCCCGAGGCCCAGGCCATCGCCGCCAAGCACCACTACCGGCCGCGCAGCTCGTCGGCGCCGGGCGCGGCGGCCTTCCCGAAGATCAAGCTGTTCACGATCGACGAGGTCTTCGGGGGCTGGCAGAAGGCCCAGGCGACGCACTTCGCCGACGGCGGCATCTTCGATCAGATCTACCAGCCGGGCTCGTGACGACGAGCATGAGCGAGCGGGTCGTGAGGGGCCGAGCGCGCGGCAGCCTGCCGGGCTTCGGCCTCTCGCTGGGCGTCACCGTCGCCTCCCTCTCGCTCATCGTGCTCATCCCCCTCGCGGGGCTGGCCTTCAAGTCGGCGACCCTGAGCGGCGCCGACTTCGCCAAGGCGGTGCTCTCGCCGCGCGCGCTCGCCGCCTACCGGCTGAGCTTCGGCGCCGCCGCGGCCGCCGCGGCCGTCAACGTCGTCTTCGGCGTCATCATCGCCTGGGTCCTGGCCCGGTACCGGTTCCCGGGCCGCCAGCTCGTCGACGCGCTGGTCGACCTGCCCTTCGCGCTCCCCACGGCGGTCGCGGGCATCGCGCTCACGACGATCTACGCCGAGAACGGCTGGCTCGGCCGCTTCCTCGAGCCGCGCGGCCTCAAGGTCGCGTTCGCCGTGCCGGGCGTCGTCGTGGCCATGATCTTCGTGGGCCTGCCGTTCGTCATCCGGACGGTGCAGCCCGTGCTGCTCGACCTCGACCTCCACATGGAGGAGGCGGCCGCGACGCTGGGCGCCTCGCGCCTCCTGACCCTGCGCGCGGTGATCGTGCCGGCCGTCCTGCCCGCGGCCTCGACCGGCTTCGCGCTCGCCTTCGCGCGCGCCGTCGGCGAGTACGGCTCGATCGTCTTCATCTCCGGCAACATGCCGGGCAAGACCGAGATCGTGCCGCTGCTCATCGTGACGAAGCTCGAGCAGTTCGACTACGCGGGCGCGACGGCCATCGCGCTCGTCATGCTGCTGGCGTCGTTCGCGCTCCTCTTCGTCATCAACGCCCTCCAGGGCCGGATCGAGCGGTGAGCGCGTGAAGGACCCCGCCTGGCTGCGCCTCCTGCTCATCGGGACCGCGCTCGCGTTCCTCGGGCTCTTCGTGGGCCTGCCCGTCGTCGCCGTGTTCGTCGAGGCCTTCCGCAACGGCGCGCGCGCCTACCTCGACGCGATCACCGAGCCCGAGACCGTCTCGGCCATCAAGCTGACGCTGCTCACGGCGGGCATCTCGGTGCCGGTCAACGTCGTGGTCGGCGTCGCGGCGTCGTGGCTCATCGCCAAGTTCCGCTTCCCCGGCAAGAGCCTCCTCCTCACGCTCATCGATCTGCCCTTCTCCGTCTCGCCCGTCATCGCGGGGCTCATCTTCGTCCTCCTGCTGGGCGCGCGGGGCGTGTTCGGGCCCTTCCTCGAGGCGCACGACTGGCACGTCATCTTCGCTCCGCCCGGCATCATCCTCGCGACGACGTTCATCACGTTCCCCTTCGTGGCGCGCGAGGTGCTCCCCATCATGCAGGAGCTCGGCAGCGACGAGGAGGAGCAGGCCCTCACGCTGGGCGCGCGCGGCTGGCAGGTCCTCTTCCGCGTCACGCTGCCCAAGGTGAGGTGGGGCGTCCTCTACGGCGTCATCCTGTGCAACGCGCGCGCCATGGGCGAGTTCGGCGCCGTCTCGGTGGTCTCGGGCCACGTGCGCGGCGAGACGAACACGATCCCGCTCCAGGTCGAGATCCTCTATAACGAGTACAACTTCTCGGGCGCCTTCGCCGTGGCGTCGATCCTCACGATCGTCGCGCTCCTCACCCTCGTCGCGAAGAAGCTCATCGAGCTCAAGATCCACACCCACAAGCCATGAAGGCGAAGCCCAGGCCGGCCGGCGCCGGCGCCCCCCCGTCCGCCAGCCCCCCCGGCCGCGTCCACGCGGGGGTGGGCACGACGATCGGCCGGACGCCGCTCGTCGCGCTCGGGCGCATCGGCTTCGGCGTCACGGGCGGCGCCCGCCTGCTCGCCAAGCTCGAGTCGCGAAACCCCGGGGGCAGCGTCAAGGACCGCATCGCGGCGGCGATGATCGAGGACGCCGAACGCGCGGGGAGGCTGCGCCCGGGCGGCACGATCGTCGAGGCGACGAGCGGCAACACGGGCATCGCGCTCGCGTTCGTCGCGGCGACGCGGGGCTACGCGCTCCACGTCACGATGCCCGAGCGCATGTCGCGCGAGCGGCTCGCGCTGCTGCGCTACCTCGGCGCGCACGTGACCCTCACCCGGGGCACCCTCATGCGCGACGCCGTCGACGCGGCCGAGGCCCTGCGGCGGTCGATCCCGGGCGCCGTGGCGCTCGATCAGTTCACGAACCCGGCGAACCCCGAGGCCCACCGCCGCTCGACGGCGCTCGAGATCTGGGACGACACGGCCGGCGCCGTGGACGTCTTCGTCGCGGGCGTCGGCACGGGCGGCACGATCACGGGGGTGGGCCAGGCGCTCAAGGCGAGGAAGCCGGGCGTCCGCGTCGTCGCCGTCGAGCCCGCGGGCGCCGCCGTCCTCACGGGCCGCCGCCCCGCCAACCACATGATCCAGGGCATCGGCGCCGGCTTCGTGCCGCCGCTGCTCGATCGCGCCGTCATCGACGAGGTCATCGCCGTGAGCGACGAGACCGCCTTCGCGCACGCCCGCCGCCTCGCGCGCGAGGAGGGCATCCTTGCCGGGATCTCCTCGGGCGCGACGCTCGCCGCCGCGCTCGAGCTCGCGTCGCGGCCCGCGAACGCCGGCCAGACGATCGTCTTCATGGTCTGCGACAGCGGCGAGCGCTACGCGAACGGGCCGCTCGTGGGCGAGCTCATCGGGCGGGGCTGAGCGCGCCGCGCGTCTCGCGGCCGGCCCGCAGCGCGCGCGGCACGACGGGCAGGAACAGCAGCGCGGCGAGCGTCGAGAGCGCGTCGACCCAGACGAGCTGCTTGAACGCGAGGTGGACGCGGTCGTAGAGCCACGAGCCCACGACGTCGGAGACGCCGTAGGTCGCCAGCGTCTGCATCCCCAGCACGAACGCGTAGCCGAAGCTCTCGCTGCCCTCGGGCGCGGCGCGCGCCGCGAGGTCGTAGAGGGGCATCGCCGCCAACGTGCCCATGACGGCCGACCCGAAGTGGATGACGACGGCCGCCGGACGCGAGTCGTAGGCGAGGTAGGTGAGCGTGCTCGCCGCCGAGAGCACGATGCCGGCGGCGAGCGAGACGCCGAGCGGCAGGAAACGGCAGGCGACGCCGTAGGCGAGCGCGCCGACGATGACCCCGGCCCCGGCCCACGTCTGCAGGACCCCCATGAACAGCGGATCGAAGCGCAGCACGTCCTGCTGATAGTAGAGCAGGGGCGTCTGCAGCCCCGGCGCGACGTAGACGAGGAAGACGAGCCCGGCCGCCGCGAGCGCCGGACGCGAGCGCAGCGTCGCCCCCAGGCGCCGGCCGACGGCGCCGGGCTCGGGGACGCGCGCCGGGGCGGGCTCGCGGGCGAGCGCCCCGACGACGGGGATGAACGAACCGACGACGAGCGCGCCGACGCCCACCGTCCAGCCGAAGGCGCGCCCCGCGAGCCAGCCGCCCAGCGGCCCCACGACGAGGTTGATGGCGCCCACGAGCGTCTGGCGGAGCGCGCTCAGCCGTCCGGTCGCGCCCTCGCGCTGCCCGACCTCGACGAGCAAGCCGCCCACGTTCGTGCTCACGACGGCGAGGGCGGCGTTGGCCGCGAGGGCCGCGAGGAGCAGCGGACCGGACGCGCGCGGCACGAAGGCCAAGGCGGCCCAGGCGGCCACCGCGGCGACGCTCCCGGCGAGCAGGTAGCCGCGATGGCGCGTCCCGGCGAGCGGGTAGGCGTCGACGAGCAGCCCGATGAGGGGCTTCCCGTACCAGGGCACGGTCGCGACCGCCCAGAACGCCGCCAGCTCGTGCGCGGGCAGGTGGAGGTCGTTCTTGAGCGCGAGCCCGAGCGGCAGGCGCGCCAGGAGCTGCGGCCAGCCGAGGTACGTCGCGGCGACGCCCCAGGCCACGACCGTCACGAGCGCCCGCGTGGACGCGGGACGAGGTGGCGCCGAGCCCATGAGTGATGCTACATCGAACGGCTCGTGAAGATCGTCACCTGGAACGTCAACGGCGTGCGCGCGCGCGGCGCCGAGGTGGCCGCGCTCCTCGAGCGCGAGCGGCCCGACGTGCTGTGCCTCCAGGAGATCAAGGTCGCGCCCGACCACCTGCCGAGGGAGATCGGCGAGGTGCCCGGCTACTTCTGCACCTGGCACGGCATGAAGGGCTACTCGGGCGTCGCGCTCCACGTCCGTGAGGGCTTCGCGCCCTGCCCGACCATCACGCACCCGCCCTTCGACCACGAGACGCGCATCGCCGTCGCCGACGTCCAGTCGGCCGCGGGCGCCTTCGTCATCGCGTCGATCTACGTGCCCAACGGGGGCAAGGACCTGCCCGCGAAGATCCGCTTCCTCGAGGCGCTCACGGGCTGGGCGGCGGCGACGCGCGCCTCGGGCCGCGAGCTCGTGCTCTGCGGCGACATGAACGTCGCGCGCGCGGAGATCGACGTCCACCCGCGCGAGCGCAACCCGCGGCTCCCCGGGCAGCTGCCCGAGGAGCGGGCGCTCTTCGCGGGCCTGCTCGACGCGGCGGGCTTGCACGATCTCGGCCGCGAGCGCGATCCGGCGAACGACGCGATGTACTCGTGGTGGGCGCCCTGGCGCAACATGCGGGCGCGCAACATCGGCTGGCGGCTCGACTACGTGCTGGCCAGCGACGGGCTCGCGGCGCGCAACGCCGCCTGCCCCGCGCTGCGCGAGGTCGGGACGAGCGACCACGCGCCCGTCATCGCGACCTTTGACGACGCGCCGGTCGGCGGCGCGAGGGACGCCGCCGCGAGCGCCGCGACGTGAGCCCGCCCTACCTCATCGTGAGCGACTTCGACGGCACCATCACCGTCGACGATCTGACGAACCTCGTCTGGGACCGGCACGTGCCCTACGACTGGCGGGCCGTGCTCACGCCGCTGTCGCGCGAGGGCGTGCTGTCGCCGCTCGAGATGATCGCGCGCGGCTACGGCGACGTCGCCGCCGGCCCCGAGGCCCTGCTCGCCGAGATCCTGCCCGCGGGCCGCCTGCGCGCGGGCTTCGCCGCCTTCGTCGCCGAGTGCGCCGCGCGCCGCTGGCCGTTCGAGGTGCTGAGCCACGGCCTCACCTTCTACATCCGCCCGCTCCTGCCGGCGGGCTGCGCCCTCACGGCGTTCGAGGGCCGCTTCGAGGACGGCCGCTGGAGCGTCGCGCTGCCCGACGGCGTCGCCGTGCCCGAGGGCCGCGACTTCAAGGCCCACGTCGTCTCGCTCCTGCGCGCGCGTCACCCGGGCCACGCGACGGTCTACGTCGGCGACGGGCGCCTCGACTTCCCGGCCGCGCGCACCTGCGATCTCGTCTTCGCCGTCGCGGGCAGCACGCTCGCGAAGCTCTGCGCCGAGCACGGCGTCGCCTTCGCGCCCTTCGAGACCTTCGACGAGGTCACGCGCGCCCTCGCGCGCTGAGCGCGCGAGCCGCGTGGCGCGAGTTGCGCTAGACTGCGCGCCATGGCGAACCCTACGGCAGTGCTCAGCACGTCCCTCGGCGACATCACGATCGAGCTCTTGAAGGACAAGATGCCCATCACGGCGGGCAACTTCATCACGCTCGCCAAGGAGGGCTTCTACGACGGCCTCCACTTCCACCGGGTCATCGACAACTTCATGATCCAGTTCGGCTGCCCGCACAGCAAGGACCCGCAGAGCCCGCGCGCCGGCACGGGCGACAGCCCCCACGGCCGCATCAAGGACGAGCACCCGCCGGACGCCAAGATCTCGAACTCGCGCGGCACGCTCTCGATGGCCAACACGGGCCAGCCGAACAGCGGCAGCTGCCAGTTCTTCCTCAACGTCGTCGACAACCCCTACCTCGACTGGTTCTCGCCCGGCCCCTCGAAGCACCCCGTCTTCGCGAAGGTCACGGCGGGCATGGACGTCGCCGACAAGATCTCGAAGGTGCCGCGCGACAAGGCCCGCGGCGACCGGCCCAAGGAGCCGGTCAAGATGATCAAGGTGACCGTCAGCGAGTAGCGCGCGGCGCGCTACGGCAGCCGCTCGCCCGCGTTCACGAACATCGGCGGCGCTTCCCCGAGATCCTCGGACGGGGGCGCCGTCGCGCCGCTCACCTGCGGGCCGAGGTTCTTCCAGAAGCCCTTCGCGATCGTCTTGGCGAGGTTCTTGGGCGCGGCGCTCGCCGTCCAGCGGCCGAGCACGTTGCCCGAGGCGCCGTCCCAGACGAGGAAGGTGACGCGGCTCCAGCGCGCGCCCTCCTCGAGGTCGGCGGCGACGAAGGCCGCCAGGCGGTGGTCCTTGGCGAGCTCGAGGTACTGGCCCGTGCCGTCGACGCGCGGCAACGACGTGACGACGCGGCAGCCGCGCCCGCGGAGGAGACGCGCGAGCTGGCCCCGCACGGACGGGCCGGCGTCGCCGGCGATCGGCTGCACGCTCACGCGCAGGCCGGACGGCGCGCGGGCCTCCTCGACGTGGGCCGCGCGGCGCCCGCGCGGCCGCGCCTCGGCCGAGCCGGCGGACATGGCGATGGAGAGGAAGGCGGCCACGAGAGTGGCTCCGCGCGCGAGGCCCCGCACGGGACGTATCATCGACACGTTTTCGTGTTTCCTCAACTTCGTTTGCTATCACCAGGGCCAGGTTTGAAAGTGGGTGTGTGATGCGCACGGTGATTGTCGGAGACGTCCACGGGTGCCTCGACGAGCTGCTCGCGCTCGTCGAGCGGTGCGGCGAGCCGGGCGGCACGCGTTACGTCATGGTCGGTGACCTGGTGGCCAAGGGCCCGGATTCTCGGGGCGTCGTCGCCTGGGCGCGCGCGTCGAAGGTGGACGCCGTCCTCGGCAACCACGACGCGGCGGTGCTGCGCGTCGGCGATCCCGACGTCGATCCGCCGCCGAAGGCGCAGCACGTCGCCGTCGCCGCGACGCTCTCCGAGGAGGAGCTCGCCTGGCTCGCGGCGCGCCCGCTGTGGCTCGAGCTCGAGGCCGAGAGCGCGGGCCCGCACGTCGTCGTTCACGGCGGCCTCGTCCCCGGGGTGCCGCTCGCCGCGCAGGAGCGCAAGCACCTGCTCAACCTCCGCAGCATCGACAAGCACGGCGAGCCTTCGAAGAAAATCGAGGGCACGCCTTGGGCGGCGTTGTGGAAGGGACCGGCCCACGCCGTCTTCGGTCACGACGCCGTGCGCGGGCTGCAGAGACACCCGTTCGCGACGGGCCTCGACACGGGGTGCGTCTACGGCGGCGCGCTCACGGCGCTCGTGCTGCCCA
This sequence comes from Polyangia bacterium, assembly GCA_035546175.1. Classification (GTDB taxonomy): domain Bacteria; phylum Myxococcota_A; class Polyangia; order Fen-1088; family Fen-1088; genus DASZFV01. The sequence goes on from DASZWW010000491.1 coordinate 20,009, forward strand.
AGGGCGACCTCGTGTCGATCCAGGCCAAGCGCGCCTACGCGCCCTACAAATGAGCGTCGCCCGCGGCGCCGACGATCCCTACGCCGTCCTCGGCGTCGGCAGGAGCGCGAGCGCGGCGGAGATCCGGCGCTCGTTCCGGCGCCTCGCGCTGCGCCTGCACCCCGACCGCGCCGGCGCGGCCTCGACGGAGGCGTTCCAGCGCGTCGCGCGCGCGTACGCCCTCCTCGCGACGCCCTCGGCGCGCGCCGCTCACGACGCCGCGACGCGCGCGCCCGCGGCTGCC
>DASZWW010000492.1:0-1677 GCA_035546175.1 Polyangia bacterium
CGGCGGGCGCGCCGGCCTTCATGGGCGCCTCCTTCGCGGCGACGGGCGCGCCGGCCGCGGGAGCCTTCGCCGGCGCGGCCGCGGGCGCGCCGGGCGCCGGCGCCTTGTCGGCGGCCACGGCGGGAAGGGCGACGAGCGCGCCCGAGAACAGCGTTCCGGAAATCACGATCGCGAGCTTTGTCATGGCAACTCCTCCTGGGCGCGCACCATACAAACGCTTCGGTTTTTTGCGAGGAGAAAAGCGCTCGGAGGGCGCGTCGCGCGCGCCGCGGCGACACGAGCCGGGCGGGCTCAGAACAGGTCGCGCCACCGGCAGAGCTTCACGCCCCGGCGCTCGAACGCGCGCCGGACCTTGTGGGACGTGAGCGCGAGGAGCTCGTGCGCGCGCAGGTGGGGCGGCTCGCCCGGCTCGGTCTCGACGTCGTCCTCCTCGCCCGGGTGGCAGATGAGCTCGTGGGCGCCGGGGCCCATGCGGCCGAGGAGCTCGAGGATGCGCACCTCGTCGAGGCGGCCGGCCTCGACGAAGCCCCAGCTCTGCGGCCCGTGGCGCAGCGCCCCCATCTGGCGGCGCGTGAGCCAGGCGAGCCCCGTGAGCAGGCCGGCCTCGAGCCCGCGGGCCGGTGACGTCACCCACGCGAGCGTCGGGCGCTCGACCGCGCTGCGGATGCCGGGGATGCCGTGCTTGCGCGCCACCGCCTCCATGGCGCGGCCCACGGCCGGCACGAAGCCGAGGTGGCGGTGCGTGTTCACGTGATCGGGGCGCACGCCCGCGTCGCGCAGGCGCGAGATCTGGGCGTCGAACTCGCGCTCCATCTCCGCGGCGTCGACGCGGCCCTTCACCCAAGACTTGAAGAAATCCTCGGCCCGCGCCGGGAAGCCGCCGTCGGCGTTCGTGAGCGAGGGCAGGCTCGCCGCCGCGGCGACCGGCCGGCCGCCCACGAGCGTCAGGTGCACGCCCACGCCGAGCTCGGGCGCCTCGGCGAGCAGCGCCACCGCGCCCGCGAGGTCCTCGCAGTTGCCGAGCACCGAGGTGCTCGTGACGACGCCCTCGCGGTGCGCGCGCACGATGCCGCGCGACACGGCGGGCGACTGTCCGAAGTCATCGGCGTTGACGACCAGCTGAGTTTCGGGGGCGCTCACGGGCTCGTGTCTCGTGTCAGAGAGGGTGGTCGAACCTGCCGAAAAGCCACGGTTCTCGACGGCGTTCTACCATCTCCGTGAATTGACCACCTACTGCGATGGTGATATCTCAGAGCGCCATGGGAAAGCGCATCTTGATCGCCGACGACAGCGTGACGATCCAGAAGGCTTTCGCGATGACGCTCGGGCACGAGGACTTCGCCATCACGGCGGCACGCTCGGCGGACGAGGGCCTGACGCTCGCCCGGCAGACGCGGCCCGACCTCGTGATCGCGGACGCCTCGATGCCGGGGCGCTCGGGCTACGAGCTCTGCGCGGCCCTCAAGGCCGACGCCACGCTGCGCGCCATCCCGGTCTACATCCTGTCGTCGAGCCAGCAGCCGTACGACGAGGCCAAGGGGCAGCAGGTCGGCGCCGACGGCACGTTCGTCAAGCCGTGGGACACGGCGGGCATGATCGAGAAGGTCAAGGACGCCGCGGGCCGGCCGGCCGGCGCCGCGCCTCGCCCGGCGGCGGCGCCCCCGCCGGCTCGCCCGC
>DASZWW010000493.1:0-2873 GCA_035546175.1 Polyangia bacterium
CAGGAGCTCGGGCACGCGCGCCGCGCGGCCCGACGCCTCGAGGCGCGGGCGGAGCGCGTCGAGCGCCTCGAGGCGGATCTCGGCGGTCGCGCGCGCGTCCGCGAAGATGCGCTCCAGCCGCTCGCGGAGCCCCTCCTCGTCGCACGGCTCGCCGAGCAGGGGGCGCAGCGCCTCGAGCGCGGCGTCGGGCTGCCCGAGCTCGTCGTGGAGCGCGCCGGCGAGCCGCAGGACGAGCGGACCGGCCTCGGCGCCCGCGAGCCCCTCGAGCCGGAGCCGCCACACGGCGACGAGCTCGTCCCAGCGGCCGTCTCGCTCGAGCAAGCGCTCCAGCGAGGCCGCCACCTCCGCGTCCGTGGGCCGGAGGCGGAACAGGCGGTCGAGGTAGCCGATGGCGCGCGCGTGATCGCGCGTGAAGTCCTTGGCGATGCGCGCGGCCTCCTCGAGGAGCTCGGCGCGCCGCTCGACGGCCCGGCCCGCCGCGAGGCGCGCGTCGTAGGCGTCGAGCACCTCGCTCCACCGCTCGGCCATGGTGAGCGCGACGACGAGCGGGCGGAACGCCCAGTCGGCCGGAGGCGCGCCGGCGAGCGCGGCGCGCAGGACGTCGATCGTCTCGGGCGCGTTCTCGCCGAAGCAGTCGGCGGCGAACCGCGCGGCCCGGCGCGCCACCACGTCGCGCGCGGCCGCCGGCAGCTCTCGCCCGAGGTGGGCGCGGTAGAGGTCGACGAGGCCTCGCGCCTGTCGCTCGTCGGCGGCGACCCTCTGTTCGAGCTCCTCCCAGCGCGACTCGTCCGTGGCGTCGTCGAGCGCCGCGCGCGCCGCCTCTTCGAAGGCGGCGGCGGCCGACGAGGCCTCCGTTCGAGGATCGACCCTGGCTGCCGTCGCGCGCTTTGCTGCCATCGATTCGCTCCTGTGGGCGGGCACCGTCAATCGGCGGATGGACGCGATCCGTTGAGAGGGCGAGGATCGAATCGACCGCGGGCATCGACAGGCGCCAGGGGCCCACCTTGTCCGACATCCGACCTTCCGGCCTTCCGACCTTCCGACCTTCCGCGGATGGGCGAAGGGCTAGACGGCGCGGGCCAGGGCCAGCACGTGCACGTCGCGGGCGCCCGCCGCCATGAGCGCGCCCGCGCACTCGTTGGCCGTCGCCCCCGTCGTCAGCACGTCGTCGACGAGCAGCACGCGCCGGAAGCGCACCCGCTCCGCCGCCGCGGGCGCGAGCGCGAACGCGCCGGCGACCTCGGCCATGCGCGCCGCGGGGCCGGCGTGGCCGAGGGCCTTCGTCGCGCGCGTGCGGCGCAGCAGCCGCCGCTCGAGCCGCGGCAGGCCGCGAGGCATCGCCACGACGAGCGCCCGCGTGCGCGCGATGTCGCGCAGCGCCGCCCGCACGAGCTCGAGCGCCTGGTTGAACCCGCGCTCCCGCAGCCGCCGCGCGTGGAGCGGGACGGGCACGACGACGTCGTCGGCGCCGAACCCCCCGCGCGCGAGCGCGTCCATGAGCGCCGGGACGAGGAGCGGCCCGAGCCGCCGCGCCATCCAGCGCTGCCCGTGCTTCATGCGCACGATGGCGTCGGCGAGCGCCGCGCCGTACTCGTACGCCGCGCGCGCCTCGCAGAACGAGAAGGGGATGCGCCGGCAGAGCCCGCACCGCCCCCGCAGCGCGTTCCAGTCCGCGCGGGGCAGCGCGCACCCCGGGCACGCCCCGAGCAGCACCGACAGCGAGGGCGTGCACTCGTCGCAGAAGATCGTGCCGTCGGGCGTCGACCGATCGCACGCCGCGCATCGCGCGGGCCAGAGGAGCTGGAGGGTTCCGTTGACGAGCGCGCCGAGGGTCATGCCCGCTTATCGGAGCGGGCCTCCCGAGGTTGCGTGGGCGGCGCGCCGGCTACTCCGGCGCGAAGATGCCGCGGCGCAGGTAGGTCGGCTTGTCGAACTCCGACTCCTCGACGCCGAGCTCGTCGGCCGGGCGCGACGCCATCTGCGACGACACCCGGCGCTGCGGCGGCGCGGCCGACGCCGGGCCCGTCCCGGGGGTCACGTTCGTCACGGGCGGTCTGATGACGGGGCGCTCGGCGGGCGTCCACTCGGCCGCCGTGGCGATGCCGAAGCCGCCGGGCGTCGTGGGCTCGCGGTTCGAGGCGCCCGGCACCCCGGGGATCTGCTCGACGTTCTCGTAGAACTCCTCGAACCCGAGGCCGACCTCGGTCGTGCCCTCGACCTGGCGGCCCGGCGCGACGGCGTAGCCGCGCGCCGCGACGGCGTTTGGCTGCGCCCAGGGCGGCGTGGGCGACGTGGCGGGCACCGGCGGCGGCGCCTGCGGCGAGAAGCTCGGCCCCTGCGCGTAGGCGGGCGCCTGCGCGTAGGCCGTGGCCTGCATCGGCAGCGCCATCTGGTTGTCGCGCCCGCGCGCGCCCACCATGCTGCGGCCGAGGCCCGCCGTCGGGCCCGGCTGCACCGACTCGCGCGTCTGGAAGCCCGTGGCGATGACGGTGATGCGCACCTCGTCGCCCGCGTGCGGATCGATGACCGAGCCGAAGATGATGTTGGCGTCGGGATCGGCGGCCTCGGCGATGAGGCTGCACGCCTCGTTCATCTCGGCGAGCGTGAGGTCCGGCCCGCCCGTGATGTTGAGGAGGATGCCCGTCGCCCCGTTGATGGCGACGTCCTCGAGCAGCGGCGAGCTGATGGCCTGCTGCGCGGCCTCGACGGCCCGCTTGTCGCCCGCGCCCCGCCCCGTGCCCATGAGCGCGCGGCCCATGCCCGTCATGATCGTGCGGACGTCGGCGAAGTCGACGTTGATGAGGCCGGGCGCGATCACGAGATCGCTGATGCCGCGCACGGCGTTCAGGCAGACGTTGTCGACCATGGCGAAC
>DASZWW010000494.1:0-17259 GCA_035546175.1 Polyangia bacterium
AGCAGCCGCCGCGCGCGGGCGAAGGTGCCGCGGCGGCCCAGGGCCGCGTCGCGCGCCTCGTTCGCGCGGCGGCCGAGCGAGAAGAGGTCCGGCGCGGCGACGGGCGCCGCGGCCGGCGCGTCGCTCGCGACCACCGTCGAGTCGGCGCTCACTTCGCGCCTCCCGGCGCGTCGGCGCCCCAGCGCGGCATGAGCGCGTTGGCGAGCTCGGGCAGCCCCAGCTGATCGAAGACGCGGCCCACGACGGTGTCGAGGAGCGCCTCGAGGGTCACGGGCGAGGAGTAGAACGACGGGGCGGCCGGCAGCACGACGGCGCCCGCGCGCGTCACGGCCAGCATGTTCTCGAGGTGGATCGCCGACAGCGGCGTCTCGCGCACGACGAGCACGAGCTTGCGGCGCTCCTTGAGCATGACGTCGGCGGCGCGGCCGATGAGGTCGTCCGACACGCCGTGCGCGATGCGGGCCAGGCCGCCCGTCGAGCAGGGCACGACGACCATGGCGTCCCAGCCCGCCGAGCCCGAGGCGAACGGCGCGTGGAAGTCGCGCAGCCCGTAGCGCTTGAACGGGTAGGCGGGCACGTCGCCGAGCTCGTGCCTCCAGACCTCGGCGCCCGACGACGAGAAGACGACGCCGACCTCCAGCGCCGCGGGGCCGCTCGAGCCGTGTCTGGCGAGGACGTCGAGGATGCGCTTCGCGTAGAGCGAGCCCGACGCGCCTCCGATGGCGACCACCAGCTTCACGACGCCACCACGAGGGACGCCACGCCCGACGGGAAGAGGTCCGTGCCCTCGACGCTCGAGAAGCCCGCCTCGCGCATGAGGGCCACGAACTCGGCCAGCGAGCGGAACTGCGCGATCGAGTCGGGCAGGTAGCGGTAGGCCTCGCGGTCGCCCGTGATGGCCCAGCCCACGAGCGGCAGGACGTGGGCGTTGTAGGCGTCGAGGAAGAAGCGGCGCTTGCCGGCCCGGAAGAACTCGAGGATCGCCACGCGGCCGCCGGGGCGCACGACGCGCCGGAGCTCGGCGAGGCCGCGCGGCAGATCGCGCAGGTTGCGCACGCAGAAGGCCGAGAACGCGCCGTCGAAGGCGCCCGCGCGGTAGGGCAGGGCGTGGCCGTCGGCGCCGTGCGTCTCGATGGCGGCGCCGGCCGGGATCTTCGGGCGCCCGGCGCGCAGCATCTCGCGCGAGAAGTCGGCCGAAGCGACGCGCGCGCCCGGCACGCGGCGCACGATCTCGACGCCGCCGTCGAGGGTGCCGGCGCCCAGATCCAGGAGGCGCGGCTGCTCGCCGAGGCCCTCGAGCAGCCGCGTGATGGCCTTCCTTCGCCACAGGCCGTCGACGCCCGCCGACATGACGCGGTTCGCGGCGTCGTAGCGCCCCGCCACGCGATCGAACATGCCGCGCACGTCGTGGCCGGCCTCGGCGAGCGACGTCGTCGTCGCCACCGTCGACGCCGTCGTCATCGCGGCGGCTCCGGCAGGCCGAGGTCGCGGTAGAGCGCGTCCACGCGCGCCATCACCTCGGGCGTCATCCTCAGGACCTCGGGCCACTCGCGGGTGAAGCCCTCCTCCTTCCACTTTCGCGTGGCGTCGACGCCCAGCTTGCCGCCGAACCCGAACGCCTGCGACGCGTGGTCGAGCACGTCGATGGGCCCCTCCGCGAAGAAGACGTCGCGCTTGGCGTCGATGTTGTTGAGGGCCCGCCAGGCGACCTCGCGCACGTTCTGCACGTCGACGTCCTCGTCGACGACCACGATGCACTTGGCGAACATCATCTGCCCCATGCCCCACAGCGAGTGGCAGATCTTGCGCGCGTGGTGCGGGTAGTCCTTCTTGATCGACACGAGGCACAGGTTGTGGAACACGCCCTCGACGGGCAGGTTCATGTCCACGATCTCGGGGAAGGTCATCTGAAGGAGCGGCAAGAAGAGCCGCTCCGTCGCCTTGCCGAGCCAGGCGTCCTCCTGGGGGGGCGGGCCCACGACCGTCGTCGCGTAGATGGGCTGCTCGCGCCGCGTGATGCAGGTCAGGTGGAACACCGGGTAGTCGTCGGCCAGGGAGTAGTAGCCCGTGTGGTCGCCGAAGGGCCCCTCGCGCCGGAGCTCGTCGACGTCGACGTACCCCTCGAGCACGAAGTCGGCCGACGCGGGCACCTCGAGGTCGACGGTCTTGCACGGCACCACCTCGACGGGCTTGCGGCGCAGGAAGCCCGCGAAGAGGAGCTCGTCGATGCCGTCCGGCAGCGGCGCCGTCGCCGAGTACGCCAGCACCGGGTCGCCGCCGAGCGCGACGGCCACGGGCATGCGCTGGAGGCCGAGCTCCTTGTAGCGCCGCATGTGGCGCCGCCCGGTCTTGTGCAGCTGCCAGTGCATGCCCGTCTCGCGCGGGCCGTAGACCTGCATGCGGTAGCAGCCGACGTTGCGCGTGCCCTTGTCGGGGTCGCGCGTGATCACCAGGGGCAGCGTGATGTACGGGCCGCCGTCCTCGGGCCAGGTCGTGAGGACGGGGAGCTTGCCGAGATCGGGGTCGGTCTCGACGACCTCCTGGCAGGGCGCCGTCCGCACCGTCTTGGGCATGGACGCGGCGACGCGCGCCACCTTGGGCAGCATGCGGACCTTGTCGAGCAGGCCCGCGGGCGGCTGCGACTTGACGAGGGCGCCGATCGCCCGCGCGTGCTCCTCGAGGTCGCCCACGCCGAGCGCCCACGACATGCGCCGCCGCGTCGCGTACGTGTTGATGAGCGCGGGGAAGCGCGAGCCCTTGACCCGCTCGAAGAGCAGGGCGGGGCCGCCCGCGCGCATCGAGCGCTGCGCGATCTCGGACAGCTCGAGCACGGGGTCGATCTCGCGCGTGATGCGCTTGAGCTCGCCGCGCTCCTCGAGGTACCGCGCGAAGCTGCGCAGGTCGCTCCAGTGGGAGGGCACGTCCGAGGCGGGCCCGGGCGCCGCCGCCGCGCCGGCGCTGTCGGGGGCGACGGCCATCAGGAGGTCCTCTCGACGGAGAGCACGGCCAGGTCGCGCAGCGCGTCCCGGAAGGTCGACGGCGGCACGGCCTCGAGCTCCGTCACGGCGTCGGCGGCGAGCTCGCGGGCCCGGTCGCGGGCGCGCGCGACGCCGCCCGCGGCGCGCGTCGCCGCGAGGATCTCCACGGCCACTTCGGGCGCGACGCCCGCGTCGCCGAGCTGCGCGCGCACGCGGCGGGCGAGGGCCGGATCGGCCTCGCAGGCGTACAGGACGGGCAGCGTGAGCTTGCCCTCGACGAGATCGTGCCCCACCGACTTGCCGGCCTTGTCCTCGTCGACGTCGGCGTCGAGCACGTCGTCGGCGATCTGGAAGGCCCGGCCCACGGCGCGGCCGTAGCGCTCGAGCGGCGCGTCGAGCGCGGCCCCGACGGCGCCGCCCACGCGCGCGCACCAGGCGATGAGCGACGCCGTCTTGCGATCGATGACGCGGAAGTAGTCGTCCACGGTCGCGTCGGGGTTGCCGGCGCGCTCGAGCTGGGCGACCTCGCCCTCGGCCATCTCGGTCACGGTCGTGGCGAGCGACTGCACCATGGGCAGCGAGCCCGTGAGGGCGACGGTCTCGAGGGCGCGCGCGAGGCAGAAGTCGCCCACGAGCACGACGATGCCGTTGCCGAACACCATGCGCGCCGCGGGGCGGCCGCGCCGCACGCGCCCGTCGTCGACCACGTCGTCGTGGTACAGCGTCGCCGTGTGGATGAGCTCGGCGGCGCACCCGACGGCCACGCCCAGCTCGACGGGCGCCCCCGCGGCGCGCGCCCCGAGCACCGCCAGGAGCGGGCGCAGCCGCTTGCCCCCCGCCCCGAGCAGGTGCGCGCCCACCTGCGGGATGGCCCCCACGGGGCTCTCCATCCGTTCGGCGAGCCTGGCCTCGACGAGGCGCATCTCTCCGTCCACGAGGGCGACCAGGTCCTCGACGCGCGGGCGCGCCTCCGCGCGGCCGGGCGCTCTCGAGGTGACGGCTGACATGGCCGGAATATGGGGCATGGAGGCGGCCCGGGTCACGACGTTTCTAAATATTCAAAATGAATTGAAACTACGCAAGCTCTTCCGCGTCAGCGCCGCGATCGCCCCGCGGCGCGTCGCCGCGGGGGGCGCGCCCGCCCGCCCGCCGCCGGGCGCGCCGCCGCCTCTTGGGCCGGCGAGCCCGCGGGCGCCTCGACCTTGAGCACGTCGCGGAACTTCCCCACGTCCATGGTGAGCTGGCCGAGGAGCATGTCGAGCAGGGTGCCGCCCAGCGCGCAGATCTCCTGGAGGCGCTCGAGGCGCTCGGCCGTGAAGGCGGCCTCGGCGGCCAGGCGCTTCGGCGCCGCGGCCTCGGCGGCGCGCGCGCCGGCGACGGCGCGGGCCACCGAGTCGACGGCCGCGCCGATCTCGCGCCGCTCGCGCTCGTTCAGCACGCCGCTGATCATCTTCCAGAAGTCCGTCTCCGCTTGATAGTGCTCGCGCCGCTGGCCGCGCACCCACACGCGGTGCACGACGCCCCAGCGCCCCAGCGCGGCCAGCGTCATCGAGGCCGAGCCGGCCGAGATCCCGAGGCGCTTCTGGATCTCGGACTGCGGGAGCGGCTCGCGCGAGAGGTAGAGCAGGCCGAAGGTCCGGCCCATCGTGCGCGTGAAGCCCCAGAACTCGACGATGCGCCCGCAGGTGTCGACCCCGAGGTCGCGGGCGCGCTGGAGCTCGGCCTCGGGGTCCGCGGCGCCCGCCACTAGGCGGCCCCGGTCGCGAGGCGCGCCGCCGGCACGACGGCGTCGGCCGGCCGGGCCGCCAGCTGCCCGCAGGCGGCGTCGATGTCGTCGCCGCGCGGCGTCCGGATGTAGACGGCCATGTGCGCCGCGCGCAGCCGCTCCTGGAAGGTGCGGATGCGCTCGGCCGAGGGGCGCTCGAACTCGGGTCCCTGGAAGGGGTTCCAGGGGATGAGGTTCACCTTGCAGGGCATCCCGCGCAGGAGGCGCACGAGCCGATCGGCGTCGGCGTCGCTGTCGTTGACGCCCGCGAGCATGACGTACTCGAACGTCACGCGGCGCCCGTGCGCGAGCGGGAAGCGGCGCGCGGCCTCGAGCAGCGCGGCGATGGGCCACTTGCGGTTGACGGGCATGATGCGGTCGCGCACCTCGTCGGTCGTCGCGTTGAGGGAGATCGCGAGGTTGGGCGCGGGCCGGAGCTGGCCGAGCTTCTCGATGCCCGGGACGAGCCCCACGGTCGAGACGGTGATCCGGCGGGGCGAGAAGTTGAGGCCCCACGGGTGCTGCAAGAGGCCGAGCGCGCGCGAGACGTTGTCGAGGTTGTGCATCGGCTCGCCCATGCCCATGAACACGAGGTTCGTGGGCCGGCGCCCCGCGAGCTTGGTCGCGCGGTACACCTGCTCGACGATCTCGCCGGCCGTGAGGTTGCGGCCGTAGCCGAGCGTCGCCGTCGCGCAGAAGCCGCAGTCCATCGCGCAGCCGACCTGCGACGACACGCAGAGGGTCAGCTTGTCCCGCTCCTCGTTCTCGCCGTCGGGGAGCTCGGGGATGAGCACCGCCTCGATGGCCCGGCCGTCGACGGTGCGGAAGCGCAGCTTGCGCGTGCCGTCGCGGGCCTCCTGGACGAGATCCTGCGACAGCGGGCGCAGCGGCGCGGCGGCCGCGAGCGCGTCGCGCGCCTCCCTCGGCACGTTCGTCATCTCGTCCGTGCTCTCGACGCCCTGGGCGTGCAGCCACCGGAACACCTGCTCGCCGCGGTACCCGGGCATCCCCTCGGCGGCGAGCCGCGCCGCCAGCTCGGCGGGCGTCAGGGAGCGCAGATCCAGGTCCATCTGGGCGCGCAGACTAGCGCGCCCGTGGCCCTCTCGCTAGGAGCGGCTACGACGCCGCGCGACGACGAGGCCCAGGAGGCCGAGCAGCGCCAGGCTCCACGGCGCCGTCCGGCCCGCGTCGGGGTCGAGGGCGCAGGAGCAGCCGCCGCCGCGCTGGCCGAGCTTCGTGAGGGTCTGGGTGCACTGGCCGTTGGAGACGCAGGTGCCCTGGCCGTCGGGCGTCGTCGTGCACATGTAGCAGTCGCCCGGGCACTTCATGAGGATGCACGGGTCGGCCACGCACTCGGTCTTCGTCGAGACGCACACCTGGCCGGCGCCGCAGGCCATCGCCTGGCAGAGGTCGCCCTTGCACTTGCCGTCGGCCGGGTCGCAGTACTGGTCCTGGTTGCAGGCGACCTGCGCGCACTTGTCGTCGGAGCACACGCCGTTCATGCAGCTCTGGCCGGCGGGGCACTTGCCGGGCGGGCAGAGGCCGACGCACTTGCCGTCGTTGCAGTACGTGCCGTCGCCGCACTTCACGCCGCTGCACTTGTCGGTCTGGCACGAGCCCTGATAGCAGACCTGGCCGGGATCGCAGCCGAGCGTCTCGCAGTCGAGGCAGCGGCCGTTCATGCAGACCGCCGGCGCGTTGCACATCACGCCCGCGCAGAGGTCGACGCAGAGGCCCGTGTCCTCGTCGCAGTGCTGGCCCGTGCCGCACGTGACCTGCGCGCAGCGCTCGGGCACGCAGAAGGTGTCCTGACACTTGTAGCCGGCGGGGCACTGGAACTCGCCGCCCTGGCAGATCAACGTGCAGGCGCCCTCGCGGCACGCGAACTTCGAGGGGCACATGGCGTTCTGGTCCGCCATGCCGTCGCAGTCGTTGTCCTTGCCGTCGCAGATCTCGGGGCTGGGGCCGACGCAGCCGTCGCAGACGAGCCCGCCCTTGCGGCACACCGTCTTGCCCGCCTTGCAGACGCCCACGCCCACCTGGGCGGCCGTCTCGCCCGGGCACAGGCAGTCGACGCCCGTGCCCGGCAGGTTGCCGTCGTCGATGAGGCCGTTGCAGTCGTCGTCCTTGCCGTTGCAGACCTCGGGCTGGGGCGCGCCGCCGCTCGTCTGGCAGATGAGCTTGCCGCCCACGCACGCCGTGACGCCCACCGCGCAGGCCACGCCGCCGCCGCAGGCGACGCCCACGCCGGGGATGTTGCCGTCGTCGACCATGCCGTTGCAGTCGTCGTCGATGCCGTTGCAGATCTCCTGCGTCGGCGTGACGACGGGCGCGTCGCACACCGTGCCCGTGCCGGCCGCGTTGCAGGAGAGGATGCCGCCGCGCTTGCAGGCGCCGACGCCGTTGTTCGTGCAGGCGGCGCCCACCATGAAGCCCTCGTCGATGTTGCCGTCGCAGTTGTTGTCCATGCCGTCGCACTTCTCGGCGGGCACGGCGCAGCCGCAGGGGCCGCCGCAGGCGTTCGGGGGCAGGCCCTCGTCGATCTGGCCGTTGCAGTTGTCGTCGGCGCAGTTGCACGACTCGACGGCGCAGTGCTTGGCGCCCGCGCCCTTGAGGTTGTCGGCGTCGTTGGGGTTGTTCGACACCGGGCACATGTTGCTCACGCCCTCGTCGATGAGGCCGTTGCAGTTGTTGTCCTTGCCGTCGCAGATCTCGACGGGCGGCACCGTCGAGGCGATGACGCCGACGAGGGCGGCCTTGACGGCGTTCGTGTCGGTCAGCGTGACGCGGATGGCGGCGCCCGTGCCGCCGGCCTTGGCGATGAGGTCGTTGGCGGCGCTCGTGCTCACGTCCGTGAGGACGTACGTCTTGACGCCCGAGTTGACGTTGAGCTGGCAGGCCTGCACCTCGGGGTGGAACGTCCCGTACCCCGTCTGCGCGCACGTCGTGAGGTCGAGGGTGGCGTTCCCCGCCTTGGTGGTGTCGCACGTCTCGTCGCCGTCGGTGACGAAGATGATGATGTTCGTGCGGCAGGCGCCCTTCGGGTCGACGAAGTTGTTGCCCGCGTCCTTCGCCTTGACGAAGTTGTCGAAGTACATGCGGGCGTAGAACAGCGAGCGCCCGATGGGCGTGTACCAGTTCGAGTGCGTGCGCAGCTCCGGGTCGGAGAGGGTCGTCACCTTGCCGGCGTCCTCGGTGCCGTCGATCCAGCGATAGACCTCGCTGATGTTGCCGTCGGTCGGATCGAAGTCGCCCGCCACCGGCTTGACCGCCGCGGGCCGCTTCGTGACGTCGACGACCAGCGAGCTGCGGTAGCCGTTGTCGAACCACGCCCCGTAGGTCGTCTCCGTCGTGTGCGTCGCCAGGCGGCAGCCGCACTCGCAGCCGCCGCCGCAGCCGCCCGTGCAGCCCACGGGGAGCGCGGTCGTGTTGTCGTTGCTGTAGTGGCCGTTCGGGCACTGCGGCGTCGTGTTGGGGTTTTCGATCTCCGGGTAGCGCATGAGCCCGAAGTTCGCCTCGTCGGTGCCCACCTGGGCGAGGGCGGCGCGCAGGGCGTTCTTGAGGCTGTAGATGCGGCTGTTCGTGCCGTTGCCGTTGCAGAGCTTCGTGCCGTCGTCCATGTCGTTGTGGAGCATCGACCCGGACGTGTCGAACACGACCAGGATGTTGGGCCGCAGCGACTGGGCGCGGGCGGCGCCGCTCGCGCCCAGCGCGAGGACGGCGGCGAGCACGGCCAGCGGTGAAGCGAGCTTAGCGGGACACGGCACGGGAACCTCTACCGCGCGTCAGGGCGGCAGCATTCCAGTTCGGCAGCAACGGAACCCGACTGAAGGCAGGCGGACCGGCACGGACGGCGCCGGCGTCGACGCGTCGCACTGGAGGCCCGGGGCGCGCGTCACGGCGGGCGTCACCGAGTTGTCGATGAAGCTCGCGATGTCGTAGGCGCCGCCGCGGAGCTCGTACGGGCCCGTGGCCTTGGTGGTCGCGGCCCCCGTGATGACCCACTCCTTGACGTTCCCGCTCATGTCGTAGAACTCGTCGCCCGTCGCCGAGGACTGGTCGGACACGCACATGCTCGCCGAGCCCGTGGGGATGGTCGCCGCCGGCTTGCTCATGGCGGCGGTGTAGTCGAAGCCGTTGCAGAGGGAGCCGGTGTAGTTGTTGCCGTACGGGAAGGTCGTGTCGCCCGAGCCGTTGCAGACGTCGAACCACTCGGCGACCGTGCAGAGGCGCCAGCCGTCGGCCGGCTTGCCGATCTTCTCGCAGGCCGCCTCCGCCTCCTCCTTCGTCACGTTCGTCCACGGCTGCTTGCCCGGCACCGAGCAGGGGCGGCGGGTCGAGTCGAAGCCGTGGTCGGTGGCCGTCGAGTCGTAGCGGGTGGCCTCGTAGACGAACATCGTGACGTTCTGCGAGGCGACATAGACGACCTTGTCGTCCATGGTCTTGTTCGACAGCGCGTCGAGCTCGTCGACCTCGCCGTCGCAGTCGTCGTCCTTGCCGTTGCAGACCTCGATGCCCGGCGTCTTCATCGAGCCGACGCACTTGTGGCCCGAGGCCTGCGTGTTGTCGCAGGCCCACACGCCCGTGCCCGCGCACGGCCCCGAGCCGACGGTGCAGGCCTGGCCGATCTCGAACGCCTCGTCGACCTTGCCGTCGCAGTCGTTGTCGAGCGTGTCGCACCCCTTCGAGGTGTCCTCGGTGTCCTGGTACGTCGCCGGGTACTTGCACACCCAGCCGCTCTGGCCGGCGCACGTCGGGGTCGTGCCGGCGCAGACGCCCATGGCCTTGCAGGTGATCGTCGGGGCCCCGACGTTGTCGTCGATCATCCCGTTGCAGTCGTTGTCCAGGCCGTCGCAGATCTCGACGCCGCCGTTGGTCTTCGCGCAGGCCGTCTCGCAGCCCGGCACGTTCGGGTCTCGGTCGTAAAAGCCGTCGAGGCACGCCCCCTGCTGGCACGTGCCCAGCACGCAGCTCGCCTTCGCGAACGGGTAGGAGCAGACGTGGTTGCAGGCGCCGCAGTTGTTGACGTCGTTCTGGAAGTCGAAGCCCTCGTCGGTGACGCCGTCGCAGTTGTTGTCGAGCCCGTCGCAGGTCTCGACGCCGCCGTTCGTGGGCTCGCACTCGCAGCCGTTCGAGGCCTTCTTGTCGGCGTCCACGAAGTCGCCGACGCAGGTGATCTTGCACTGGCCGGCCACGCAGTCGGGCGTCGAGTTGGGGGCCGTGCAGTTGTTGAGGCAGGCGCCGCAGTTGAACGGGTCGGTCTGGCGCTCGGGCGAGCTCGGATCGCAGGCGATGATGCCGGCGCCCCCGCCGGCGCCCGACGCGCCGCCCATGCCGCCCGCGCCGCCGCCGCCGTTGCCGCCGAGGCCCGTGATGAGCTCGGGGCCGGAGTCCGGGAGGGGAGGCACGTCGAGCTGCTCGGCGTCGGGGGTCGTCACGACGCCCGCGTCGATCGGCACGAGGACGCCGCCGAAGTCGTAGAGCCGCTTCTTGCAGCCGGCGCCGAAGACGACGAGGGGAAGAAGGAGAGCCGCCAGGCCGAGTGAGCGGCGCGGCAAGAACGAAATGCGCGAACCCCGAGACCTAAGCGAGGAGGCCATGTGCGTGCGTGCGTTCACTATAGACCAGTTTCAGGCACGCAAGAACATCGGCGGTTGCCGGGGAGGGCTGAATCTCCCCGGGGCGCCGGCCGGGGCGGGCGTTTACGCCAGCTCGGAGGACGTGAAGAAGAACGCCAGCTCGATCTTGGCGTTGTCGGGGCTGTCGCTGCCGTGGACGGCGTTCTTCTCGATGTCGGTGCCGTACTTTGCCCGGATCGTGCCGGCGGCCGCCTTCTTCGAGTCGGTCGCGCCCATGACCTCGCGGTAGCGGGCCACGGCGTTCTCGCCCTCGATGGCCATGACGACGCAGGGGCCCGAGGTCATGAACCTGACGAGGTCGCCGAAGAACGGGCGCGCCTTGTGAACGGCGTAGAAGCCCTGGGCCTGGTCCTGCGACATCTTGAGGTAGCGCAGCCCGATGATCCGCAGGTCGCTCTTCTCGATGAGGTCGATCACGCCGCCGATGGCGCCCTTGGCCACGGCGTCGGGCTTCACGATTCCGAAGGTACGTTCGAGTGCCATTGAGTCAGGTCTCCTTTGAAAGCTCAAGAGATCAGGGGGGCGATGGTCTTGCCGAGGTCGGCGGGGGTGGCGGCGATGGCGATGCCGGCGTCGCGCATGGCGGCCAACTTCTCGGCCGCCGTGCCCTTGCCGCCGCTGATGATGGCGCCAGCGTGGCCCATGCGCTTGCCGGGCGGCGCCGTCTGGCCCGCGATGAAGCCGGCGACGGGCTTCTTCATGTTGGCCTTCACGAAGCGCGCGGCCTCCTCTTCCGAGGTGCCGCCGATCTCGCCGATCATCAGCACGCCCTTCGTCTGGGGATCGGCCTCGAAGAGCCTCAGGCAGTCGATGAAGTCCATGCCCTTGACGGGATCGCCGCCGATGCCGATGGCCGTCGACTGGCCGAGGCCCAGGGTCGTCAGCTGGTGCGCGGCCTCGTAGGTGAGCGTGCCGGAGCGGGAAACGACGCCCACCTTGCCGGCCTTGTGGATGTAGCCCGGCATGATGCCGATCTTGCACTCGCCGGGCGTGATGATGCCCGGGCAGTTCGGGCCGATGAGGGTGACGCCCGCTCGGCCCTCCAGCGCCCGCTTGGCCTTGACCATGTCGAGCGTGGGGATGCCCTCGGTGATGCAGACGACCACGGGGATGCCCGCGTCGGCGGCCTCGAGGATGGCGTCGGCCGCGCCGGGCGGCGGGACGTAGATGACGGTCGCGTTGGCGCCGGTCTTCTTGACGGCGTCCGCCACGGTGTCGAACACGGGGAAGCCCTCGTGCACGGTGCCGCCCTTGCCCGGGGTGACGCCGCCCACGACGTTCGTGCCGTACTCGCGCATCTGCTTGGCGTGGAAGGTGCCCGCCGAGCCCGTGAGGCCCTGGACGATGAGCTTGGTGTTCTTTCCGACGAGGACGGACATGGCTACTTCGCTCCTTCGGACTTCTTCTGGACGAGCGCGACGATCTTCTGAGCCCCGTCCGCCATGTCGCCCGCGGTCGTGATGGGCAGGCCCGACTCGGCGAGCATCTTCTTGCCGAGCTCGACGTTCGTGCCCTCGAGGCGCACGACGAGCGGCACCTTGAGCCCGACCTGCTTGACGGCCGAGATCACGCCCTCGGCGATCGTGTCGCACTTCATGATGCCGCCGAAGATGTTGACGAAGATGCCCTTCACCTTGGGGTCGTGCGTGATGATCTTGAACGCCGCCGTGACCTTGTCGGCCGTCGCGCCGCCGCCCACGTCGAGGAAGTTGGCCGGCTGGCCGCCGAAGTGCTTGATGGTGTCCATGGTGGCCATGGCCAGGCCCGCGCCGTTGACCATGCAGCCCACGTTGCCGTCGAGGGTGATGAACGAGAGGTCGAACTTCTTCGCCTCGATCTCGGCGGGGTCCTCCTCGTCGAGATCGCGCAGCGCCTCGAGCTCCTTGTGACGGTAGAGGGCGTTGTCGTCGAACGTCACCTTGGCGTCGAGCGCGATCACGCGGTTGTCCTTGAGGACGACGAGCGGGTTCACCTCGAGGAGCGAGGCGTCGAGGTCGACGAACGCCTTGTAGACCTGCACGAGCAAGGAGGCGGCGTTCTTCGCGGCCTCGCCCTGCAGGCCGAGCCCGTAGGCGAGGTTGCGCGCCTGGTAGCCGGCGAGGCCGACCACGGGGTCCACGAGCTGCTTGAGGATCTTCTCGGGCGTCCGGGCGGCGACCTCCTCGATCTCCATGCCGCCCTCCGACGACGCCATGACGACCACGCGGCCCGCGCCGCGGTCGACGACGACGCCGAGGTAGAGCTCGCGGGCGATGGCGGCGCCCTGCTCGACGAGGAGGCGGTTCACCCTCTGGCCCGCCGGGCCCGTCTGGTGCGTCACGAGCTGCATGCCCAGGATCTTCTGGGCCGCCTCGCGCGCGGCGGCGGCGCCCTTGACGACCTTGACGCCGCCGCCCTTGCCCCGGCCGCCGGCGTGGATCTGCGCCTTGACGACGACGATCTCGCTGCCAGTCTCGCCGATGATCGTCTTCGCGGCGTGCTCGGCCTCGTCGATGCTGAAGGCCGGGATGCCCATGGGGACGGGCACGCCGTACTTCCGCAGGAGCTCCTTGCCCTGGTACTCGTGGATCTTCACAGCTTCTTCGACGCCTCGATGAGCTCCCGCACGGCGCCGGCCGACTTCTCGAGCATGGCCTTCTCGTCGGCCGTGAGGTCGATCGAGACGACCTTCTCGACGCCGCCCGCCCCGATGACGGTGGGCACGCCCATGTAGAGGTCCTTGTAGCCGTACTCGCCGTCGAGGTACGCGGCGCAGGCGACGAGGCGCTTCAAGTCCTTGAGGTACGACTCGGCCATGGCGACGGCCGACGACGCGGGCGCGTAGTAGGCGCTCGTGCCCATGAGCTTGACGATCTCGCCGCCGCCGTTGCGCGTGCGGTCGACGATGGCCGCCAGCTTGTCGGGCGCGATGAGCTGCGCGACGGGGATGCCGTTGATCGTGCAGTTGCTCGTCACGGGCACCATCGTGTCGCCGTGGCCGCCGAGCACCATGGCGCGGACGTCCTTGACCGAGGCGCCGAGCTCGTGGGCGAGGAAGAGCTGGAAGCGCGCCGAGTCGAGCACGCCGGCCATGCCGACGACCTTCTTGCCCGAAAAGCCGGTGACCTTCTTGAGCTCGTACACCATGGCGTCGAGCGGGTTCGACACGACGATGACGAAGGCGTTCGGCGCCGCCTTCTTGAGGTTCTCGCCGACGCTGCGGATGATCTTGAGGTTAATCGAGAGCAGGTCGTCGCGCGACATGCCCGGCTTGCGCGGCACGCCGGCCGTGACGATGACGACGTCCGAGCCGGCGACGTCCGCCCAGCTCGAGCTGCCGGTGATCTTGCAGTCGTAGCCGAGCACGGCGCCGTTCTGCTCGAGGTCGAGGGCCTTGCCCTTGGCGACGCCCTCCTTCTCGGGGATGTCGAAGAGCACGACGTCGCCGAGCTCCTTGCGCGCGACGAGCGCGGCGAGCTCGCCGCCGATGTTGCCTGCACCGATGAGGGAGATCTTTCTACGCGACATGACGGGGGCTCCTTGGTTCTTTACCGAGCGGAGGCGATATTGGCGATGATGGCGTCGCCAAAGGCTGAACAAGAGACCTCCTTCGCGCCATCCATGAGTCGGGCGAAGTCGTAGGTGACGGTCTTCTGCGCGATCGTCTTCTCGAGGGCGGCGACCGTGCGCGTCGCCGCGCCCGTCCAGCCGAGGTGCTCGAGCAGCATGACGCCCGAGAGGATGACCGAGCCCGGGTTGACCTTGTCCTGGTTGGCGTACTTCGGCGCCGTGCCGTGCGTCGCCTCGAAGACCGCGTGCCCCGTGACGTAGTTGATGTTGCCGCCCGGCGCGATGCCGATGCCGCCCACCTGCGCCGCGAGCGCGTCCGAGAGGTAGTCGCCGTTCAGGTTCAGCGTCGCGATGACGTCGAACTCGTCGGGGCGCGTGAGCACCTGCTGGAGCGTGATGTCGGCGATGGCGTCCTTGACGAGGACCTGCCCGGCCGGCGGCTTGCCGCCGCAGTCGTCCCAGCCCACGGCCTTGCCGGCGTACTCCTTCTTCACGAGGGCGTAGCCCCAGTCGCGGAAGGCGCCCTCGGTGAACTTCATGATGTTGCCCTTGTGCACGAGGGTGACGCTCTTGCGCTTGTGCTTGATGGCGTAGTCGAGCGCGGCGCGGATGAGCCGCTCGCTGCCCTCGCGCGAGACGGGCTTGACGCCGATGCCGCTCGTCGCCGGGAAGCGGATCTTCTTGACGCCCATCTGGGTCTGCAAGAAGTCGATGACCTTCTTGACCTCGGGCGACTCGGCCGCCCACTCGATGCCGGCGTAGATGTCCTCCGTGTTCTCGCGGAAGATCACCATGTTCACCTTCTCGGGCGCCTTGACCGGCGAGGGCACGCCCTTGAAGTACTGCACGGGGCGCAGGCACACGTAGAGATCGAGCATCTGGCGGATGGCGACGTTGAGCGAGCGGATGCCGCCGCCCACGGGCGTCGTGAGCGGGCCCTTGATGCCCACGAAGTACGTCTTGAAGGCCTCGAGCGTCTCGTCGGGCAACCAGGTGTCGAAGAGGTTCTTGGACTTCTCGCCCGCGAAGACCTCGGTCCAGGCGATCTTCTTCTTGCCGGCGAACTCCTTCTCGACGGCGGCGTCGAGGACGCGCACGCTCGCGCGCCAGATGTCCGGGCCCGTCCCGTCGCCCTCGATGAAGGGGATGATCGGGCGATCGGGCACCTCGAGGCGCCCGTCGGCGTGGACGGTGATGGGGTCGGCTCCGCTCGGAATCTGTGGCTTTGCGCTCGGCATGACGGCCCCGATTAGGTGTGACCGGGGGGGCCCAAGGCAAGGGAAAAGTTTGTGGAATCGGCCCGCTTGGCGCCTCCCGCGAGACGAGGCCCGGCGTGCAATCCTAAGGTGCCGGCACATGCCTCCCGCCGCCTACGTCATCCTCGCCACCTTCGGGCTCGTGGGTCTCGTCCCTGAGCTCCTGCGGCTTCGTCGTGATCGGGCGATGCGCCGGGTGCCCGCCAAGCACGTCGCCCAGCTGCGCGCCCAGGAGGTCGCGCGCGTCCGGGGCACGGTTCGACCGCGCTCCTCGCCCGCGCGCTCGCCGGTCACGGGTCGAGCCGGCGTGTGGTTCCAGTTCGTCGTCGATCAGAGGAGCGACTTCCAGGCGGCGCCGTGGACGCCGGCGGCCAGCGGCGCCCACTTCGAGCCCTTCGACATCATCGAGGACGGCGCGGCGGTGACGGTGGAGGGCGTGGTGAGCGTCGTCGGCGAGCCCGACCACCGCGCCGAGGTCGCCTCACCCCTCACGGGGGCCCTGCGCGAGGTGCTCCGGCGCGCGGACGTCCGGGTGCCGGCGGACGTCCGCACGCACTACCGCGTCTCGGAGATCCTCCTCGGCGCGAGCGCGGTCGTCGAGGCCAGCGGCCGCGTGAGCGTGGAGATCGATCCGCGAGGAGAGCGCGAGTCGCTCCGGGGAAATCCGCTGCGCCGGTTCCTCCGCGGGACCGAGGAGGAGCCGGTGGTCATCCGGCGCGCCGCGCCCGAGGAACCCGCCGCGACCTAGCGACACATGGGCGCGAGCGTCGTGTACTCCTGGCCGAGCGGCGTGAGCTGGCCCGAGCCCGAGCCGAGCAGCGCCTCGCGGCCCGCGGTGCCGTCGCGGCCCGTGAACCAGGCGTAGCGGAAGACGGCAGGCTCGCCCTCGAGGTAGGGGATGGCCTGGTCCATGTACGTCTTCTCGCCGGCGGCGTCGCCCGGCGAGTCGAGGCACGAGAACTCGGTGAGCCAGATGGGCTTCCCGTACTTCTTCGCGTTGTTGATGTGGCTCTGCAGCGCGGAGAGGGTGCACGCGTACCAGTGCACGGCGATGTAGTCGACGCGGCAATTGGGGCAGGCCGCGAAGAACTGATCGAACCAAGTGAAGGGGTTCGTCTGGTTGCAGTTGCCGCCGCAGTAGTTGGGCGAGGGGCTCACGATCTTGAGCGGCGGATTGAACGAGTTCGCGATCTGCTCGATCTGCGGCCACAGCGCCGCCGCTTGCGCGGGCGTGAGGTTGGACTGCGACCCGAAGTTCGGCTCGTTGAACGTCAGCAGGTACCTGGCGGTCTTCGGGATCTGGCTGGCGGCGCCGGAGATGAAGTTGCTGCCCCAGATCATGGGGACGAACTCGACGCCGTCGCTCTGGTAGCTGCTCGCCGCGCCGCTGTCGGGCGTCTTCGCCCAGTTGTACCACCAGCGGATCCCCGAGCTCGGCGACGACAGCGCGAGCAGATCGGCGGCGGAGTTCGAGCCGTACGCCTCGCCGCGCTTGCAGGTGGTCGTCGAGCCGCCTGCGCCGGTGGTGCCCGCCGTGCCCGAGCCCGCCGTGCCGGTCGAGCCCGCCGTGCCCGTCGAGCCGGCGGCGCCGGTCGAGCTGCCGCCCGCGCCGAAGACCTGCATCTCCCAGATCGAGTAGCCGTAGGCGGTGGCGCGCGTCGTCCCGTACATCTGGACGTAGCGCGCGCTGGCCGACAGGCCGGTCCAGTCATCGGTGCCGCCGTCGCCGGTCGTCGTGCTCTTGACGGTGGTCCAGGTCGCGTTGTCGTTCGAGACGCGCACCTGGTACGCCTTGGCGTAGGCCGCCTCCCAGAAGATCTTCACCTCGCCGATCGCCTTCGTCGCGCCGAGATCGACGGTGAGCCACTGCGGATCGCTGAACGCCGACGACCACCGCGTGGACATGCTGCCGTCGACGGCCTTGGCGGCCTCGAGCCCCGTTCCCTGCACCGAGGACGCGGTCGCCACGAGGCCCGAGTACATCGTGGCCGCGCCGGAGCCCGCGCCGGCGGCGCCGGTGGTCGTGCCGGCGGCGCCGGTGGTCGTGCCGCCCGCGCCGCCCGCGCCGGCGG
>DASZWW010000495.1:0-22995 GCA_035546175.1 Polyangia bacterium
GGGCGCCGCGGCCGGGGCGGTCGGCGCCGCGGGCGTGGTCGGCACGGGCACGGCAGGCAGTGTCGCCGCAGGGGGAACCATCGGCTCCGCGGGCGCCGTCGGCTCCGCAGGCGCCGTTGGCGCGGCGGGGTTCGGCGCGGCGGGATCCGGCGCGGCGGGGTTCGGCGCGGCGGGCACGTCCGGCGCGGCCGGCTACAACGGCCTCACGTGCATGATGAACGTCGCCACGGTGTCGACGAGCCCGTGCAGGTGCGTGCCGGGCGCGTACCCGCACAACGGTGCCTGCGCCTGCCAGGACGGCGCGCCCGACGTGTGTCCGGTCGTCGGCTGCGTCGACAAGAAGCTCGACCCCGCGAACTGCGGCACGTGCGGCCTGGCCTGCGCCGCGACCTCGACGTGCAACTTTGGCGTCTGCGGCCCGACGCCGACGGTGGTGGTGCCCGCGATCGCCGGCTGCACGAAGATGACGATGGTCGCGACCGACGCGCTCTACTTTGCCGACGCGGCCCACGGCACGATCAACAAGGCGGGCAGCACGACGCCGCTCGCGGTGGGCGAGGCGGGCGCGACGTTCCTTCAGGCGAACGGCGCGAACCTCTTCTGGTACGACCTCGGCACCCACAAGATCCGCAGGATGCCGGCGGCCGGCGGCTCGGCCTCCGACGTCTACACGGACACGGAGGGCGCGGACGGAGGCGCGATGCCCGAGGTCGCGGGCTTCCTCGTCTCGCCGGACGGCCAGACGATCTACATCTCGGTCGGCACCGACGTGCTCAAGGCGCCGGTCGCGACGGGCGTGACGACGGTCGTCGCCCGGGAGGTCCACGCCGGCCTCCCGGCGGCGCTCGCGCTCAACGGCACGACGAACATCGTCTACCCGGCGACTTTCAACGGCGACGTCGACGCGCCCCTCCTCGGCGCGAACCCGGCGATCTGCGGCGCGCCCTCCGCCGCGGATCCGACCGAGACGGACCAGACGACCTGCCCGCGCCTCGGGCGCTCGCAGGGCGAGCTGTTCCCCGACTTCATCACGGTCATCGGCGGCCGCGCCTACTGGATCGACGGGCCGAACGTGAAGGGCGAGCTGATCGGCCCGATGGGCACGTCGTTCGACAGCATCGCGGCGTCGCAGGCGAGCCTGATCACCGCGGCGGTGGCGACGTCCGACACCATCTACTACGCCGACGCGGAGCCGGGGAACCCGAGCGCCGCCGGCGGCTTCATCGAGAAGACGGCCCTCGCGCCGAACTCGACCCCGATCCTGCTCGCGCGCGGGCAGAAGCAGCCCATGGCGATGGCCGTCGACGCGACGAAGGTCTACTGGGCGAGCTCCGACTGCGCGATCATGAGCCTGCCCCGCTGACTCACCGGCCCGTGGAGGCGTCGGTCGGGTCGGGTTGGCAGACCGCGCACTCCGCCAGCCCATCCGAGCTGATGAGACGCTGACAAGAGGTGTCGGGGAGGTCCGCGCAGGGAGACTGCGGCCACGCCGGGCTCGGGGGCCAGTTCATGCATCTGCAGGGACTGAGACCGAGACCGGCGGCCTCGCAGTTGCCGGTATGAGCGGAGACGCAGCGGCCGATCGCCTCCGAGGGACAGGCCGACAGGGGCGCGTCGACGAAGCACCACTGGCCGGCGGGGCAATCGGATCTGACCCGACACGGGACGAGACCGTTCAGGGGCATCGGGGGCCTGTGCGGGCGAGGGCCGTACACCGACGGTGGAACCAGCACGTAGCGGATCGCGCGCCCCGAGGCGTCCTCGCCCAGGGTCATGGTCGGGGGATCCCCCTCGAAGGTCGGAACCGCAATGAACGTTTGCGGCGGCGACGAATCCGTCCCCGCGAAGGGGTCGACGTCCGTCGTGAACCGGACGGCGCCTGGCGCGGGGTAGTCCAGCGTTCCGGAGTCGTCGATCCCGTAGATCCTGATGGGCACGCCGTCGCTCCAGCCCGCGCTGACGTACCACGTGTCGTTGACCGGAATGACGATCGACAGGCTCCCTTGATCGAAGAGCTCGGGAGCGCCACAGCTCGCCCACTCGCCCTGGAGGTGGGCGCGCAGCTCCGTCTGCGATGAATACGTCAGGGCCGGTCCCGGCAGCCGACCGCACTGGAGCGCGATGAAGTCGTAGATGCCGACGCCGGGCGCGTCCGCGTCGCCAGCGTCGGCGACGTCGCTCTGTCCGTCCCGTTCGCCGTCGGCATCACGCCCGTCGGCTCCGCCGGATGTGGCGGCGGCGCCTCCGGCTCCAGCGGCCGCGCCCGCCGCTCCAGCGGCGCCTCCGGTTCCAGCGGCGGCGCCTCCGGCTCCGGCGGCGCCTCCCGCTCCAGCGGCGGCGTCTCCTTCATCCTTCGATGGGCTCGACGAGCACGCCAACCCCAACGTAACGATCAACGCAAAGCCTCCGCGCCCCGCAGCCCCGAGCCTCTCCATGGCGGGCTCGATTCTATCAATCAACGCCGTCGACCGTCAGCGCGCGAGAGCCCGGCGGCTCGCCCGCGCCGCCGACGCGATCGAGCCACGCACGGAGTGGAGGCCGAGCAGCATGAGCCCCGTGACGGTCAGCCAAAGCGCCGGGTCCGGCATCGCCGGCACGGGCGGCGCGGCGGCGGGAGCGGTGAACGCCGTCAGGTGCTGGGCCTCGTCCATGATGTAGAGGACGCCGTTGGCGACGACGGGGCTCTCCCAGTGGATGCCGCCGATGGAGGCGTGCCAGAGCTGCGCGCCGGTTGCGGCGGAGAGGGCCTGGATGATGTTCGGCCCCGCGACGTACAGGATGCCGTTCGCCACGAGCGGCGACGTCCCGCCCGAGGCGACGGTCCACTTGCTGGTCGAGACCGACGCGAGCACGGCGGGCGCGCCGTCCGCCACGGCGGGCAGGGTCACCTGGAAGAGCTGCTGCAGCTGCGCGACGTTCGCGGCGGAGAGGCTGGTCTCGCGCGTGTTGTTCCCGCTGTGCCTCGCGTCGCCGTCGAACTGCGGCCAGTCGTAGGGCGCCGCCGCGCGCGCGCGGGCCGGCGCGAGCAGCGCCACGAGCGCGAGCGCGCCCAGGAGGGCCGCCCACGAACGCCTCGGTCTCCGTCGCCGCATGTCTCGCCTCCTTCTCCGCCGGTCGCGGTCGAAGAGAGCTTTAGACCATTCCGCCGCTCGTGGACGGTGACGCCTTGGCGACATCTCGCGCTCACGGGACGCTCGCCGTCGTCACGCCCGGGAGCGCTCGAGCGCCGCGCGATCCCAGCGCCCGAGGTCGGCCGCCGCGACGTAGGTGTCCTCGAGGAACGCGAGCACGTCGCCGTCGCCGTCGGGCGCCTCGCGCACCGCGCGGTAGGGCAGCACGAACTCGCCGAGCGTCGGGTCGTACCGCGCCGCCGCCGGACGGACGCGGGCGTCCCTGAAGCGGGCCGGCTCGGGGTACGCGTACGAGTAGAAGGCGGGCTCGGGGAGGCGAGGGTCGCCGGGCCAGAAGCCGGCGCTGCTCAGCTCGTGCGAGTACGCCTCGCGCATCACCCAGTCGCCGACGTTGGGGATCCCGCCCGGGTGCGGCGGCGCGCGCCGGCCCGAGAACCGGGTGACCGCCAGGTCGAAGCCGCCCCAGAAGAAGTGCACGGGGCTGGCCTTGCCCACGAAGCGGCCGCGGAACTGCTTGAAGAGACGGTCGGCGCGCAGCAGCGCGTGGAAGAAGCGCGTCGCCCACTCCGGATCGTACCGACACACGCGCGGATCGCTCGCGAGCGAGACGCGCTCAGGGCCCTCCACCATGTACGGGTAGAGGTGGCAAGAGACGCCCATCCTCGAGAGCCGCGCGCGATAGTCGCTGTAGAACGACGCCAGAGCGCCCTCGCAGAGCGGCAGCGTCTCGACCGCCCCGTCGCTCGATCGCACCCGCAGCTCGTGTGACAGGAGATCGAGCTCCACGTCGAGGGCGCGCGCGCCGGCGGGCATCTCCAGGGTCGTGAGCCCGCGCGCCGACAGGTAGAGCGGCACCTGCCACCAGTGGTTCTCCATGGGGCAGAGCGCGAGCCGCGTCTTGCCGACGAGCTGCGACCACAGCCAGAGGGAGGCCGTCGTGTCGCGGGCGCCGGCGCCGTCGAGGGACGGCCACGGCTCGGGCGCGGCGGCCGGAGGGTCCGCGGTGGGCATGCGCAACTCCTGAGCCCGGTGCGGAGGCCCGTCAAGAGGCGGGACGCGACGACGCGCGCGAGCGTCGACTCAGTCCTGGATCCGACCGGCGCGGATCTGCCAGGTCGTCGATTCGCCGGACCGCCGGTCGCCGCAGTCCTCGAGGAGCATCGGCCCCGTGAGCCCCGAGTAGTTCATGTCGATCCCCTGCTGCAGCATCTGGATCGATTGCGCCATCTGATCCCAGCCGCCCGCCTCGCCGCGGTTGCCCGTCGAGGCGGTGATCCCGGCGCGGATCGCCGCCGCGCCGAGCTGCGGATCGGCGAGGGCGGCGCGCTCGAGCCCGAAGGCCACGAGGGCCATCGCGTCGTAATAGAAGTAGGCGCCGTCGAGGGGCTCGTCGCCGCCCCAGTGCGCCGCGAAGTCGGTCGGGAAGTCGGCGGTGTCGTCGAAGATCTTCGGCGTCACGCCCACCGCGCCCTCGAGCGCCCCGGGCGCGACGTTCTCGATGAGCTCGTCGGTCTTGAGCAGGGGCGACAGGTACCAGCGCGGCGGCGCCGGCTCCACGACCCGGAGCTCGTTGACGAGCAGGGCGGCGGAGCGCGGGGTCGTCGAGAGCACGACGGCGTCCGTGCCCGCGAGCTCGGCGGCGGGGATGCTGCCCGCGTAGCTCTGGGCCTCGCTGGGCATGAGGGCGTCGAGGGAGATCGTGCCGCCCAGGGACACGAAGCGGTTCTGGAACGCCGCCGCGAGGGCGAGGTCGTAGGCGCCCTCGGAGTGGAAGAGCGCCGCGCTCGCGATCCCATCGGCGCGGGCCTGCTTGGCCAGCGCCTCGCCCAGGGCGCGCGCCGACGGCGCGAGCCGGAACCAGGGCACCGTGCAGTCGACCGTGGTGTCGTCGGCGGCGCCGACGAGGGGCGACAGGAAGACGATGCCCTGCGCGTCGATCAGCGGCTTCATGGCCGCGGCGATGTCGGCGCTCTCGGGGCCGATCACCACGCGGACGCCCGCGGTGATGAGCTCGCCCAGGCCCTGGCTGGCGCGCGCCTCGTCGGAGTGGGTGTCCGCCGCGACGACCTCGATGCGGCGTCCCTCGAGGCCGCCGCCGGCGTTCACCTGGTCGCGCGCGTAGAGGATGGCGCGCTCGAAGTTGTAGGACGTGGCCGCGGACGCGCCCGTATAGGGAAGGAGGAGCCCGACCTTGAGGGCGTCGGGATCGCCCGGCTGCGCCGGCGCACAGGCGGCGACCGTCACGAGCGCCGCGAGCGCGACCGACCGCGCGAGCCGAGGACCTCTGAGCTCGACCGCGGTGACCACGGCTACGGCTCGATCGTCTGCAGGCTCTGCAGGAGGGCCGCGGCGTCGCCCGTGCTCACGTAGGCGGTCATGGCCGTGTCCATCATGGCGTTGTCGAAGCCGGGCAGGCGGACCGTGGCGTTGACGAGATCGTCGAGGTTCTGCTGACCCGGCCCGTCGAGGCGGTCGCGGACGTCGACGCGCATCGGCGTCGAGCCCTTCTGGCGGTTGAAGGCCACCTGGGCGTCCGGCGAGGCAACGGTCTGCAGGAAGTCGTGCGCCAGCTGCGGGTGCGGCGCGTGCGCGGGGAGGGCGAAGGTGTCGGCGCCGTAGACGAAGACGTCGGAGGCGCCCGGCGGGCCGCTCACGCCGAAGTCGACGCCCGGCGTCCAGCCGAGGTGGACGAGGTATCCCTTGAGCCAGTCGCCGAGGAAGTACATGGCCGTCTTCCCGGCGCGGAGCGAGTCGGCCGCCGTCGTCCAGTCGAAGTTCGGCGCCTGCATGGCGGGCAGGTCGACGTACTTCGTGAAGACCTCGACGAACGCGCTCGTGGCCATGGCGATGCCGTCCTGCATCTGCGGGGCGCTCACGGGCAGCTCGTGCCGCACGAACTTGCCGAACGTGTCGGCGCCCACGACGCCCGAGAGCAGGTCGAGGTAGAGGAAGCGCAGGATCCAGGCGTCGAGCGTGGTCGCGATGGGCGTCACCCCGGCGGCCTTGAGCGTGGCGCACACGTCCAGGAGCTCGGCGATCGTCGTGGGCGGCGACAGCTGGTACTTCTGCAGCACCTGGAGGTTGTAGATGAAGGCGTTGTTGCGGTGGACCCCGGTGACGACGCCCATGGCGTGGCCGTCGTAGGTCGCCGCCGCGAGGATGTCCGGGATGACGGCCGCCGCGAGGGACGGGTCGGCGTAGATGTCGTCGACGGGCAGGAGCGTGCCCATGTGATCCTGGAGGAAGACGGGGATGCCGGCCGCGGAGATCTGCGTCACGTCCCACGTCGGCCCGTCGATGCCCTTCGCCAGCATCGACTCCCAGTTGGCCGAGGTCGCGTCGTTGAACTGGTCCACGCGGGCCCCGGGATGGTCGCGCTCGTAGACGTCCACGAGCGCCGTCAGCGCCTCGACCTCCCCGGGGGCCACCCACCACGTGAAGAGCTCCAGGGCCGGGCCGCCCGCCTCCTGGGAGGCGCCGGCGTCGGGGCTCGACGCCGCGGGGCTCCCGCAGCCGACGAGGCCGGCGCAGCCCAGCAGCGGCAGCAGGAGCAGCAGCGCACGCAGCGTCCTCACGAACCGGCCCTTCATGATCCCCCCGGGCCGGCGATTGTGGCACGGAGCGGGCGCTCAGTACATGTGGCGCAGCTCGAGCAGGATCTCCCGGGCCGTGAGGGGGTACTCGAACCCCGAAGGACCCGGGTCGGGGCCCCGGGTGTCGAGCACATTGCGAGCCCGCAGCGCGATGCGCGACTCCTGCCCGCGGATGATGTAGAGGTCGCGGGTCGTGACGTAGAGGTCCAGCATGCAGTACATGGGCAGGTAGAACTCGCCGCCGTTCTCGACGATGCTCGTGTCGGCCGCGCGGCGGGGCGCGACGAGGATGCCCTCGCCGCCGGCGGCGAGGGGCAGGTCGATCGCCGAGGGCAGGGCCACGTCCAGGCCGGCGCGCACGATCCAGGGCGGGTAGACGACGTTCTTGGTCCCGATGAGCGAGGCCGCGTAGCCCTGCTCGCCGAGGTCTCGCCGCGAGTACACGAGATCGAAGGAGGCGTAGGCGGTGAGCCGCTCGCCGTAGCGGGCGTCGGCGCGCGTCTCCCACGACAGGGACTGCTGGCTCGCGACGTTCCGCGCCTCCTGGTTGATGCCCTGCAGGGTGAACTCCGCCTTGTCGAGCAGCCAGTTGTACGACACGCTGGAGGTGACCCCGAAGGCCGGCCGCGGCTTCCACGAGACCTCGAGCTCGACGGTGTGCACGCGCTGGGGCTTGAGGTCGGCGTTCCCGATGACGTCGCCCGGGCGCAGGGGCGTCGCGTAGAGCAGATAGGGCGAGGGCGCCTTGAAGGCGTTGCCGTAGAGCAGCTTCGCCACGAGGGCGCGGTGGAGCCGCGACACGAGCCCCACGCGGCCCGTGAGCTGGAACCCGTAGACGTTGTGGTGATCGTAGCGAAGGCCGCCCGTGACCTTGAGCCAGGGGTCGAGCGCCTTGAGGTTCGCGCTCGTGTAGGCGCCCACGTTCACGAGGTCGACGATCGTGCTCGCGCCCTCGCGCGGGAGGCGCTGGCCCGTCGCGAACTCGATCTGATCGGGGGCGCCGAAGGTCTCGCGGTCGAAGATCGCCTCGGTCCCGGCGATGAGGTTGAACCGCGGGCCGGGCAGCCAGCGCGCCTCGGCCGTCGCGTCGACGCCGCGGTACGACTGGTGGCGCTTGACGTAGAAGAGGTCGCTCGCGACGTCGATGCGATCGGGGGGCAGCTCGCCGCCCTGCGAGTACGTCGCGGCGAGCGACAGATCGACGGCGTGGGCGGCGTGGGCCAGGCCGTCCAGGTTGAGGCGCAGCTGGTCGAGCGCGATGATCGTGCCCCGCGCGTGCCCGGCGGCGTCGACGCCGTTGGTGAGCTGGGCCCAGTGCGCGAAGTCGCCGCCGCGCTCGATCGCCGAGTAGTAGGCGCTCGTGAGGAGGTGGCCGCGGCGCTCGTCGCTCCAGCCCGCCTGGGCCTGCAGGCCGAGCGACCGGTGCTCGAGGTTGTTGGCCGTGCGCCGGTCGCCGACGTAGCTCGGCAGGATGGCGGCGGGCGACTCGGGCGGCAGCTCGAGCCCCGAGCGGTCGGTGAGCTCCCCGGCGGCGCCGAGGGCGAACGACCAGGCGCCGAACCGCTGCCCGCCCGCGACGTCGACGCGCTCGCCGAGGTCGCTGCCCGTGGGGCCGAGGGAGGCGCGCGCCCGCACGCGCCCGAGCTCGTCGGGCCGCCGGGTGATGATGTTGACGACGCCGAGGAAGGCGTCGGCTCCGTAGAGCGCCGAGGCCGGGCCGCGGATGATCTCGATCTGGGCGATGGACTCCATGGGGATGAGCTCCGCCCCCAGCCAGTTCCCCGAGGTCGTGCGGAAGGCGACCGACCGCCCGTCGATCATCACCTTGATGACGCCGCTCTCCGAGCCGAGGCCGCCGGTCATGCCGCGCACGCCGATGTCGGGCAGGATGTGGTCGTCGATGATGTAGAAGCCCTGGATGTGAGCGAGGACCTCGGCCACCGTCTGGTAGCCCCAGCGCCGGATGTCGGCCTGGGTCACGACCTGGATGACGGCGGGCGCCTCGTCCTGGGTCTCCGAGGTCTTCGTCGCCGTCGAGACCTCGACGTTGAGGAGCTTCACGAGGTCCAGATCGTCGATGGACTCGTCCGCCCCCTGGCCGGAGGCCGCCGCCGCGCGCAGGAGCAGGCCGACGGCGGCGAGAGCCGAAGGCCGGAAGGAGGCGCCGCGCATGGGTCGTGCGATAGTAGACTCTCGCGTCCGCGACGTCGCCCATGAACGAAGCCGGAAGCGAGCCCGCCACGGGAGGAGCCGAGCCCAAGCTCCTCGTCTTCCTGCACACGCCCCTCAAGCAGCGCGCCTTCCAGGGCCAGCTCCAGGCCGCGCTCCCCGGCGTCGCCGTCTCGGCCGTCGGCCGGCCGGCCGACTTCGAGCGCGGCCTCGAGGATCACCCGGACGCCGTGCTCACGCTGCCCATGGTCCTCGCCGCGCACCACCTGACCGCCACCCTCCAGGGGCTCCACAGGGGGGCCGCCGAGGAGGCCTACGTGCTCGCCGGCGTCGACGCCGCGCCCGATCCCGCCCGCGTCGCGACGGTGGGGGTCATCGACGTCCTCGGCCGCGAGGGCATGAGCGCGTTCGTGACGAGCCTCCTCGGCGCGCACCCGAAGGTCGAGCGCGTGACCAAGGTCGAGGACCTGCTGCCCTTGCTGCAGCTGCAACGGGTCGAGGCCATCTTGCTGCCGGCGCGCCTGCTCGAGGAGGTCGCGGCGCCGAGCCGCCTCTCCCTCGTGCCGCGCGTGCTCGCCGCGAAGGTGGGCCTCCCCGCCGTCGCGAGCCTCGGCAGCGGCGGCGGGCGTGTCGTGCAGGGCGTCCGGCGCCTCCCGCCCGCCGTCACGCGAGAGCTGGGGGTGACCGAATGGCGCTGAGCCGGCGGCGGTTTCTCCTCACGGTCCCCCTCACGGGCCTCGGCGCCGCCTGCTCGTCGGCGCTGCCGCGGCTCCACGGCGGCGCTCCGCTCGAGATCGCCACGTCGAAGCCCGCCGGCCCGGCGAAGGGGACGATCCTCGTGGCCATGCCGGAGACGGTGCAGACGCGGGAGGTGTGGACGGGCCTGCGGGACGAGCTCGCGCGCGACTACGACCTCGTCGCGGTCCGCGTCGAGGGCCGCGAGGCGGCCGCCGACATCGCCGCCGCCATGGCGCGGTACCGGCCGAACGGCGTCGTGCTCATGAACAACCCCACGGTGGCGGCCTATCGCGCCTACCAGCAGCAGTCGGGCCAGGAGCGGTTCCCGCCGGCGGTCGTCGTCATGACCTCGTTCTTCGACGGCCACCTGCCGCAGCTCGTGACGGCGACGGGCATCAGCTACGAGATCCCGCTCATCACCGTGGTGACCAACCTGCGCAAGGTCATCTCGTCGCCCGTCGAGAAGGTGGGCGTCGTCGTGCGGCCCTCGCTGCGCGGCTTCGTGCAGCGCCAGGCCGCCCTGGCGGCGCGCGAGCAGGTGCAGGTCATCGAGCAGCCCGTGAGCGCGAGCCCGAACTCGTCCGAGATCAAGTGGGCCCTGCGGAGGCTCAAGCACCACATCGACGCGCTCTGGATCCTCAACGACGACCGCCTCCTCACGCCGCGGCTCATCGTCGACGGCTGGCTCCCCGGCCTCAACGAGCGGCCCTACTGCGCCACGATCGTCGGCGCGGCGGCCCTCGTCTCGCCGCAGCAGTCGTTCGGGACCTTCGCCGTGCTGCCGGATCACACCGCCCTCGGCGTCCAGGCCGCGGGCATCCTCTTCGACCTGGCCGACAACAACTGGGCGCTCCCGGCCGGCGCCCCCGTGCAGCTTCCCGTCTCCACCACCACCACCGTCGACCTCGTCCAGGTCCGGGAGCGCTTCACCTTGCGGGCCGACGGGCTTCAGCACGTCGACCGAATCGTCGAATAACGGGCGTAGAATCCCCGCACCGCCATGGGCTCCACCGGCACCACGCTCCAAGGGAAGCTTCAGCGGAGCATGGTCCTCGTCGTCCTCCTGGTGGCCTTCGCCGCGCTCGGGGCCGTGAGCATCTCCAGCCTCGTGACCGCGCACCGGACGCTGGCGGCGATCGAGACGCGCCAGACGGAGGCCCTGGCCGAGCGCGGCCGGCTGCTCGGCGAGGCGACGGCTCAGGCGCTCGGCTCGCTGGCGGCCGACAACGCCTACAGCGACATCGATCGGCTGCTCGCCCGCGCCATGCAAGAGGACGACACGCTCGTCCTCGCCGCGTACCTGACGCCGGCGGGGCCGTCCGCGCCGGCGTGGAAGGTCTGGACGTACTTCGGGCCGGGCGCGCCCGAGGTCGCGAAGCAGGAGCGCTGGCGGGCGCTCGGCCTGTCCGTCGCGAATCACGCGCCGGCGTCGACGCGCCTGTCGCTCGCGGGGGCGCCGGCCCTCGTGCGTCAGGCGCCGGTCCGCGTGGACCGCGAGGTCGTGGGCATGCTCGTGCTCGGCCTCTCGACGCGCGGGGTGCAGAACGCGATCGCCGAGGCGCGACACGCGGAGATCGTCAGCGCGGCGACGTCGCTGGCGCTCATGGTGGTGTTCATCCTGGCGTCGGCGCTGGTCGTCGTCGCCTTCTCTCGCCGGATGGCGCGGGCGCTCTCCCGCCCGCTGAGCGAGCTCATCGTGGCCGCCACGCGCGTCGCCGATCCGAGCGGCGGCGACGCGCGGCCCGTCCACGTGCGGGCCTCGGACGGCGAGGTGGCCGAGCTCGCCGCCGCGTTCAACACCATGGTCGACGCCGTCGCGGCGCGCGAGCGCGCGCTCGCCCGCAACGAGGCCGAGCTGCAGGCGATCCTGTCGTCGCTCCCGGACACGCTCCTCGTGCTCGACGAGCGCTTGAGCCTCGTCGCCGTGCGCTCGCGCGAGGGGTCGAGCCCGATGCCGGGGCTGCACGCGCGGGTCGGCGCCTCGCTGCGCGAGGTCGTCGGCGCGCCCGCGGCCGAGACGCTCGAGCCGTCGGCGCGCGCGGCGCTCGAGGAGGGCCGCTCCTCGTCGAACGCCGTCACGCTCGGCCTCGGCGTGGGCGCGCTCGAGCTCGAGACCTTCGCGACGCGCTTCACGACCGACGGCCGGACGCGCGTCCTCGTCTCGCTCCGCGACGTCACGGTCCGGCGGCAGCTCGAGGCCGAGCTGCGGCAGTCGCAGAAGCTGGACGCCCTCGGCCGCCTGGCCGGCGGCGTGGCGCACGATCTCAACAACCTGCTCATGGTGGTCCAGACGGCGCTCGAGCTCTTGCCCGAGGAGGAGACGCCGGAGCGCCGCGCCGAGATCGCGGCGGACGCCCTGGGCGCCTCGGCCCAGGCGGCGCGGCTCGTCAAGGACCTGCTCACCTTCGCGCGCAAGCGCCGCGTCGAGCTCGCCAGCGTCGATCTGCACGCCGTCATCGAGCGGATCGCGCGCATGAGCGAGCGCACCTTCGGGAGCCGCATCAAGCTCGTCGTCGAGCTCGGCGCCGGGAGCGCGCACGTCAACGGCGATCTGTCCCAGCTCGAGAGCGCGATCCTGAACCTGGCCGTGAACGCGCGCGACGCGATGCCGGACGGGGGCACGCTCACCTTGCGGACGAGCCGGCTCTCCCGGCGCGAGGCCCTCGAGGCCGGCGTGCCCGAGAGCCCGGCGGCCGAGGAGTGGATCCGCGTGGACGTCGTCGACACGGGCACCGGCATCCGGCCCGACGTCATCGGGCGGCTGTTCGAGCCTTTCTTCACGACCAAGGAGGAGGGCCGCGGGACGGGCATGGGCCTGGCCGCCGTCTACGGCGCGGTCCAGGCGCACCAGGGCATCGTGCTCGTCGACAGCACGCCCGGCCAGGGCTCGACGTTCTCGCTGATGCTGCCGCTCACCCCGGCGCGCGAGGTCCCGCTCGCCCGCGCGGTCGAGCGCCCGCAGGACCGGACGCTGGGCGTGCTGCTCGTCGACGACGACGCCATGGTGCGCGCCGTCGTGGCGCGCCAGCTGGCCCAGGCCGGCTTCCGCGTGGTGCTCGCGGCGGGCGCGGCCGACGAGGTCGAGGCCTTCGCCCGGCGGGCGGCCTCGACGATCGACGTCGCCCTGCTCGACGTCAACATGCCCGACTGCTCGGGGCCCGAGCTCGCCGCGCGCCTGCGGGCGCTCGATCCGTCGGTGCCCGTCGTCTTCATGTCGGGCGTCGAGCCGATGGGCCCGGAGACGGCGGCGCTGGGCGACGCCTTCCTGGCCAAGCCGTTCTCGCTGGCGGCGCTGAGGGAGGCGCTCGACACCGCGAGCAGCGGCGACCGGGCGCGCGACCGGCACGCGCGGCACGTCACCTCGCACGCGGACCGGCGGACGCCG
Source organism: Polyangia bacterium (assembly GCA_035546175.1). GTDB lineage: Bacteria > Myxococcota_A > Polyangia > Fen-1088 > Fen-1088 > DASZFV01. The sequence goes on from DASZWW010000495.1 coordinate 13,017, forward strand.
ACGCCCGTAGAGGCTCCCTCGTCGCTCACCTGATCCCCGGCCGGTCGGCTCCCTCGGGAGCACCCGCACGTAACGTCCGCGGGCTCCGAGGACGGCGGCGCCGTTTCCCATGGCACCGCCGCGTAACGGATCGATCGCCCGCGACCCGCGCGCGCCGCCGCCGTCCGCGCGGCGGCGCGATGGCCCGGGGGTTGCTCTGCACGAGGCGCATGTCAATCGCCGCCTTACTGCCAAACTCACCAGGAGCTCGTTCACGGGAAGACCGCCAGCCGCGAGGCCGGCGACAGGCGCGGGACCGCCGCGGCGTCAGGCGCGAGGCCGCGGCTCCGCGCGCGACGAGCCAGGTGCTCCGGCTCCGCGCGCCGGGCCCGGCGCCGCGGCTGCCCGTGCTGCCCCCGTCGCTGCCGGAGCCCGCCGACGCCGAGAGGCTCGACGGCTACCCCCGCGGGATGGCGGCGTACCTGCGCGACATGCGGCGGCACCCGCTCCTGTCGCGCGACGAGGAGCACGAGGTCGCCGTGCGCTTCGCCGAGACGCGCGATCGAGCGCTCGGCGACCGCCTCGTGCAGGCGAACCTGAGGCTCGTGCTCAAGGTCGCGCTCGAGTACCGCATGTCCCGGCGCAACCTCACCGACCTCGTCCAGGAGGGGAACCTCGGCCTCCTGCAGGCGGTCGAGAAGTACGATCCTCACCGGGGCGTCAAGCTCGCCACCTACGCGGTGTGGTGGATCCGGGCCTACATGCTGAAGTTCATCCTCGGGAACGCGCGGCTCGTGAAGGTCGGGACCACGAGCGCGCAGCGCAAGGTGTTCTTCGGGATGGGCGCCGCGCGCCGGCGCCTCGCGGCGCGCTCCGGCGGGGAGGTGGGGGCCAAGGACATCGCGGACGCGCTCGGCGTTTCGGAGGGCGACGTCACCGAGATGGAGATGCGCCTCGGCTCGTCAGACGCCTCGCTCGACAGCCCGGCCTACCGCAACGACGAGGACAGCCGGCTCGCGCACACGACCAGCGGCGACGCCGACGGCGTGGACGACGTGCTCGCGGGCAACGAGCTGCGCGCGCGCGCGGGCCTGGCCTTCCGGGCCTTCGAGGCGAACCTCGCCGGCCGCGACCGCGAGATCTTCCGGCGCCGGCTGCTCTGCGAGGCGCCGGTGACCCTCTACGACCTCGCCCAGGAGATGGGCGTGAGCCGCGAGCGCGTCCGCCAGATCGAGGTGCGCCTCAAGAAGCGCCTGCGCGCGCACCTCGAGACCGCCGTCGGCCCCGACGTCGGCACGCTGGTCTAGCGAGCGGCGCCGGCGCGCCCGCCGCGCGCCCGACGACGAAGAAGGATCTGACTCGCCCGCGCGCAGCGGGCGCCGAGCAGGGTGGGGGCGCGCGAGCGCCTCAGGGCAGCTTCACCGACTGCCAGGCCACCATCTGCCACTTGCCGGCGCGGCGCACCCACACGTCCGTGAAGCGGAGGGAAAGGTCCTTGGGCTGCCCCTCGCTCACGACGGAGACCTTCGCCGTGCCGTTGATGACCGCCGTCTTGTCGTAGACGCGCACCTGCAGCTCGGCGGGCTCGATCTTCTTGAACCGGAGCTTGCCGGACTCGAGCGAAGCGAGGAACACCTCCTTCGTCTCGAGGACGCCGGTCGCGTGCGTGTACGTGAGATCGTCGGCGAGCAGCTCGCCGAGCTTGTCGAGGTCGTTCTTCGTGGCGGCCTCGAAGCGCTCGAGCTCGGCGGCCTTGACGGCGGCGTCAGCCGGCGCCTTCTTCTGCTCGGCCCTCACCGCCGGGCCGGCGGTCGACACGACGAAGAACGAGAGCAGCAGGGCGTGGCGCATGAACGACCTCCTCGAGGCGTTGGGGTGGACCTTCGCGGGCGCGCGCACGCTAACACGGCGGCGCGAGCCGGGCGCCAGGACGCGGCCGCGTCGTGGTCCTCAGTTCAGGCCGAGGCCGCCCTTCGGCACGGTGGCGCACCTGCCGTTCGAGCAGACGGCGACCTGCGGCACGCAGGGCGGGAGCGCGAGGGGCGGGCAGGAGGCGTCGCAGGCCATGGCGTCGGGCGCGATGTTCGACTGGAAGAAGCCGGCGCTCGCGGCCGGCAGCGCCTCGCCGCAGTTGGCGACGCACGCGTTGCTCTCGAAGACGAGCGTGCAGTCGGCGTCCTGCTTGCAAGACGTCGAGCCGTACTTCTCGAGGTAGGCCTGACGATCCCTCGAGTAGCTCGTCTGGGCGGTGTTGCAGGCCTGGGAGAAGCCCATCACGCAGACGGGGCAGCACTGGCTCTGCGGGACCTCGGCGTGGGTGCCCACCGGGCAGATCGGCTGCGGGCAGGCGGCGGTCGCGCAGTCGACCGGGCGGCAGATGGGGCAGCAGGAGATCGCCGGATCGACGACGCTCGTGTACCCGGGATTGCACTGCGGTGCCATGCACGGCCCGCAGCCGCTCGCGCCCCCGCCGCCTCCTTGCCCCGCGCCGCCGCTCGCGCCGGCCGCGCCGGTGATCCCGGCCAGGGCGCACCTGCCGTTCACGCAGAAGGCCGGATCGGCCGGGCAAGACACGGCCGGCCGCGGCAGGCACACGCTGTTGCAGAGGGTCCCGGCGCTCATCAGGCTGGCGATGAACTTCTCCTGGACGTAGAGGGGGAGGGCCACGTCGGGGCAGATGGACCCGCAGTTGCTCGGCTCGGCGACCGCCGCGCAGTCCGCGTTCGAGGCGCACGAGAACGAGCTGAACGCCGTCATGAGCAGGTTGGCCTTGAGGTCGTCGTAGGCCCGCTGGGCCTCGACGCAGCCCGACTCGGGGGCCGCGCCGCCCATGCCCGCCTGGCCGGCGATCGCGCCGGCGCTGCCCGTGGCAAAGCCGCTCGCGCCGCCGAAGCCGGCCCCCGTCGAGCCGGCTTCGCCCGACGTGGCGCCGCCGGCCGTCCCCGGTCCCGCTCCCGTGGGGCTCGCGCCGGCCGCGCCCGTCGACGACGAGCCGGCCGTTCCCTTGCCGGCGCTGCCGCTCGGATGGGGCGTGGCGAGCGGGTGGCCGCCGCAGCCCCCGACGAAGGCCCAGCCGAAGGCGGCCACGGTGAACGAGAGAGCGAGCGCGCGGGCGAGGCTACGTGAGGTCATGAGAGCCACTCCAAGTCGACGACACCACGACAAGTCGACAAGACCAAAAATATCACGGAGCCCCAATTCTGATCGACGACCTCCCGGGGGGGCGAGCACTAACGGCTCGCGGCGGGCATCCGGTGGGGGTCGAACAAAGTCCCCCGGTCGGGAACTCCCCGGTGCGTAAACGTTTCTGCGCCGGGGAATGACGGACAGAGCGCCCCGAAGATGTTGCAAGCAAGCTATTTAGAACGAATCAATTTCGGAGTCCGGTGTGATAGAGAGAGCCCACGATGAGCAAGCGCAACGGCGCCGGGGGAGTGAGCCGGAGAAAGTTCTTGGGGGTGTCGGCGGTCAGTGTGGCGGCGGCCACGGCGGCCAAGGCAGCGGGTAAAGGGGACAAGAAGAGCACCGTGACGAATGGGGCCAAGGGCGGGGAGGTGTTCCCCAAGGACTTCGTGTGGGGCGCGGCGACGGCCTCCTACCAGATCGAAGGCGCGGCGAACGAGGACGGGAAGGGCCAGTCGGTCTGGGACGTCTTCTGCAAGAAGAAGGGCGCCGTCTTCGAGGGGCACACGGGCGACGTCGCCTGCGATCACTACCACCGGTACAAGGGGGACCTCGCGCTGCTCAAGCAGCTCGGCGCGAAGTCGTACCGCTTCAGCGTCTCGTGGCCGCGCATCCTGCCGGAGGGCGTGGGAACGGTGAACCAGAAGGGCGTCGACTTCTACGACCGCCTCGTCGACGAGATGCTCAAGCACGACTTGAAGCCGCTCTGCACGGCGTTCCACTGGGACTACCCGCAGGCGCTCTACAAGCGCGGCGGCTGGCTCAACCGCGACTCGGCCGAGTGGTTCGGCGACTACGTCGCCCTCCTCGGCGACAAGCTCGGCGACCGCGTCAAGACGTGGGCCACGCAGAACGAGCCCCAGTGCTTCATCGGCCTGGCGCTGCTCGACGGCGTGCACGCGCCGGGCGACAAGCTCGAGTTCGGCAAGTACCTGCTGGCGGCGCACAACTCGATGCGCGCGCACGGCAAGGGCGTGCAGGCGCTGCGCGCGCACGTCAAGGACGCCAGGGTCGGGTACGTGCTGGCCGCGCAGATCACGCAGCCGGCGAGCGACAAGCCCGAGGACGTCGAGGCCGCGCGCCAGGCGATCTTCGCCGTGAACGTGCGCGACCCGTGGCGGAACGCCTGGTGGACCGACCCCGTGCTCTTCGGGCGGTACCCCGAGGACGGCCTCGCCTTCTACGGCAAGGACATGCCGAAGCTCAAGGCGAGCGACCTCGAGGAGATGAAGCAGCCGCTCGACTACCTCGGCCTCAACATCTACAAGGCCGACACCTACAAGAAGGGCGCGGACGGCAAGCCGGAGATGATCCCGTTCCCGCCGGGCTACCCGCGCTCGGGCGTCGACTGGCAGCCCATCACGCCGGGCGCGCTCTACTGGGGCCCGCGGTTCTTCTACGACCGCTACAAGACGTCGATCGCCATCACGGAGAACGGCCTGTCGACGCGCGACCAGGTGTTCCTCGACGGCAAGGTCCACGATCCGCAGCGCGTCGACTACATGCACCGCGTGCTGCTCGAGCTCGCGCGCGCGATCAAGGACGGCGTGCCGGTGAGCAGCTACTACGCGTGGTCGCTGCTCGACAACTTCGAGTGGGCCGACGGGTACAAGCAGCGCTTCGGGATGATCTACGTCGACTACACGAACCAGAAGCGCATCCCCAAGGACTCTTACGAGTGGTACCGCAGGGTCATCGCCACGAACGGGCGCAGCCTGCTCGATCGGGGCGCGGTGCCGGTCACGCAGGTGACGGCCTAGGCCGCGCCTCCCCGTCTGGGGGGAGAGGGCGGGGTGAGGGCCGACGGGTGAGTGAAGGCGGTGAGGGCGTCACCGTAAGGTAGCGGCGTACCGACGCAGTGACGGCGCCGGGCGCGCGCGTGTGAGAATCTGCTGCATTTTCGTGGTGGCACGTCGCTTGAAGTGGAGCGCGGCCATGCGTTCAAACTCAAATCAGTCGAATCGGAGCTTGTGGCGCCGCTTGCGGCGCCTCCTTCCCGTCTCGTTCGCCGTCGCGTTGACGCTGACGTTCGGCACGGCGGACGCGTGGGCAAAGGCCAACCAGGCCGCGCCCGCGATCACATCGTCGCCGCCGGCCGGGTCGCTGGCCGAGACGCGCGCGGAGATCGAAGCGGCGCTGCCGTTCCCTGTGTCCTCCGGCCTCATCGACGACGACCTCATCGAGTACGCGCAGCGAGAGGCGCAGTCCGCGGCGCTCGAAAACTTCCACGGCGGGAGCGTCCTCATCATCGGCGGCTCGGGCCTGGCGCTCGTGCTGCTCATCGTGCTGCTCCTCGTTCTGCTGTGAGGGCGACCCTTCACCGAGCCGCCCGCGCCGCGATCTTCTTGGCGGTCGCGGTCGCGGGCGGCTGCTACCAGGGCACGGCGCGGACGGTCTCGCTCTCCGACGTCGAGCGCGAGCCGGGGTGGCTCGTCGTCCGCGGCGTCCCGCTCGTCGAGCAGGAGTCCGCGAGTGACTGCGGCGCGGCCGCCCTGGCGATGGTGCTCGGTCGCTGGGGCATCCCGAACGCGGCGCCCGCGATCCGCCGGAGCGTCCCGGCCGACGAGACCGGCACCTCGGCCGGAAGCCTGAAGCGGTACGCGCGCGAGCAAGGGCTGCGCGCGTTCCTCATCAGCGCGCGGCAAGCCGATCTCGAGCACGAGGTCGGCGCGCAGCGTCCGGTCCTCGTCGGCCTCGTCCAGCGCTACGGCCGTGACCGCGCGCTGTCGCACTACGCGGTGGTGATCGGCCTCAATCCCACGACCCACCGCGTGCTGCTCCTCGATCCGGGCCGCGGCCCGCGAGAGGACGAGCTCGCGTCGTTCGATCGGGAGTGGCGGGACGCCGGGCGTCTCGCGCTCGTCGTCGCGCCGTCGTGAACGTCGCGCGGGGCCGCCGTCTCGTCACGGCGGCGTGCGCGCTCGCCTGCGGCGCGTGCGGCACGGTCTACCGCCCGGCGACGAGCCCGCGGATCGAGCTCGTCGTGCACGGCGGGGCCGTCCGCTACCTCAAGGAAGGCCGCGAGACGGCCGTGGGCCCGTTCGGCGGCGACCTCGAGGCGCTCGTCGCGGGCAACGACGAGGCCCTGCGCTATGCGCGCCGCGCCCGTCACGAGCTCGCCGTGGGCGTGCCCGCTTACGTCTGCGGGTTCGCGGCGATCGCCGCGGGGCTCTTCCTGGGGAAGTCCACCGGGTGGATCACGGCCGGCGCCGGCGCCGCGACCGCGGGCGTCGGCCTCGGCCTGCTCGGGGCCGGCGCCGTCAACGCCGTGGACGCCGTGAACGCGTACAACGATCGCGTCGCCCCGTGGCCGCCGTGAGCCCTGGCGCGCCTCGGGACGAGCCTTACCCTTCCCGGATGGCGGACGCGAAGCTGACAGGTCCCGGGCTCGGTCGGCTCACGCGGGTCGTGCTCGTGGCGGCGCTGGGCGCGGTGGCGTGCGGTCCGCGTTCGACCCCGCCGGCGCGCTCGCCAGCAGCGGCGAGCCAGTCGTGGGACGGGGGCCCGCCGCTGCCGCCCACCTCGGCGAAGAAGGGCCTCATCGTGCCGGCGGACCTGGGGCTCGGGCAGGGCCCCTCGGGGCCGGCGAGCACGAGCGGGACGACGCCCGCCGAGTCGCCCGTCCTCGGCGCGCCCAACGTCGGCAACTGAGCCGGGTCCGCTCGCGCGGCCCGCACCGAGCGATCAGCGGCGGGTCTTGCTGGCGGTGGTGGTGGGGGCGTCGGCGGTGGCGAGCCACTCGACCATGGCGTCGGCCTGCTGCGCGGGCTGCATCGTCGGGATGGCGGCGAGGAGCCAGTCCGCGGCGCGGTCGCGCTCGCCGCGGGCGAGGCGGGCGCGGTAGGCCCACATCCCCAGCTTGGGATCGGCGCCCGCGCCCGCGAGCTTGGCGTCGTCGGCGGCCACGAGGCTCATGCCCTTGAGCTCGGCGTCGGGCGAGTCGGCGAAGTTGGCGAACGCGGGGAAGGTCGCCTTCGCGCGGCGCTTGACGAGGAGCTGGGCGGCGGCGCGCTGCACGGGCACGAGCGGGCGCTTCATCAGCTTGGCGATCATCTCGGTCGCCTTCTGGCCCTTGACGCGATCGAGCTCGCGCAGCGTCGCCTCGGCGGGGCGCGGGTCGGTGTCGCGGAAGAGCATGTAGAGGTCGTCGAGGTCGCTGTCGCCGCCCGCGCGCACGAGACCCGCCGAGCCCGCGGCGCGCATCTCGACGGACGGCTCCTTGAGGAGGTGGACCATGGCGAACATCTTGGCGCGGCCCGCGTTGGGGCGGATCTGCGCCAGCGAGGCGGCCGCCTTCACCGTCAGGTTGGGCTCGTCCTTGGCGGCCGTCGCGAGCGCGGCCTGCGCGCCGGCGTCGTCGATGGGGCCGAGGGCCGTGGCCGCGGCGGCGCGCGCCTCGGCCTTGAGCCTTCCGTTCTGGAGCATCTTGACGAGGCCGGCGGCGCACGCCGTCTCGCCCGAGGTCGCGAGGGCCTGCGCGGCCGTGAGCTGGTCGGCGGGCGCGCCGCCCTCGAGCGCCGCCTTGACGAGCGGGCAGACGGCGACCTTGTTGGCCGACAGGAGCGCGCCCGCCGCGCGCGCGTCGGCGGGCCGCGTGACGGCGGCCTTGAGGAAGGCGAGCGCGTCGGCGTCGCCCTTGCCGGCGAGCGCGCCCGCGATCTTCACCGTCGCCCACTGCTGCTTGCCAGCGCCGCGCAGCCACTCGTTGGCCAGCGAGGTCATCGCCGGCTCGGCGGGCAGGCCGGCGCCGCGCGCGGCCGCGAGGCGGGCGACGATCTCGTCGCGGCGCCCGGCCGTCATGAGCTTGGGGATGGCGATCTCCAGCGGATCGTCGACGTGCACGACGGCCACGCCCGAGCAGCGGCGCTCGTCGCGCGCGAACGTCCAGCGCAGGTGGAGGTTGTCGTCGTCGGAGCGCGAGGCGACGGGCGGCACGGGGAACGGCACGCTGTCCTTGAGGACCTCGGAGATGGCGCCGTCGAAGCCGGCGTCGCCCGAGCTCTTCGTGATCGTGGCCGAGACGAGCTTGCCCTGCGCGGAGACGACGACGTCCGCCTCGGCGAAGCGCGCCGGATCGTTGAGGGGGTTGTTGAGCGCGAGGTTCTGCCCGATGAGCGCGAGGAAGTTGTCCGCCCAGCGCTTGTGCACGTGCGCGTGGAGCTTGCGCAGGTACTCGAGGTCGCTCGGCCCGCCCATGATGGCGGGCTCGGCGAGCTTGTCGTTCGGGAGGGTGGCGGCGCGGGCGGGCCCGGCCGCCGTGAGGGCCGCGAGGGAGCCGGCCAGGAGCACTGCTGCCGATCGTCTTGACATGTCCTCCCGATCTCTTCGGCCGCAACGCGTGCAAGCTTAATTCTGGAGGGGGTTCGTGCTATGCCGGGTCGATGAATCGGAAGCCTCACGCGGTTCGAGTGGTTGCGTGTGCGGCCCTGTCGGCGGCGGCGGTCGGGCTCGGGGGCTGCGGCCTCAGGCTCCAGCTCGTCGACGCCTCGGTGCGAAAGCCGTCGAACGTCGCCGTCTACTTCACGGTCGACACGCACGGGGGCGAGCCCGTCGCAGATCTGACGCCGGGGGATTTCCGGATCTACGAGGACGGCCAGCCCGTCTCGATCCTCGAGAGCAAGCAGACGATCCTCCAGGAGCAGGTCGCGGCGATCCACTACACGCTCCTGCTCGTCGACATGAGCGGCAGCGTCGTCGACTCGGGGGACATGCCGGCCCTCGTTCAGGCGGCGCAGTCCTTCGCGGACCGGGTCGGTCCGTACCAGAAGGTGGCCGTCTACACGTTCGACGGCAGCCCGCACCTCACGCCGCTCGTCGGCTTCGGCGGCAACATCCGCGCGGGCGTGAGCGCGCTGGCGACGCGCCGGCCCCGCGACCCGTCGACGAACCTCAACGGCGGCGTCATCGAGGGCGTGCGCGTGCTGTCGCAGCAGATGGACCACGCGCCCGTGCCGCTGCGCTTCGGCACGCTCGTCGTCTTCACCGACGGCACCGACCGCGCGCACCGCGCGACGGCCGAGGACGTCGGCAAGGCGCTCGACGGCGCGGGCTTCGAGACCTACGTCATCGGCGTCGGCCAGGAGGTCGACCGCGCGCAGCTCTCGAAGATCGGCCGGTCGGGCACCTTCGCGTCGCAGAACCGCGCCGACGTCCAGAAGGGCTTCGACGAGATCGCCGCGCGCATCGAGGCGGCGTCGAAGCGCTACTACCTCCTGTCGTACTGCTCGCCCTCGCGCGCCGGCGCGCACGACGTGGAGGTCGAGGCGAACGCGCGGGGCGCCTCGGGCCGCCTCCAGTACCACTTCGAGGCGAGCGGCTTCGGCCCCAACTGCGACCCCAACCAGCGGCCGTCGTTCGACGTCCACCACCCCCGGAACGTGCCGCCCGACCGGGTCGCCCCCGAGCGCGCCGAGGCGCGGCCCGCGACGCCGCCTTCGCAGACCTTCTCGCGTCCCTCGGCCGAGAACCAGCCGCCGAAGGGTCCGGGCTGGCAGCCCGCCCGGTAGCCGCGCGCGTCGAGCCCTCGCCGCGTTTCCGTTCGGCCACGCGGGGTCCCCTGGCCGCGTGGCGCGGGCGGGGCGGCCGGCGCGCCGGGCGAAAATAGCGCTCCGGGGCCACGAGATCGGCCCCGTGCGGCCATTCACTCGTATGGAGGTCCCGGTGGGGAGACCAGCTCCGACGCTCATCGCCGGCGGGCTCTGGGTGGCCGCGCTCATCATCGTCGCCCTCATCGTCGGGCTCGCGGGCTGTCGCGGGGCCGTGGGCGGCGGCTCGCCGCCGGCGGCGACGGGCGCCGGGGGCGCCGCCGCGGCCTCGG
>DASZWW010000496.1:0-9906 GCA_035546175.1 Polyangia bacterium
GCGGCCGCGAGGGCGAGGAAGCAAAACGCGGCGCACAAATCGGAACGAGGCGAGGCTCTGCGGGACATCTGTTTGCCGCTATCTTAGGGAGACCCGATGTCCGAAATCCACCTCGCCGCGCCGCCGGACTTCGCCTTCGATCGCACGGTGCGCAGCCACGGCTGGTTCGACCTGCCGCCCTTCTCCTACGACCGCGACGGCGGCAGGCTCGCGTTCGCCTATATAGATGATGCGACGAAAAGTGTGGTGGCGGTCACAGTGCGCGCCGCGCCGGGCGGTCTCGTCGCCTCCGTGTCGGCGAGCGGCGCCAAGGCCCTGCGCGCCGCCGACGTGGTGCGCTCCGTGCTGCGGCTCGATCAGGACCTGGCGCCGCTGCGGGCGGCGCTCGCCGGCGCGCCCGAGCTCGCGGCGTGCGTCGACGCGGGCGGCGGGCGGCTCCTGCGCGCGCCCACCGTGTTCGAGGACGTCGTCAAGATGTTGTGCACGACGAACTGCTCGTGGAGCCTCACGCGCGTCATGGTCGAGCGCCTCGTCTCGAAGGCGGGCGCGCGCGGCGCCGGCGGCGCGCGCGCGTTCCCGACGGCCGACGCGCTCGCCAAGAGGCCGCTCGCGTTCTTCCGCGACGTCGTGCGCGCCGGCTACCGCGCGCCCTTTCTCAAGAAGCTCGCCGCGCGCGTGGCGAGCGGCGCGCTCGAGCTCGAGGCGCTGCGCGGGCCGTCGATCCCCTCGGACGAGGTCTACGCGCGCCTGCGCTCGATCGCCGGCATCGGCCCCTACGCGGCCGACAACCTGATGCGCCTGCTCGGCCACAACGACCGCCTGGGCCTCGACTCGTGGTGCCGCGCGCGGTTCCTCAAGCTCTACCCGAGGACGCGCAAGGCCGCCCTCGACGCGGCCATCGCCCGGCGGTACCGGCCCTACGCGCCCCACAGCGGGCTCGCGATGTGGCTCGACCTCACGCGCACGTGGCACGAGCCCGCGGCGCCGCAGACGTTCGCGCCGTGACGGGGCCGCCTCAGTCGCGGAACAGCTCCTTGGGGATGAGGGGGCTCGGCGTGGCGGTGGCGACGAGCCAGAGCTGGTGGGCGGCGCGGGTGACGCCGATGTGGAAGAGGTGGCGCGACTCGTCGTCGCGGCCGTAGCTCTGGCCGTTGGCGTCGAGCATGACGACGTAGTCGAACTCGAGGCCCTTGACCTGCCGCACGTCGGTGACCTCGACGCCGGGGCGGAAGGAGAACTCCTGGGCGCGCACGCGGCGCAGCGCCGGCACCTCGGCGCGCTGGAGGCCGTCGAAGTAGCGGTCGGCCTGCTCGGGGTGGCGCGCGAGGAGCGCCACGGTGGCGCGCGGCTCGCGCGCGTGGAGATCGCGCAGCGCCTCGCCGAGGAAGGCCACGGCGGCGCCCACGCCCGGAAAACGGAAGGCCTCGACGGGCGCGCCCGAGCGCGGCGCCTCGGGCGGCAGCGCGTCGGCGAGCGGGCCCATGGCCTGCCGCGCGAGGGCGAGGATCTCGCGCGTCGAGCGGTAGGCGATGCGCAGCGGCTCGACGGCGACGTGCGTGAGCGCCAGGTGCCCGAGCACGCCGCGCCAGTCGCCGAAGCCGTTGTCGAGGAAGAGCTTCTGCGAGGTGTCGCCCGCGAGCGTGATCGACGGCCCGGCGCGGCCGGCCTTGCCGGGCGGCGCCGCCGTGCGCCCGATGAGCGCGGCCAGCTTCATGGGCGAGAGGTCCTGGGCCTCGTCGACGAACACGTGGGCGAGCGGCTGCTTGACGCCGAGGAGCAGCTCGTGGGCGCGCAGCAGGATGGCCACGTCGTCGAGGTCGAGCAGCGGGCGGTCGTCCTCGGTGGCGAGGCCGTCGATGCCGGTGGCGCCGCGCACGTCGTCGTCGCCCTCGATGCCGAGCGCGCCCTCGACGCGGCGGACGTGCTCGGGGAGATCGGCGTCGACGGTCTTCTCCTTGGGTCTGCCGGCGGCGAGGTCGGCCAGGCCCTCCTGCAGCGCCTCGTCGGCTTGCGCGGCGTGCTCCGCCCGGAGCCTCTTCTTGGGCTTCTTCGGCTCGGGCGGCCGATCGCGCGGGTCGCGCGCCACGATGGCGGCCACGCGGTCGACCATCACGCGGTGGGCGTCGACGACGTCGCGCTCGGAGACGGGCGCCTCGGGCGCGTCCCGCAGGAGCGCGAGCAGGCGCGTCTTGTCGGTGAGCAGGTCGGCCCACAGCTCGACGACGGCGCGCGAGCCGCGCTTGCCGGCGTGGGCCCTGGCGAGGCGCTCGAGCTCGTGGAGCAGCGCCGGGTGGCTCTTGACGCGCGTGACGGCGGGGCTCGCCTCGTCGACGACCTCGGCGCGCAGCCAGGGCACGACGGCGCGGAGCTCGCGCTCGGCCCACGCGCCGAAGGTCAGCACGCGGACGCCGGGGACGCCGAGCGACGGCAGCACCTCGCCCATGTAGGCGGCGAGCGCCGCGCCGTAGGTGACGACGAGCAGCCGCGACGGCGGATACTGGCTGGGGTGCGCGTAGGCGAGGTGCGCGAGGCGGTGCAGGCCCACGGTCGTCTTGCCGCTGCCGGCCCCGCCCTGGATGACGACCACGCCCGCGCCGTGCGCCGTGATGAGCTCGAACTGGCGCGGGTCGATGAGGGCCGCGATCTCGGGGAGGTGGCGATCGAGCCCCTGAGCGCCGTCCGGCGCGGCGCCGAGCACGCCGCGCCGGGGCGCGGGGCGCCCGGGCCGCGCCCCCGTCTGCTCGCCGCCCGCGAGCGCGTGCACGGGGACGTCGCGCGCGATCCACGGCGCGGAGCGGCTGGGCGCCTCGCGCACCCACACGCCCTGCGGGCTGGCGACGCGCACGAGCACGCCGCCCTCGATCGTGAGCACGCGGCGAGCGACGACCTCGCCCTCGACCTCGCGGGCGCCGAACGTCTCCTCGTAGTCGCTGCCCTCGACGTAGCGGTAGAAGAGCTGGCTCACGGGCGCGTGCCGCCAGTCGACGATGTTGATGCGGCTCTTCGCGTCGACGTAGGTGGCGCGGCCGATGAAGACGTCGCGCTCGACGGCGCCCCGTCCCGCGACCTCCTCGCGCAGGCGCAGGTGCCCGAAGTAGGGCGACGCGGGATCGACCAGCATCGTCTGCAGATCGGCGCGCGTCATGCCGACCATCTGCAGGCGCTCCATCTGCGCGACGAGCGCCGGCACGTCCTCGAGCCGCGCCTCGCCGATCTCGTCGCGCAGGGCCACCAGCTCCTCGTCGTAGGCCCGCCGCGCGGCGGCGCCCGCGGCGGCCGACTCGCGCGAGGCCGGGGCCTTCGTCGCGCCGGGCTTGGGCAGCGCGGCCTGGTGCGCCGAGAGGCTCTCGAGCACCCGCTCGAGCAGGCGCTCCTCCTCCCGGGGGATCTCGTCGGTCACGGCGGTGGACAAGGTGGACGCCAGCCTAGCGCACGGGGCGCCGGATGTTGCTTTGTACAAAATCTTTGGGCAGTCTGTACATAATGTCGCCGCCGCCGTCGAAGCGCGTCCGCCGCTGGTCGGTCGCCCAAGCCCGGGCCCGATTGCCCGAGGTCTTCGCCGCCGCGGCCCACGAGCCCCAGGCGATCTTTCGCCACAACGAGCCGGCGGCCGTCGTCGTCGCGCCGCGCGACTTCGTGGCGCTGGAAGCGAGCCGGGCGGCGCGCGAGCGCGAGACGCTCGCCGACGCGTTCGCGGCCCTGCGGCGCCTCGCGGCCCGGCCGCTCGCCCTCCCCCGCCGCCGCGACGCCCTCGGGATGGAACGCCGCCGATGACGAGCGGCGGGCGGGCCGACGCCGCGCGGGCGGCCGCGCCGCTCGTCGACACCCGCGTCCTCGCGGAGCTGGCGGCCGCCGAGCCCGACGCCGGCGTGGCCGCATGGGCGGCCCGGACGCGCCGCATCGCCCTCAGCGTCGTCACCCTCGAGGAGCTCGCCGCCGGGATCGCGCGCCGCGCCTCCCCCGCCGTCGCCGGCTGGCTCGACGGCTTCGTGGCCCGCCACTGCGAGGTCCTCGACGTCACGGCGCCCATCGCCCGGCTCGCGGGCACGCTGCGCGGCCAGCTCGCCGCCCGGCGCCGCGCGCGGCCGCAGGCAGACCTCCTCGTCGTCGCCACCGCCGCCCACCACGGCCTCGTCCTCGTGACGAGGAGCGTGCGCGAGCTCGGCGGGCTGGGCGTCTCGCTGCTCAACCCCTTCCGGGGCGCGACCTCCGGCCCCTCGCGCCGGCGCGGCTAGCGCGGCGGTTCGGGCTTCTTCGCGAACCTCTGCTTGAGGTCGCCGAAGGCCTTCTTGATGGAGCCCTCGGCGCGCTCCCGCGCGCCCTCGGCCTCGCTCTGCTTGTCGCCCGAGACGGTCCCCATGGCTTGCCTGACGCGCCCCTTGAGGTTCTCGAAGCGGCCCTCTTTCTGTTCCCTGTTCATAAGGAAAACCCTGGCACCGTCCGCCCCCGCGTCAAGGGCGGCCCGACCCGGGCCTCACCCGTCGGCGGGCGCGCGATCGGCCTTGGGCACGGCCTCGGCGAAGCGCGCCGCGAAGTGCTCGGCGGGCCTGGCGCTCGCGAGGTCGAGCTCGAAGTCCGGCACGGCGCCCGGGGGCGCGAGCTTGACGAGCAGCTCCTCGACCTCGCGCTTGGCGAGGCCCTTTCCGAGGAGCGCCTCCTTCGAGAGGGCGCCCGCGTTGCCGCGCAGGCCCTCGCCCTCGACCGAGACGAGGGACCGGAGGGCGTCGAGCTCCATGCGCGACAGGTGGCCCCCGCAGACGTCGTAGTCGATCCAGGCCTCGTACGACAGGGGCGCGACGCGCTTGAGCATGCCGGCCATGACGCGCCCGAACTCCTGGATCTCCCACTGCGCGTGCGGGTCCACGCGCAGCGTGAGGAAGTGCAGCAGGTTGTGCAGGTCGATCTTCCAGTACCACTGCGTGTACGTCGAGAGCGGCAGGTCGATGCGGGCGAGCTCGCGGGCGATCTCGCCCGCGGTCATCCACTCGTAGGCCTCGGTGCTCGCGCGCCGGATCTCCGTCCAGCGGCGGAGGGCCTCGACGTGCACGTCGTCCGCGACCTGCGTGCCGCTGCGCCCCTGGTTGTTCTTCTTGCTCTGCGTCTGCAGCTGCGCGGCGTCGGGCGTGTAGAAGAGCATGGGGATGAGGGAGTAGCGCCCCGAGTACTCGTTGACGTTCGCCGTGCGGTGCCGGATCCACTGGCGCGCGACGAAGATGGGCATGCAGCAGTGGAACTTGAGCTCCACCATCTCGGAGGGCGTCGTGTGCTTGTGGCGGCGCAGGTAGCGCAGGAGCCCGCGCGTGAGGCTCTGCTTGCGCGTGCCGTAGCCGTAGCTGACGCGCGCGGCGCGCTCGATGCACTCGTCGGTGCCCATGTAGTCGACGAGCGAGACGAACCCGTGGTCGAGCACGGGGAAGTAGAGGCCCAGGATCTGCTCCGCCGCTTCGCTCGTGGGGCGCTTCGTTTCCACGCGCCGACGTTATCACGCGCGTGTTACTGTCAGCGCATGAACGAGCGCATCCCGCTCGCGTACCTCGTCCCGCTGCGGATCTTTTGCGGTCTCATCCTCGTCCTCGAGGGCTGGAGCAAGTTCCAGGGCGACTGGCTCCACGGCGCGCCGATCCTGCGCACGCTCGACGGCTGGGTCGACGCGCACAAGACCTACCAGTTCTTCCTGCCGGTCATCAACTCGGCGCGCGCGCACCCCAAGATCTTCGGCACGCTCGTCACGGTGGGCGAGCTCGTCATCGGCGCCTCGATGGTGCTGGGGCTCCTCACGCGCCTGGCCGCCTTCCTCGGCGCCGTCATGCTCTTCTCGTTCGCCTTCGGCGCCGGCCAGGGCCCCGTGCCGCCCGGCAACGCGCTGCTCATGGGCGCGCTGTTCCTGCTCTTCATCGTCGCGCCGCCCGGCCGCGTGCTCGGGTTCGATCAGGCGCTGCGCGCGCGCCTGCCGCGCTGGATGGTGTAGCGGACCGGCTCGGCCCGGCGGGTCTTCGAAAATCGGAGCGGCCTCTCCGGAAAGAGGAGCTCCACGAGCGGCGGCCCGTCGAGGGGCGAGTGATGTCGGGCGTCTGCGCGCCGCGCGCGTGGATCTGGTCTTGCAGCCGACCTGCGGGCAGTCATGCAGACCACGACTCGTTCGTTGATGGCGTTCGCCGCCGCCAGCCTCGTGGGCGCCCTGTCCCTCTGCGGCTGCAAGAGCTCGGCGGGCGCGGGCCCCGCGGGCAGCGTGGGGCTCGCCGTGACGCTGGCGGGCGGCGCGAGCGTGGGCTCCGTCAGCTACCTGGTCACGGGCCCGAGCGCGTTCTCGACCTCCGGCGCCTTCGATGTCAGCAGCTCGGACACCGTGAGCGCGGTGATCGGCCCGCTGCCCGCGGGCAACGGCTACTCCATCGCGCTGTCGGCGACCTCCACCGACGGCACCGAGCCGTGCGCCGGCTCCTCCGCGCCGTTCGACGTGACGGCGCACGCGACCACGACCGTGACGGTGACCCTGCGCTGCCACGAGCCGGCGCGCGACGGGAGCCTGGTCATCAACGGGACCCTGAACGTCTGCCCGACGGCCGACGGCGTCACGGCCACGCCCGACGAGGTCCTCCTGGGCGGCACGATCTCGCTCGCCGCCCTCGCGCACGACCCCGACAGCTCGCCGAGCCCGCTCGCGTACGCGTGGACGGTGAGCCCGCCCGGCGCCGGCACGCTCGGCGGCGGTGCCACCGCGACGCCGACGTTCACCTGCGCGCTGCCCGGCCCCGTCACGCTGTCGTTCACCGTCACCGACGGCGATCCCGCGCCCGCCTGCACCGACACGGCCAGCGTCACCGTCACCTGTACGGCGAACGCCTGCGGGCCTGCCCCCGCCGCCTGCGCGGGCGTGACGACGTTCCCCGGGACCGTCTGCGCCGACGGCACGCACGTGGCGACCTGCTCGCGCGACGCCAGCGGCTGCGTGATCGTCTCGCCCCCCGTCCCGTGCAGCGCCAGCAAGACCTGCCAGGGCGCCGCCGGCGTGGCCGCCTGCGTCTGCGGCGGACCAGGGATCACCACGTGCACGGCGTCGCAGGTGGGCAGCTACTGCCTCGACGGGACGCACGCCGCGACGTGCACCGCCACGAGCGACGGGTGCTTCGTCTCGTCGGCGCCCGCGGCTTGCGGGCCCAACCAGGCCTGCCAGGGCGCCGCCCCGAGCGCCGCCTGCGCATGCGACGCGAACGCCTGTACGGCGGCCGGCGCGTTCTGCGTCGACGCGAGCACGATCGCCACCTGCGCCACGAGCGCCGACGGCTGCCTCCTGCAGGGCTCCTCGATGCCCTGCCCGGCGGGCACGGCCTGCCAGGGCGCGGCGGGCGCGGCGATGTGCGTGAGCCTCGGCACCCCGTGCCAGCAGGCGAGCGACTGCCCGGCCACGGGCAACGCCTGCGTCACGCCCCTCTGCGCGGGCGGCATCTGCGGGACCATGAACCAGCCGCCGAACATGCCGCTCGCCTCGCAGACGTCCGGCGATTGCCAGACGGTCGTGTGCGACGGCCACGGCGGCATGACCTCCGTCGCGGACGACACGGACGTCCCCGCCGACGACGGCAACTTCTGCACGAGCGAGACGTGCAACGCCGGCGTGCCCGCGCACCCGAACAAGGCCTCGGGGACCGTGACGCCGAACCAGACCGCGGGCGACTGCCAGGCGAACGTGTGCGACGGCCAGGGGAACACGACCTCGACGGCGGACAACGGCGACGTCCCGGCCGACGACGGCAACCCCTGCACGAGCGAGACCTGCAACGCCGGCGCCCCGGCCCACCCGAACACGGCCGCGCTCTCGGCGTGCAGCGCGAACGGCGGCGTCGTGTGCGACGGCGCGGGCGTCTGCACCAACACCGTCGACGTCGTGCGCGTGGGCGACGGCTCGGGCGCGCTCTCGAGCGCCGCGGCGGCGGTCTTCGTCGAGCAGCGCTTCGTGAGCACGGGCGCGCTCGCCCCGACCTCCTTCGCCAACCCGCTCGCCCTGCCGACGGCCGTCAACGGCTCGAACGCGCGGCTC
Organism: Polyangia bacterium; assembly: GCA_035546175.1. Classification (GTDB taxonomy): domain Bacteria; phylum Myxococcota_A; class Polyangia; order Fen-1088; family Fen-1088; genus DASZFV01. The sequence continues at coordinate 8,039 of DASZWW010000496.1, forward strand.
ACGATGTCGGGCAGCGCGACGAGCGAAGGCGCCCTGGCCCTCTCGGGCAATGGGCACTACGTCACGCTGGCCGGCTACGACGCCGCCACGGGCACGAGCGGCGTCGCGTCCTCCACCGGCGTGAACCGCGTCGGGGCGCGCATCGACGCGTCCGGCAACGTCGACACCACGACGAAGGTCTCCTCGCTCTACAACGGGAACAACGTCCGCAGCGCCGTCACGAACGACGGCACCCAGCTGTGGTTCGGGGGGCCCTCGGCCGGCGTCGTCTACGTCCCCTTCGGCACGAGCGGCGGCACGGCCATCACCTCGAACACCACCAACGACCGCTCGGTGGAGATCGCCAACGGCCAGCTCTACGGCTCGGCCTCGAGCGGCTCGTTCTTCGCGGTCTTCACCGTGGGGACCGGCCTGCCCACGACCGCCGGCCAGACGGCGACGACCCTGCCCGGCATGCCGACCTCGTCGGGCCCGAGCCCGTACGGCTTCGCGTTCGCGGGCTCGAACGTCGTCTACGTGGCCGACGATCGCGCCGTCGCCTCGGGCGGCGGCGTCCAGAAGTGGACGAAGAGCGGCAGCACCTGGTCGCTCGCGACCACCTTCAAGACCGGCGGGCTCGCCCAGGCCGCGCGCGGCGTGGCGGCCTTCGTGACCGGGTCGACGACCACGGTCCTGGCGACGAGCGCCGCCTCCAGCGCGAACACCCTCGTCGTCTTCGTCGACGACGGCGTGAATCAGGCCCCCACGGTCACGACGCTGGCCACCGCGGCCACGAACACTATCTACCGCGGCGTCGCGCCGGCGCCGCGCTGAGCGGCTCGCGCGTTCCTCGCTTGACGTCGCCCCGCGCCGGGTCTATGCCCGTCGTCGGGGGGAGACGGGACCATGGAAGGTGACCACCGAGGGTAACCAGGGCCAGGACCTGCGCGCGGCGCTCGTGCGCCACGCCGATCTGCTCCTCGCGGGCGTCGTCGTCGCCATCGTGGCGATGATGGTCGTGCCGCTGCCGACGCCGCTGCTCGATCTCCTGCTGTCGGTGAACATCGCGGCGGCCGTGACGCTGCTCCTCGTCTCGCTCTACGTCGGCGAGGCGCTCAAGATCGCCACCTTCCCGACGCTGCTGCTCCTCACGACGCTGTTCCGGCTGGCGCTCGAGATCTCGGCGACGCGGCTCATCCTGCTGCGCGCCGACGCGGGCGAGGTCATCCACGCCTTCGGCAACTTCGTCGTCGCGGGCAACCTCGTCGTGGGCGCCGTGATCTTCGTGATCCTCACGGTGGTCCAGTTCATCGTCATCTCCAAGGGCGCCGAGCGCGTGGCCGAGGTCGCGGCGCGGTTCACGCTCGACGCCATGCCCGGCAAGCAGATGTCCATCGACGCCGAGCTGCGCGCCGGGCACATCGACGCCCGCGAGGCGCGGGTCCGCCGCGCGGCGCTCGCGCGCGAGTCGCAGCTCTTCGGGGCCATGGACGGCGCCATGAAGTTCGTCAAGGGCGACGCCATCGCGGGCATCATCGTCCTCGCCGTCAACGTCGTGGGCGGGCTCGTCATCGGCGTGCTCCAGCGGGGCATGGACGTGGGCGCCGCCGCGCGCGTCTACACGGTGCTCACCATCGGCGAGGGGCTCGTCGCGCAGATCCCCGCGCTGCTCGTCTCGACGGCGGCGGGGATCATCGTCACGCGCGTCGCCTCCGAGGACGACGGCGGCGCGAGCCACCTCGGGCGCGAGGTGGCGCGCCAGGTGCTCGCCCAGCCCAAGGCCCTGGCCATCGCCGCGGCGATGCTGGCGCTCCTCGCCGTCGTCCCGGGGCTGCCGGCGCTGCCCTTCCTGGCGCTCGGCGCGGCGCTGGGGACGATCGCCTGGCGCC
>DASZWW010000497.1:0-13857 GCA_035546175.1 Polyangia bacterium
GAGCGGTGCGGGCGGCGGCGGCACGGACGCGGGCAGCGACGTCGCCCCGGACGCCGGGCCCGACGTCGCGGCCGACACGGGCGCCGACGACGCGGCCGACGCGCCCGGCGGCGACTCGGACTGAGGGCTCGCTCAGAGGACCTGGATCTCGGGGCGCAGGCTCGTCGAGAGGCGGGCCATGCGCTCCTCGGGCCCGAGGTCCGCGAAGCCCTCGACGAGCCCCGCGACGCCGCGCGTCCCCGCGTCGTCGAAGAGCACCGCGAAGCCCTGGTACGCCTCGGTGCGCACGACGCGGCCCGTGGCGCGGAACACCGTCCCCGAGTTGTCCGTGAGCACGACCATGATGCGGCGGTCGATGTCGACCTCGACGCGCGACCTGAAGTAGCAGCCGCCGCCCGAGATGTCCTGCAGCTCGCCGGCGACGGGGTGCTTGCTCGGGCCGAAGAGCAGCGTCACGGACAGGCCCACGCCGAAGCGCGGGTGCTGTCTCTGCTCGAGGCCTCGAGGCGCTTGCATCCCTGCCCCGGACATCGCAAGGATCGCCCTGCACCTTGAATTCGGGCCCTGGCGCGGCGGGAGGGGCGCCCGCGTGTTATCACTGGCCCACATGCAGGCCGGCGCGGAACCCCGGCGTCCCCCGTGGACGCTCGTCTCGCCGGATCGCGTCCCGCGCACGCTGTTCGCGCGCCGCAAGCACTGGGCCGAGCGCTTCGGCACGGCGCCCGTGCTGCCGACGACGCGCGCGGAGATGGACGCGCTCGGCTGGGACAGCTGCGACGTCGTGCTCGTGACCGGCGACGCCTACGTCGACCACCCGAGCTTCGGCATGGCGCTCGTCGGGCGCCTGCTCGAGGCGCAGGGCTTCCGGGTCGGGATCGTGGCGCAGCCCGACTGGCGCAGCGCCGAGCCGTTCCGGGCCCTCGGGCGGCCCAACGTCCTGTGGGGCGTCACGGCCGGGAACATGGACTCGATGGTGAACCGCTACACCTCGGACAGGCGGCTGCGCTCGGACGACGCGTACTCGCCGGGCGGGCAGGGCGGCCTGCGCCCCGACCGCGCGGTCATCGTCTACGCGCAGCGTTGCCGCGAAGCCTTCAAGGACGACGGGCTCGGTGACGTGCCCGTCGTGCTCGGCGGCATCGAGGCCAGCCTGCGCCGCATCGCGCACTACGACTATTGGTCGGACAAGGTGCGCCGCTCGGTGCTGCTCGACGCCAAGGCCGACCTGCTGGTCTTCGGCAACGGCGAGCGCGCCATCGTCGAGATCGCGCACCGGCTGGCCGCGGGCGAGGCGCCGTCGTCGATCACCGACGTGCGGGGGACGGCCTTCGCGCGCCCCGCGGGGCCGCCGCCGGCCGGCTTCGCCGAGCTCGACTCGCGCGCGCTCGACACGCCCGGCAGGGTCGAGCCGCCGCGCGACCCGTACGCCATGGAGGAGGCCGCGGCCGGCGCGTGCGAGACGCCGGCCGCGGCGCCGCTCATCCCCGCGCGCGCCTTGAAGCGCCCGGCGACCGACCGCGCGCGCACGGTGATCCGCTTGCCCGACTTCGAGGCCGTCGCCGCCGATCGGGTCCTCTACGCGCACGCCTCGCGCATCCTCCACGTCGAGGCCAACCCGGGCAACGCGCGCGCCCTCGTCCAGCGCCACGGCGATCGCGACGTGTGGCTCAACCCGCCGCCGCTGCCGCTCGCGACCGAGGAGCTCGACCGCCTCTACGAGCTGCCCTACACGCGCCGCCCGCACCCGCGCTACGGCGCCGCGGCCATCCCCGCCTACGACATGATCCGCTTCTCGGTGACGATCATGCGCGGCTGCTTCGGCGGCTGCACCTTCTGCTCGATCACCGAGCACGAGGGCCGCGTCATCCAGAGCCGCTCGGAGGCGTCGGTGCTGCGGGAGATCGAGCGGGTGCGCGATCTGACGCCCGGGTTCTCGGGGGTGATCTCCGACCTCGGCGGCCCAACGGCGAACATGTACCGGCTCGCGTGCAAGAGCGCGGAGATCGAGGCGGCGTGCCGGCTGCCGTCGTGCGTCCACCCCGACGTCTGCCCGAACCTCAACACCGATCACGCGCCGCTCATTCGCCTCTACCGCAAGGCGCGCGCGCTGCCGGGCGTAAAGAAGGTCCTCGTCGCGTCGGGGCTGCGCTACGACCTCGCCGTGAGGTCGCCCGAGTACGTGCGAGAGCTGGCGACGCACCACGTGGGCGGCTACCTCAAGATCGCGCCCGAGCACACCGAGGACGGCCCGCTCTCGAAGATGCTCAAGCCCGGGATCGGCGCCTATGAGGCGTTCAAGCGGCTCTTCGACGAGGCGTCGGCCAAGGCGGGCAAGAAGCAGTACCTCATCCCGTACTTCATCGCCTCGCATCCCGGCACGACCGATCGCGACATGCTCGCGCTGGCGCTCTGGCTCAAGGAGAACGGCTTCCGCGCCGACCAGGTCCAGACGTTCCTGCCGTCCCCCATGGCCACGGCGACGGCGATGTACCACTCGGGCAAGAACCCGCTGCGCAAGGTGCGGCGCGACGGCGAGGACGTGCCCGTCCCCAAGGGCCTCAAGGTGCGGCGCCTCCACAAGGCGTTCCTGCGCTACCACGACCCGGCGAACTGGCCCGCGCTGCGCGAGGCGCTGCGCCGCCTCGGGCGCGAGGACCTCATCGGCAACGCCCCGCACCAGCTCGTGCCGCTGCGGCAGCCGGGCCAGGTCACGGGCCTCGGCGGCGAGGCCGGCCCCGCGCGCGCGCCGCGGCGCGGGCCGGGGCAGACCTTCCGCACGCAGCACGCGCGGCCCCGCGCGCGGCGGCGATGAGACGAGCAATCGCCGGGGAAAGACGCTAAATTCGCCGGCTCACATGCTCCACGCCACCGACGACCTCCGCATCGAGCGCATCCGGCCGCTCATCCCGCCGGCCATCCTCATGGAGGACCTGCCGCTGTCGGAGACCGCCTCGACCACCGTCGCCGACGCGCGCGCCGCCGTCACCAAGGCGCTGCGCGGGCAGGACGACCGCCTCGTCGTCATCGTGGGGCCGTGCTCGATCCACGACGTCGCCGCGGCGCGCGAGTACGCGGGCAAGCTCCTCGCCGTCCGCCCCGAGCTCGAGGACGCGCTCGTGCTCGTCATGCGCGTCTACTTCGAGAAGCCGCGCACGACGGTGGGCTGGAAGGGGCTCATCAACGACCCGCACCTCGATGGCACCTTCAAGGTCAACGAGGGCCTCGAGCTCGCGCGCGGGCTGCTGCTCGACCTCGCCGAGAAGGGCCTGCCGGCGGGCTGCGAGTTCCTCGACACGATCACGCCGCAGTACATCGCCGACCTCGTCTCGTGGGGCGCCATCGGCGCGCGCACCACCGAGAGCCAGGTGCACCGCGAGCTCGCCTCGGGCCTGTCGGTGCCCGTGGGCTTCAAGAACGGCACCGACGGCAACACGCAGATCGCCATCGACGCCATCAAGGCGGCCAGCCACCCCCACCAGTTCCTCTCGGTGACGAAGCAGGGGCTCTCCGCCATCGTCGTCACGCGCGGCAACCCCGACTGCCACGTCATCCTGCGCGGCTCGAGCGCGGGGCCGAACCACGGCGCCGACGACGTCGCGCGCGCCGTGGCCAGCCTCGAGAAGGCCAAGCTCCCCGCGCGCCTCATGATCGACTGCAGCCACGGCAACAGCCGCAAGGACCCGGCCAACCAGCCGGACGTCGTGCGCGACGTCGCCGCCCAGGTGCGGGGCGCGGGGCGGGCCGCCTCGCCCGTGTTCGGCGTGATGATCGAGAGCCACCTCGTGGGCGGGCGCCAGGACTGCGTGCCCGGCACGCCGCTCGTCTACGGGCAGAGCATCACCGACGCCTGCCTCGCCTGGTCCGACACGCTGCCGGCGCTGCGCGAGCTCGCCGAGGCCGTGCGCGCCCGCCGGGCCGGACGTTGACGTTGACGCGGCCGCCGCCTCGTCGTCTATAGTCGCGCCCACTCAACCACCCCCCGGGGAGGCGACCATGCGGCAGCAACGATCTCGACGGTTTCGCAACGCGCTCGTGCTGGGTCTGGCGGCGCTGTTCACGACGACGGCGGCGGGGTGCTTCGGGCGCTTCCGCCTGACGAACGCCGTCTACGACTTCAACAAGAGCGCCTCGCCGAGCCCCGTCGTACGGTCGCTGCTCATGTTCGCCATGATCTTGATCCCCGTGTACCCGGTCTCGCTGTTCGTCGACTGGGTCTTCGTCAACACGATCGACTTCATCAACGGGACGAACCAGGTGGCGGTCAAGACCTTGCCCGACGGCACGAAGCTGGAGATGGCCAAGCTCGACGCCGACACGGTGCGCGTGCGCCACGTGGACGCGCAGGGCGAAGAGCGCTCGTTCGACCTCGTGCGCGTCGGCCCGAAGGCCGGCTACGTGCGCGCCGCCGACGGCCGCATCGTCGGGTCGGCCGAGCAGCTGGCCGACGGGCGGATCATCCAGCAGGCTCAGTAGCCATGTCCGCCACGGGCCCCTCCGACGCCGCGTCGCCCGTGACGGCCACGCTGCTCGTCAGCTGCCGCGACCGCACGGGCCTCGTGGCGGCGCTGTCGCGCTTCGTCTTCGAGAACGACGGCAACATCATCGACGCCGACCAGCACGCCGACCTCGAGAGCGGCGTCTTCTTCATGCGCCTCGTGTGGAGCCTCGAGGCGTTCAAGCTGGGCCGCCCGGAGATGCACGCCGCGCTCGCCGACCTGGCGGCGCGCTTCGACCTCGCCTGGGAGCTCACGTACTCCGACATCCGCCCGCGCGTGGCCGTCTTCGCGAGCAAGACGCCGCACTGCCTCTACGATCTGCTGCTCGCGCACCAGCTCGGGGAGCTCGGCGGCGACCTGGCCGTCGTGATCTCCAACCACGACACGCTCGGCGCGGTGGCCGGCCACTTCGGCATCCGCTTCGAGCACGTCCCCGTCGACGGCGAGAGCCGCGGCGCCGCCGAGGTCGCCCAGCAGAAGCTCCTCGACGAGCTGCAGATCGATCTCGTCGTGCTCGCGCGCTACATGCAGATCCTCTCGCCCGAGCTCGTGGCGCGCTGGCCGAGCCGCATCATCAACATCCACCACTCGTTCCTGCCGGCCTTCGTGGGCGCCAAGCCCTACCACCAGGCCCGCGCCCGCGGCGTGAAGATCATCGGCGCGACCGCGCACTACGTGACCGCCGACCTCGACCAGGGCCCCATCATCGAGCAGGACGTCCGCCGCGTGAGCCACCGCGACGACGTCGACGCCCTGGTGCAGAAGGGCAGCGAGCTCGAGCGCCAGGTGCTCACGCGCGCCGTGCGCGCCCACCTCGAGCGGCGCGTGCTCGTGACGGGCAACAAGACCATCGTCTTCGGGTAGCCGCGGCTACCCGCACGGCAGCCAGCGCATCGAGCCGAAGCCGGAGATGAGGCGGGCCTCCTCGACGAGGAGCTCCCACAGCGCGAAGTCGCGGAGCTGGAAGTAGGCGGCGGCCTTCGGGTGGCGGGCGAGGTAGCGGGCGCGGGCGTCGGGCTCGTCGACGTGCACGGCGCGGCCGAGGAGGGCCACGCGGGCGCCGGCCAGCGGATCCTCGACGGCGGAGCGGTCGCCGACGAAGAGGCAGGCGCGCGGGTCGGCGAGGAGGTTCTTCGTGTGGGCGGCGAGGCCGGACAGGAGGAGGAGCGGCCGGCCCCGGGCGGAGAGGGCGAAGGGCGTGAGCGAGCCGTAGGGGTAGCCGGGGCGGTGGACGGAGGTGGTCGAGAGCAGCCCCACGGACTCCGACTCGAGCAGGGCGCTGACCTCCGAGGCGCCGGGTTCTCCGTCGGGAGGCGAGGGCATGGGTGATACATTAACCCGCCGTGGACGCCGTCGTCTGTCGCGCGCTGCGCAAGGTCTATCCGGGCGCGCGCGGGCTCGGCGCGGGCCCGCGCGGCGACGTCGTGGCCGTCGACGGGATCGACCTCCGCATCGCCCCGGGGGAGTGCTTCGGGCTCCTCGGGCCGAACGGCGCCGGCAAGACGACCACGGTCGAGATCCTCGAAGGCGTCGCGCCGCCGACCTCGGGCACCGTCGAGCTCTTCGGGCTCTCGTGGCGCGAGGACGGGGACGCCCTGCGCGAGCGCATCGGCGTCGCGCTGCAGGAGACGCAGCTCACCGACAAGCAGTCGGTCGAGGAGACGCTGCGGCTCTTCCGCAGCTTCTACAAGAGGCCGAGGCCGCTCGAGGCGCTGCTCGACGAGGTGCAGCTCGGCGAGAAGCGGACGGCGTGGGTGGGCAAGCTCTCGGGCGGGCAGCGGCAGCGGCTCGCGCTCGCCTGCGCGCTCGTCGGCGATCCCGAGATCCTGTTCCTCGACGAGCCGACGACCGGGCTCGATCCGCAGTCGCGGCGCCAGGTGTGGGAGCTCGTCGGCGCGTACAAGGGGCGCGGCGGCACCGTGCTGCTCACGACCCACTACATGGAGGAGGCCGAGCGGCTGTGCGATCGCGTGGCCGTCGTCGACCACGGGCGCGTCATCCAGGAGGGGACGCCGCGGGCCCTCATCGACCGGCACGTCGGCACGCCCGAGGGGACGCTCGAGGACGTCTTCGTCGCGCTCACGGGGAGATCGCTGCGCGATGAGTGAAGGCGGGCCGCTCTATCAGCTGACCCTCGCCCGCGTGCGCGAGGCGGTGCGCGAGCCGGGCGTGCTGTTCTGGGTGTTCGGTTTCCCGATCCTGCTCTCGGTCGGCCTGGGCCTGGCCTTCCGCGGGCGCGGGCCCGAGCCCGTCTCCGTGGGGGTGCTCGACGGGCCCGGCGCCGCCGGGATCGAACGGGCGCTCGGCGCGGCCGGCCTCAAGGTCGAGCGCCTCGACGAGGCGCGCGCCCGCCTCCGCGTGCGCGCCGGCAAGATCGCCCTCGTCGTCGTGCCGGGCGCGACCGCCGACGCGCCGCTGACGTACCGCTACGATCCGATGCCGGCCGAGGCGCGGCTCGCGCGCCTCGCCGTCGACGAGGCCATCCAGCGCGCCGCGGGCCGGAAGGATCCGCGCGCCGTGCGCGACGCGCCCGTCACGGAGCGCGGCTCGCGCTACATCGACTTCCTCGTGCCGGGCCTGCTCGGCATGAACCTGATGTCGGGATCGATGTGGGGCATCGGGTGGGTCATCGTGAACATGCGCGTGCGCAAGCTGCTCAAGCGCCTGCTGGCGACGCCGATGCGCCGCCGCGACCTCCTGCTCGCGCAGGCCATCGCCCGCATGGGCTCGGTGCCCCTCGAGGTCGGCGCGCTCCTGATCTTCGCGCGGCTCGCCTTCGACGTGCGCGTCACGGGGAGCTGGCTCGCCCTCGCCGTCGTGTCGCTGGCGGGCGCGCTCGCCTTCGCCGGCCTGGCCATCCTCGTCGCGAGCCGCGCGCGGAACACCGAGACCGTGAGCGGCCTCATGAACCTCGTCATGATGCCCATGTTCGTGGTCTCGGGCGTCTTCTTCTCGGCGGCGCGCTTCCCCGAGGTGCTCCAGCCCGCGCTGGCGCTGCTGCCGCTCACGGCGCTCAACGACGCCCTGCGCGCCATCATGATCGACGGCGCCGGGCTCGTCGCCGTCGGGCGGCCGCTCGCGATCCTCGGCGGTTGGGGCGTCGCCAGCTTCGGCGTCGGCCTGCGGGTCTTCAGATGGGGCTGAAGGCTCTCGATGGGGCTGAAGGCTCCCGGTGGGGCTGAAGGCCCTCAGCGCGCGGCGAGCGACGTGACGAGGCGCCAGAGGAACTCGTGCGCCTCGATGAACGAGCGCACGAGCAGCCGCTCGTCGCGCCCGTGCGCGCGGACGTCGTCGATGTCGACGAAGAGGCCCGTCAGGCCGTAGCAGGGGATCCCGCCCGCGCGCAGGATGCGGCCGTCCGACGCGCCCGTCATGAGGATCGGCACGACGGGCGTGCCGGGCCAGACCGCCGCGGCGGCCCGCTCGACGGTGGTGAGCAGGTCGGCGGGCAGCGGCGAGGGCGGGCTCTCCTCCATCGAGCGGATCTGCGAGAGCTCGACGGCGGGGTCGGCGATGACCCCGGCGAGCTCGCGCCCCACCTCGTCGGCCGAGTGCCCCGGCAGCACGCGGCAGTTGATGGTCACGCGCGCCCGCTGGGGCAGCGCGTTCTCGGCGTGGCCGCCCTCCATCATCGTGGGCACGCAGGTCGTGCGCAGGCGGGCGTTGTAGAAGGGCGTCCTCGAGAGGCGCGCCGCGGCCGCGGCGTCGGGCGGCGTCGCCGCGACGGCGCGCAGGTCGGCGCCGAGCGCGCCGCCCTCGACGTCGGCCATGCGCTGGAAGTAGGCGCGCGCGACCGGCCCCACCTCGAGGGGGAAGGCGTGGTGGTGGATGCGCGCCGCGGCCTCGGCCACGTGAACGATGGCGTTGTCGGCCTCGGGCAGCGAGCTGTGGCCGCCCTTGTTCCTGGCCTCGACGGTGAAGGTCAGGTAGCTCTTCTCGGCCGGCTGGATCTCGAGGGCGAGGCGCCGCCCCGCGCGCAGCTCGCCCGCGCCGCCCTCCGTGAACGCGACCTCCGCGTCGACGAGCCGCCGCTCGTGCACGAGCAGCCAGCGCACGCCGTTGTCCGGGCCGTTCTCCTCGTCGGCCGTGAGGGCGAGGATGACGTCGCGGTCGAGGGGCGTGCGCTCGCGCGCGAGCCGGGCGAAGATCGCCACCCACAGCGCGGCGAGCCCCTTGTCGTCCTGCGTGCCGCGCCCGTAGAACCAGCCGTCGCGCTCGACGAGCTTGAACGGGTCCATCGACCAGTCGGCGCGCTTGGCGTCGACGACGTCGAGGTGGGCGAGCAGCAGCAGCGGGCGCCGCCGGCCCGTGCCGCGAAGGCGCGCCACGAGGTTCTTCTTGTGCGCCGTCGGGCCCACGACCTGGACGTCCGCGGCGGGCACGCCCGCGGCGCGCAGCCTCGCCGCGACGGCCTCGGCGGCGGCCGTGGTCTCCCCCGCCGACTGAGACGTGTCGAGCTCGACGAGCTCCTTGAGGACGGCGCGCGCGAGGTTGAGGTCGCCGACGGCGGGGGGCGCGGCGGCGGCCGAGAGCGCGGCCTGAAGGAGGAGGGCGAGCCCGAGGGTTCCCATGCGCTTTTTTTCGCACCGCCGCCCCACGCGGTACAAGAGACAGATGGAGATTGTGATCCTTCCGACGCCCGACGCCGTCTGCGCGGCGGGCGCGGCGGCGGTCGCGAGGCTCCTCGCGCGCAAGCCCGACGCCGTCCTGGGGCTCCCCACGGGCGGCACGCCGCGGCCCCTCTACGCGGAGCTCGTGCGCCGCCACCGCGCCGAGGGCCTCTCGTTCGCCCGGGCGACGACGTTCAACCTCGACGAGTACGTCGGCGTCGCGCCCGCGCACCCGGGCTCGTTCCACCGCTACATGGACGAGGCGCTCTTCCGCCACGTCGATCTGCCGCGGGCGCGCGCGCACGTGCCCGATGGCCTCGCCGCGGACCTGCCCGCGGCCTGCGCCGCCTACGAGGCCGCCATCGCCGCCGCGGGCGGGCTCGACCTCGTCCTGCTCGGCCTCGGAGAGGACGGCCACGTGGCCTTCAACGAGCCGACCTCGTCGCTCGCGTCGCGCACGCGCATAAAGACGCTCTCCGCCGCCTCGCGCGCCGCCAACCAGGCCGCCTTCGGCCAGGACCCCGTGCCCGGCCACGTCGTCACCATGGGCGTGGCGACCATCCTCGAGGCGCGCGCCTGCCTGCTGCTCGCGTCCGGCGCCCGCAAGGCGCGCGCCCTGGCCGCCATGGTCGAGGGCCCCGTGACGTCGATGGTCCCCGCCTCGGCGCTGCAGCTCCACGCGAACGCCACCGTGCTCTGCGACGAGGCCGCGGCCGCCCGACTGGCCCTGGGCGACTACTACCGCGAGGTGCAGGCGAAGAAGCCGGCCTGGCAGCGCTGACGTCCGCTCACTCTCACGTCCGCGTGGGCCTGCGAGGGATTTTCCGAGGCGCCCCGAATTTCGCGGCCTTGGAGCGGGGGCCGACGGCGGCTTGTTGCCGCTCGAGCAACAGGTCCCGGCGCGCCCGCAACAGGATCACTCAACCGCCTCGATCCGGCTGACGATGAGAGAGGCCGGAGCTGATGGAATCGGTGGCGGCGGCGAGCCCGATCCCCGGCGTTCTCGAGAAGGGCGCGGTCATCGGGCGATATCTCGTGCTCGGTCTCGTCGGTCGCGGCGGGATGGGCGAGGTGTACGCCGCGTACGACCCGGAGCTCGATCGCAAGGTGGCTGTGAAGCTCCTGCGCGGGCAGACCGCGGACGCGGAGGGGCGCGTGCGGCTGCTGCGCGAGGCGCAGGCGATCGCCAAGCTCTCGCACCCGAACGTCATCGTCGTCTTCGACGTCGGCACGTTCAAGGACAGCGTCTTCATCGCCATGGAGTTCGTCGACGGGAGCACCGTCGGCTACTGGCTCCAGGCGGCGACACGCACCTGGCGGGACGTGCTCCGCATCTTCGCGGCGGCGGGCCGCGGCCTCGTCGCCGCGCACGGCGCGGGCATGGTCCATCGCGACTTCAAGCCCGACAACGTCATGATCACCAAGGACGGCCAGGTGCGCGTCATGGACTTCGGGCTCGCGCGCCGCTTCGGCGCCGACGCCGAGCCCGAGCCCGCCGTCACGGGCTCGGGCGGCCGCCTGCAGCACCTCTTGCACCTCGGCGAGGAGGCCGCGCCGGTCCCGCGGGCGCCGCCGGTCGCGGCCGGCGCCGAGATCGATCTCGACGCCACGGCGAAGCTCGGGCCGGGGATGGCGAGCCCCGGCGTCGCGCTGCCGTCGAGCTCCGGCCGCTACCTCGAGCAGAAGCTGACCCAGACGGGGGCCATGGTCGGGACGCCCGCGTACATGGCGCCGGAGCAGTTCGCTGGCGCGGCGACGGACGCGCGGACCGATCAGTTCTCGTTCTGCGTCGCGCTCTACGAGGCGCTCTACGGGCATCGGCCGTTCGAGGGCGACTCGGTCGTCGCGCTCATGTCCAACGTCGTGACCGGCACCGTCCGGACCGAGCCCCCGGTGACGGCCGTGCCGGCGCGCCTGCGCCGCGTGCTCCTGCGTGGGCTCGAGGCGGACCCCGACAAGCGCTACGCCTCGATGTCGGAGCTGCTCGCCGAGCTCGAGCGCGCGCCGGTCTCCCGGAGCCGCGCGCCGCTCGCCGCCCTGGCCGCGGCCACCCTCGGGGCGGCGCTCGTGCTGGGGCTGCGGCACTCGTCGCGCGGCGAGCTCGCGCTCTGCGGGGGCGCCGACGCGCACCTCGCGGGCGTCTGGGAGCGCGCGGGCGACGGCGCGCGCAAGCAGACCATCCGCAAGGTCTTCGAGGCGAAGGCCAAGGGCGACGGCGCGCGCATCTTCGCCGGCGTGAGCGGCCTGCTCGACGCCTTCGTGGGGCGGTGGGCCGACATGTACCGCGACACCTGCGAGGCGACCCACGTGCGCGGCGACCAGTCCGCCGAGGTGCTCGACCTGCGCATGGCCTGCCTCGCCCAGCGCCTGGGCGGCGTCAAGGCGCTCACCGACCTCCTCGCGACCGCCGACGCGAGCGTCATCGAGAACGCCGCGAACGCGGCGGGCGCGCTGCCGAACCTCGAGGGCTGCGCCGACGTCCAGGCGCTCCGCAGCGTCGTGCCGCCGCCCTCGGACGCCAGGACGCGCGAGCGCGTCGCCGCCGTCCGCGCGGACGTCGCCAAGGCGCGCGCGCTCGGCGACGCGGGGCAGTGCGCGCAGGCGCTCGCCGCCTCGGAGGCGGCCCTCGGCGCCGCGCGGGAGGTCGCCTACGGGCCGCTCGTCGCGGAGGCCTCGTACGTCCGGGGTCGGTCCGGCGACTACTGCGGCGAGACGAGGGGAGCCATCGCCTCGCTCGAGGACGCGACGTTCGCGGCCGAGGCCTCGCGGGACGACGAGCTGGCCGTCGAGGCGGCGAGCTTCGCCGCCGTGATGTACTCCGACCGCTTCCACGACTCGGGGGCGGCCCGGCGCTGGCTGAGGTACTCCGACGCGATCCTGCACCGGCTGCCGGGCCACCCGCTGCTGGAGGCGCACACGCTGCTCGGCTGGGGCGTCGTCTACCAGATCGAGGGCAAGGACGCCCAGGCCGTCGAGGCGCAGGAGCGGGCGCTCGCCCTCAAGGAGCAGGCCCTCGGTCCCCTCCACCCGGACTCGGCGACGTCGGCGATCAACGTCGGCCTCGCGCTCCACGAGCTCGGCCGGGACGCCGACGCCGAGCCTTACGCCGCGCGCGCCGTCGAGACCCTCGATCGCGTGCTCGGCCCCGAGAGCGCGCAGCTCGCCATCGCGCTGCTCGATCACGCCGAGATCGCGACGTCGCTCGGGCGCTTCGCCGACGCGCGCCGGGATCTCGATCGCGCCCTCGCGATCTGGAAGAAGGCCGGCGCGGACGCGTTCTTCATCGCCTACGGACGGCTGGACCTGGCCCGCCTCGAGCTCGCCGAGAAGCGCCCGTCCGAGGCGCGCCGGCTCGTCGAGGGCTCCGTCGACACGATCGCCAAGCAGGACGCGACGATGGGCGCGCTGGCCCGCTTCGTCCTCGCCGAGGCCCTGTGGTCGGAGCGGCGCGAGCGCGCGCGGGCCGAGGCGCTGGCGCGCCAGGCGCGGAGCGCGCTCGTCGCGGCCAACGCGCCCGCGCACAAGGTCGCCGAGGTCGACACCTGGCTCGGCGCGCACGCCTCGCCGTAGCGCCCGTCAGTCGGGGGTGCGGACGTTGTCCTGCCAGGGCGACTGCACGCCCTCGTCGCAGAGCCAGTAGAAGACGGCGCGCATCTCGCGGTACTCGTCGGCGGCGATCTCGGCGAGCACCACGGGCAGCACGTCGATCTCGAGGCCCTCCCAGCGGAAGCCCGGCACGCCCTGGGTCATGGCGCGCAGGCCGCCCGTGACGACGCGGTCGCGGCAGCGCCAGAGGCGCTCGAGCGAGAGGCCCGCCGCCTGACCGAAGTCGGCGGGCGCGTCGACGCGCTCCGGGAGGGCCACGCGATCGAGGCCCACGCCCCAGCACATCCAGCAGAGGCCGGCCCACTCGCGACGCGCCTGGCGCAGCAGCGCCGGCAGCGAGGCCGACGCGTCGAGCGGGAGCGTCTCGTCGACGGTGACGAGCCTCGCCTCGGGCTCGGGGGCGGGCGCGCCCGTCGGGGCGGCGCCGGCTTCGTCTTCCGCGGCCTCGCCTTCGTCGTTTTCGTCCTGGACGATCTCCTCGAACTCCCAGGTCTCGAGCGCGACGGGACCGTCGGGCAGGAGGGACGAGAGGTCGGGCGGCAGCCAGGCGGGCGTCGCGCCGGGCGGCAGGCGCGCGAGGACGGCCGCCCGGCACAGGCCGAGCCGCGTCGCGTACTTCATGAGCTGCGCGCGCACCTTCGCGAGCGGCTGCTCGGGGCCCTCCGGCACGTCGGGGAAGGCGGTGCGGATCTCGAGGCCCGCGGGCGCGAAGGGGTAGGCGCAGAAGATGACGCGCGTGTACGCCTCGAGGAAGGCCCGCTGCTCGGCGTGCTCGGCGGGCAGCAGGGCCGCCTCGGCGAGCGCGACCTCGGGCCGCCCGAGGTGGACGGCGAGCAGGGCCCGCGTGACGTGGACGTCGGGGCGCTCGGGGTCGAGCAGGAGGGCGGCGTCGACGAGCTCCAGGCCCACAGCCTCGCGGCCGACGAGCGACGAGCCGAGGGCGCGCAGCAGGCTCGGCGCGTCCGCGCCCGCGGGCAGGGCGTTGGCGACGAGATCGAGGCGGCCGTCGGCGCGCTTGACGATGTCGTCGGCCATGCCGCGGGCGCTCTCGGGGCGGCGGGGGAGGGCGAGGCGCGCCAGGCCCTCGCGCAGCGGCCCCGCGTCGCCGGCCGCCGCCGCGGCCCGGGCCAGCGCCAGCAGCGCCT
>DASZWW010000498.1:0-12382 GCA_035546175.1 Polyangia bacterium
GCCCTCGAAGAGCAGGTTCTCCTTGCCCGCGCCCGACGCGCCCGGCGTGGGCGTCGGCGTGGGCGCCGCCGGCGCCGCGCCGGCCCGCGTGCGCGCCCGGCCGCCCGTCGCCCCCGAGACGGAGACGCCCGTGACGGCGCCCAGCGTCGCGGCGAGCTCGTCGCAGTTCGCGTTCTCGCAGTAGTAGACGTGGATGCGCCCGTCGCCGCCCTCGATCGGGACGTCGAGCTTCTTGACGAGCATGAGCACGCGCGCGTACGCGCGGTCGGTGGCGATGACGATGAGCTGGTTCGAGCGCTCGTCGGGGATGATCTTCGAGACGTTGAGCTCGGAGGCGAGGTCGTTGCCCTTGGGCTTGGCCCCCGGCGCCGCCGGCGCCCCCGGCGCGCCCGCGTTCCGCTTGCCGAGCTGCTGGACCTGGAAGATGTCGCCCAGCTTCTGGGCCATGTCGCTGGCCGCCGTGTTGTGCACGGTGACGACCCAGACCTTCTCGCCCGAGCCGCCCGGCTGGTCGATCTCCCGGAGGATGCGGACCATGCGCTCGATGTTCGTCGCGCGGTCGGTGATGATGAGGGCGTTCTGGGCCGGGTACGGCACGATGTCGCCCTGCTCGCCCTTGATGCGGGTGAGCACGGTGGAGAGCTCGTTGACGTCGCCGTTCTCCACGCGCACGAGCCGCGTGACGTAGTTCTCGCCCGCCGGCATCTCGTTGTCGACGCCGTAGACGGGGATGGAGGTGGACTTGGCGCGCAGCGTCTCGATGATGCGCAGGAACTTGCCGCTCGGCTCGACGGTCAGGCCCACCGAGTCGAGCGCCGCGAGGAAGAGCCGATACGCCTCCTCGGGCGTGATGAGCTGCGGGGCCACGATCGTGACCTTCTTCGAGTTGGCGGGGATCGTGCCGGGCAGCAGGAACTGCTTGCAGGTGATCGACGAGATCCAGGAGATGAGATCGCCGAGCTCCGTGTCGGGCTTCATGTTGAGCTTCACGACCCGCTTGCCCGCCGGGAACTTCTTGCAGGAGTTGAACTCCTTCTCGCCGGGCGCCTCGCCCCCCGGCGCCGCGGCCCCCGGCGCCGGCGTCGTCGCGGGCGCGGGCGTCGCCGCCGGCGCCGGCTTGACGCCCTCGGGCGTGTGGCGCCCGAACTTGCGCGCCGCCTGCGACTGCATGAGCGGGTTCACGAGCGGGCCCGGCGTGGACCCGACCTTCGTGGCCTTGCCGTCGGCGCCTTCGACGACGGCCGCGCGCGCGTCGAAAGCGGTGAGCGCCGAGACGAGACCGACGAGCACAACGAGCCGCGGATGTCTTTTCATCGGATATTGTATTCCTTAGTGATTTTCTGGCCGTTGCGTTCGAGCCCCACCGAGAGGTGGCTGGCGGACTTGAGCTTGGTGTAGACCATGAGCGCCTGGTCGGGGCTGTTCATCTCGAGCCCGTTGATCGACGAGATGACGTCGCCGTTCTGCAGGCCGATCAGCGCGAACGGACCGTCGGGCCGGACGCTGAAGAGGCGGAAGCCCGCCGCGCGCCCGTCCTTGAGCTCGGGCACGATGCGCGCCGCGCGCGACAGCGCGCTCATGTTGTTGAGCAGCGAATCGACCGTGCCGCGCTGGACCTCGTAGTTGTTCTCGCCCGTCTTCTTGATGCCCTTCTGCAGCTCGGCCGCGAGCGGGTCGCCCGACGGGGCCGGCGCGGCGGCGGCGGGCGCGGCCGCCGCGGGCGCCGGGCCCTTGTCGAACAGCTCGATGTACTCCTCGCGGCCGTTGACGTCGAGGTCGACGCGCGTCTCCGAGATGTCCGTGATGGTCGCGTCGCGGATCTTCATGCCGATCGAGTACGGGCCCGACGACTTCTGCTCCGTGTCGCGGATGATGGCGATCGACCAGAACTTGCTGGCCGGCGGCGGCGCGAACATGATCGCCACGAGCGCGATGGGCAGCGACGTGCGCTGCGGCGCCGCGGGCGGCGGCGGGCCGCCGGTGTCCACCTTGGGCGGCTCGATGAGCGGCGGGCACGTCGAGCAGAAGACGTTGCGCTTGAGGATGTCCTCGTCCTGCTTGCTGTAGACGGTCTGGGTCGTGGCCACCGCGACGCGCGGCGCGGGCTTGGGGGGAGGCGCCGCGTGCGTCAGCTTGGTCTCGATGACGGTGGCGGTCGCGCGCGCGCTGAAGACCGCGCAGATCGCGATCACCGCGAGATCGATGACCCACACGTACTTGCGGAGCAGAGTCTCCATGGAATCCCGGGAGGCTCAAAAGCAACGCCGGGGCCAGGGCCCGGCGCCGCGAACCTCTTTAATTTCGGCCGGTTGGGCTTAGGTCCGCGACCCGGCGGCCTGCCAATTTGGCACGGCCGCGCCTGCCTCGTCACCGTCGGCGGACAGCGCGCCGGGCGCCTCGTCGCGGTCGTCGGTCCGCTCCTCCTCGAGGCGCCGGTAGATCGTGCGCGTGGCGATGCCGAGGAGCTGCGCGCACACCCGCTTGTCGCCCCCCACGTGCGCGAGCGTGGCGTGGATGACCCGCCGCTCGATCTCCTCGAGCGGCGTGCCCACGGCGAAGGTCAGCGAGCGGCGATCGGCGAGCGCCCCCGACCCGCTGCGCACCTCCGGCGGCAGGTCGTCGAGCTCGATGGCGTTGCCGCGGCACAGGACGACGGCGCGCTCGATCGTGTTCTCGAGCTCGCGCACGTTGCCGGGCCACTCGTAACGGGCCAGCAGGTCGAGCGTCGCGCGCGACAGGCCGCCGAGGTGGCGGCCGTTCTTGGCCGCGTAGAGCTGCAGGAAGTGCTCGGCCAGCAGCGGCACGTCCTCGCGGCGATCGCGCAGCGGCGGGATGGGCACGGCGATGACGTTGAGGCGGTAGTAGAGGTCCTCGCGGAAGCGGCCCTCGCGCACCGCGGCGCGCAGGTCCTTGTTCGTCGCCGCGACGAGGCGCAGGTCGACCTTCGTCGTGCGCCCGCCCAGCCGCTCGACCTCGCCCTCCTGCAGCACGCGCAGCAGCTTCACCTGGACGTGGGTCGGGATCTCCCCGATCTCGTCGAGGAACAGCGTGCCCCCGGCCGCCTGCAGGAAGCGCCCGTCGTGCCGCTGCACGGCCCCCGTGAAGGCGCCCTTCTCGTAGCCGAAGAGCTCCGCCTCGAGGATGCTCTCCGGGAGGGCGGCGCAGTTGACCGGCACGAACGGGCCCGCCGCGCGCGCCGAGGCGTCGTGAATCGCGCGCGCGAGCAGCTCCTTGCCCGTGCCCGACTCGCCGAGGAGCAGCACGGTCGCCTGCGAGGGCGCCGCCTGCATGACGTAGTCCATCGTGCGGCGCCACGGCAGGGACTGCCCGACGAGGGTGCGGCGCTTCTCCGCCGCGAGCTGCGCGCGCAGAGACCGGTTCTCCTGGACGAGCGAGCGCTTCTCGAGGGCCTTCCCGACCACCCGCAAAAGGTGAGCCCGCTTGATCGGCTTGGTCACGAAATCGTAGGCGCCCTGCTTCATGGCCTCGACGGCGTTCTCCACGGTGCCGTACGCCGTCATGAGCACGGTCTCCGTCTCGGGCGAGACGCTCCGGCTGGCCTTGAGCAGGTCGATGCCCGACATGCCGGGCATCATGAGATCGGTGATGAGCACCGACACCGGCTCGCGCCGGACGAGATCGAGCGCCTCGCCCCCCGAGCCCGCCGTGAGGACGCGCAGGGACTCGCGCTCGAGGATCTTGCTCAGCGAGTCGACGATCCCGGGCTCGTCATCGACCACCAGGACGGTCGGCCTCTCGGCCGAGGACGGAGGCGCACCGGGTTCGCGCATCAGCTCCATACCCCCTTCTGCTTCAACCGGAGTGCCAACCTTCGCAGGTTTACGTAACACCGCGAAACCACGGCTCAGGATGTTACGCCAATCTGGCTCCGAGCGCCACCTGGGTGCCAATCTGGCATTTGCACCCGAAGTGGCAAACCGGCTGTGCCACTTTGTCAGGGCGACTTCAGGGCAGGAGGTCGGCGACCGCCAGCCGCGGGCCGGCGGCAGCGAGCGGCGCGAGCTCGCCGCCGGAGACCGACTCTACGCTGCCGAACCCGGACGCCGAGGGCTCACGGTGCACCTCGACGGTCCGCGCGACCAGGTTGACGATCCAGTATTCGGGAACGCCGGCGCGGGCGTAGAGCCGCGCCTTGACGGTGCGATCGTACGCGAGCGACGACGCCGAGACCTCGACGAGGAGCGCGGCGGTCGTCGGGTGCGCCGCGAGGTGCATGCGCGGCTCTCCGGCGACGACCGCGAGATCCGGTTGAGGCTCGCCGTCGGGATCGATCGCGATCGGGTGCTGCACCCGCACCGTGAAGCCTTGCCCGAACGCGCGGCGAAGCACCTCGGCGCACAGATCGATCGTCCCCGCGTGCTCGACGCCCTCGGGGCTCATCTCGACGATCGTCCCGTCGACGAGCTCGACCCGCTCGTCCTCTCCCAGGATGCCCGCATCGATCATCTTGTCGTACTCGACACGGCTGAAGTTGCGGGGCGCCGCTCTCATCGGGAGATCGTACCACCGCCCTCGCCGCGGCTCACGGGCAGCGTCACGCGGAAGGTGGTGCCCTCGCCGACGCGGCTCGCGACCTGGATGCGGCCGCCGTGGCGCTCGACGATGCCGTGGACGATCGACAGGCCGAGGCCCGAGCCCTCGCCGACGTCCTTGGTCGTGAAGAACGGATCGAAGATGCGCGGGATGACCTCCGGCGGGATGCCGGGGCCGTCGTCGGCGATCGTGACCTCGACCTCGTTCGCCTCGGGGCGGCGCGCCGCCGAGATGCGGATGGTGCCGCCGCGCGCGCGGTCGCCGATGGCCTGCGCCGCGTTCGTGATGAGGTTCATGAACACCTGGTCGACCTGGCCCGCGAAGCCCGTGAGGCGGATCGAGGGGTCGACGTCCTTGTCGACCTGGATGTTCTTGAGGCGGTGGCGCAGGAGGTCGAGGGTGTCGTCGATGCTCCGCGCGAGCGCGACCTCCCGCGGCTTCTCCTCGTCCCCGCGCGAGTAGTTGTGGAGGGCTTGCACGATGGCCTTGCTGCGCGCGGCGCCGCGCTGCACGACGCTCAGCATCTCCTGCGCCTCGCGCGAGGCGGAGGCCGCGGCCGCCGGATCCTTGGCCTCGGCGAGCTCGCGCAGCGCGCCCTCGAGCGGGCCCAGCGTGTTGATGACGGCGTTCACCGGGTTGTTGATCTCGTGGGCGATGCCGGCGACGAGGCGGCCCATCGAGGCGAGCTTCTCCGTGCGGATGAGGTCGTCCTGCGCGCGCCGCAGCTTCTCGAGCGCGTCGTGCAGCTCCTTGTTGCGCTGCTCGAGCACCTCGGTCCGCCGCCGCACCTCGCGCTCGAGGTCGATGTTGAGCGACTCCGTCGAGCGCAGCTTGTCGCGCAGCGCGCGTCGCATCTCCTCGAAGGCGAAGGTCAGCCGCCCGATCTCGTCGGCCTCGCCCCAGGGGGCGACGGGGCGCGCGAGCTCGCCGCGGGCCATCTCGTCGCTGCGCTCCTCGAGCGCGCGGATGGGCGTCACCATGTCGCGCACGATGAGCAGCACGAGGCCGAGCGCGAGGCAGAGCGCGAGCGCGACCGAGCCGATCATGACGCCCAGCGAGTGCGAGGGTGACAGCACGAACAGCAGGACGAGGCCGGAGGCGAAGACGGTGACGCTGCCGAAGAAGATCACGAGCTTCGCGCGCAGCGTGATGGGCGAGCGCACGTCGGAGACGGGCAGGCGGTGGCGCGCGCCCAGCTGGGCGAGCAGCGGCCGCAGCACGTCGCGCAGCAGCAGCGTCTCGTAGAGGCCGCCCGCGACGATCATGAGCGCGTCGGCGCCGAGGAGCCGGCCCGCCGTCGCGGCGTCGAAGCCGTCGAGCCGGCGGCCCGCGAGCACGATGGCCACCGCCGCGAACGCGCAGGCGAGGGCCTGGTATCCGGCCAGGCGGTACGGCAGATCCTGAGCGGCGCGGAACGCGGCGATGGCGCCCGGGTCGTCGCGGTTGGGGCCGCGCAGGCCCGGGCGGCGCACGGCCGCGTCGAAGTAGAGCTCGATGGGGAGCGTGCGCCGGACGAGCGAGCCGTACCAGAACACCATGGGCGGCACGAGCGCGGGCACGGTGATGGCGAGCAGCGTGCCGGCCTGGTTCGAGGTCAGCTCCGTGAACACCGACACGAGCGCGGCGTTCACGGCGTGCGCGATGGCCAGCAGCGCGAGCGCCGTCGCCGCCAGGCGCCGCCGGTAGGTGCGCGCGAAGGCGCGCAGGGGATCGAAGTTCGGCAGCACCGTGCGCCGCGGGCGCGCGAGCACCCGCTCCCACACGAGCGCGCGCACGGCCGCCACGCCGCCCGCGTGCAGGAACCCGATGCACGCGACGCCCAGGCCCGAGGCGAAGCCGAGGTGGCCGCGCGCGACGAGCCGCCAGGCGAGGAACACCGCCGCGCCCGTCCAGATCGCGCCGCGGACGACGGCCGTCTCGAGGGGCGCCCGGGCGATCGCGCGATCGGCGGCGGCGACCTGCTCGTCGGTGAGCGCCTGCCCCGTCTGCTTGGCGTTGCGCGCCGCGATCACGGGGCGCAGCGTGCCGGCCGCGCCGATCCAGGAGACCACGAGCACGGCCCCGAGCAGCGGCAGGAACTGCGGCAGCACGCCGCTCGCCAGGATCGACTGGCCCGCGAGCGCGAAGGCCGGCGCCGACACCAGCAGCGCCTCGAGCAACGTGAGCCCCACCTCCGCGAGCGCCACGGGCACGCCGAGGCGCGTCCCCGTCATCACGCGCGCGGGCGCAGCGTCTGCGGGGGACGTCGTCACGGCGCCATTATATGTGGCGCGCAACCTGAAAAGCGCGGCTGGCCCCGAAACGCGGCGGGCCCCCCCGGGACTTCCAAGCTACACTTCCGCGCATGTCCTGGGAGACAATCCGAAATCTCGTCCGCGACGAGTGGGTGATCCTGTCCCTGCTCCTCGCGTGGTCGCTGGCCGGCCTGACCGTCATCTGCGAGCGCTTCTACGCGCTGTGGAACATCATCCCCAAGTCCGAGACCTTCAAGAACCGCGTCATCGACGCCCTCGAGCACGGCGACATCGGCAAGGCGGCCGCCCTGTGCGAGATGTTCCCCGTGCCGCTCGCCGAGGTCTTCGAGCGCGGCCTGGCCGTGTACCAGAAGACCCCGAACAAGACGGCCGAGGCCGTGACGTCGCAGCGCGCGGCGGCCGTGCTCCAGCTCAAGCGCTACCTCTGGGCGCTCGGCACGGTGGGCTCTTCGGCGCCGTTCGTGGGCCTCTTCGGCACCGTCGTCGGCATCCTCAAGGCGTTCCAGTCGATGTCGGTCGCCGGCACGGGCGGCTTCAAGGTCGTCTCGCAGGGCATCGCCGCGGCGCTCGTGGCCACGGCCGCCGGCCTGCTGGTCGCGATCTACGCCGTCATCGCCTACAACTACTTCGTCTCGCGCATCGGCGCGATCGCGATGCAGTACAAGCTCTACAGCGAGGAGTTCCTGGCGGCGCTCGGCGCGATGGGCTCGCGCTCGGGCGCGCCCACCACCACGACGACGACCACGCCGTCGGTCAGCGCGACCGCCGCGCCCGCCGCCGCGGCCGCGCAGGGGACGACCTAGCGATGGGGATGAACGTCCAGCTCGACGACGGCGCCCACGCCGGCGGCGACGAAGGGGACATGCCCACCGAGAGCGTCGTCGCGGAGATCAACATCACCCCGCTCACCGACGTCTTCCTCGTCCTCCTCATCATCTTCATGGTCACCTCGACGGCGCTCGTCGAGTCCGAGGTCGCCTCGCGCTCGGGGATGAAGGTCGTGCTCCCGAAGGCGAACGCCGCCGGCCCCGTGTCTCAGCGGCGCAGCGATCCGATCCTCACCGTCACGAAGACGGGCGATCTCTACCTCGGCTCGCACAAGGTCGAGCCCGCGAACCTCGAGGCCGACATCCGCAAGGCGCTCACGGACGTGGGCTCGGAGACGCTGCTCATCCGCGGCGACAAGAGCGTCTTGCTCGGCGCCGCCGTCGACATCATGTCGACGGCGAAGAAAGCCGGCGCGACTCACATCGCCATCCTGACAGCCCCGGGCAAGTAGGCGGGCGTGTGGGGCGGTTCGCCACATGCGCTTTGCTCCCGGAAGGCAAGACCGCCCCACTGCGGGCGCTACCGGGGCCGCGCTCGACGCGTAACCCCGCGAGAAGTCGCGATTCGCGCTCCGAAGTTTGGTGGCACGGTCACTGCACCGAAGGGCGCGGCCCGGGCAACTTGCCCCGGCTGTTCGAACCCTCAAATCAGGAGTCACCCATGACGCTCGTTCGTATGACGTTCCTCGCTCTCGCCGTTCTCCTCCCGACGACCTGGACGATCGCCCGCGCCGAGGACAAGCCGGCCGCTGGTGAGGAAGCGCCGAAGAAGGAGAAGAAGGCCAAGAAGAGCAAGAAGGCCGAGGGTGGCGAGGAGAAGAAGGCCGAGGAGAAGAAGTAGTCTCTCCTTGGTTGGAAGGGGCGGCCTCGCGGCCGCTCCGCTCCTGCCAGTGAAAAGGCCCCGGGCACGCTTCGGCGTCCCCGGGGTTTTTTTTGCCCTTTTCCCTTTATGCTCTGAGCTGGCGCCGTGACGATCCGAACCAAGATCTGGCTCATCGCCGTGAGCGTGGCCGTGACGGTCGGCGTCGCGTCGTGGGGGCGCATGTTCATCACGCGCAACCGGATCATCAAGGACGGGCAGGCCGCGGCGGAGGAGATCGCGCACGACATCGCCGAGGACCTCAAGAGCGTCGAGGCCGACGCCGACGACCGCGACCTCGAGGAGAAGCTGCTCGGCTACCTCAACCGGCACAGCCGCATCGTGCGGCTCGACCTCTACGTCTACCGCGAGGCCTCGACGCCCTCGAGCCGGATCGCGGCGCCGCGCGGCGACCGCCCCGAGATCACGCGCTTCGCGCCGTTCGCGACGCGGCAGCCGCTCGGGTTCACGAAGGCGCAGGGCGCGGGCGAGGCGCAGGAGCAGCCCATCGAGCTGCCGGTCGACCTCAAGGGTCCGTGGAAGGCGACGCTCGTCATGAAGTGGACCCTCGGGCCCGTCGAGTCGTTCCTCAAGACCGAGGAGCAGATCTCGATCATCTTCGCCATCGGGTTCGTCGTCGCGCTGACGCTCGTCTCGGGCCTCATCACCGACCGGGTCGTCGGCAAGCCCCTCGAGGTGCTGGCGGGCGCCATGCGCGACGTCGAGAAGGGCGATCTCTCGCGCCGCGTGCCCGTCGAGACCGTCGACGAGGTGGGGCGCCTCTCGCAGGGGTTCAACCGCATGCTCGAGCGGCTCTCCCAGGCCGACGCGCAGATCCGCGCCTTCAACCAGCGCCTGGCCGCGGAGATCGAGAAGGCGACGCACGATCTCTCGGAGAAGAACGCCACCCTCGGCCAGCTCAACCGCCTGCTGTCCGACATGCAGGTCGACAACGCCTCGAAGGTGCGGCTGGCGACGCTCGGGCAGCTGGCCGCGCAGCTCGCGCACGAGATCGGCACGCCGCTGTCGTCGGTGTCGGGGCACATCCAGCTGGCGCTCCTGCAGCGGGACCTGCCGGGCGCGCTGCGCGAGCGCCTCGAGGTGTCCGCGCGCGAGGTCGAGCGCATCAGCAAGATCGTGCGCGACTACCTCGACTCGACGCGGCCGCTCGAGCCCGAGCGCCAGCCGACGCAGCTGCCGCGCCTGCTCGAGGAGGCCGTCGAGCTCGTGCGCGGGACCTCGCCCGCGCCTCGCGCGACGGTCACCTGCGAGGTCGATCCGGCGCTGGGCGCCGTCGTGACCGACCCCGGCCTGCTGCGCCAGATCGTCGTCAACCTCGTCTCGAACGCGCTCGACGCCGTCGACCGCGCGGGCCGGGTCTCGATCGTCGCCGCCGCCGAGGACGCCGACGTGCTCATCACCGTGAGCGACACCGGCCACGGCATCGCGCCCGACGACCTGCGCCGCATCTTCGAGCCCTTCTACACGACGAAGGGCCGCGGCAAGGGCACGGGCCTCGGCCTGGCGATCTGCCGCCAGCTCACGGCGGCCCTCGGCGGCTCGATCTCCGTGCAGAGCCAGCCCGGGCAGGGCTCGACGTTCTACGTGCGCCTGCCGCGCGACGGCGCGCCGGCCGGCTCCGGGCCCGGCAAGACGACGAAGTCGACGACCAACCCGCGGCTGCGCGTGGTAGGAGGACGCGCGTGACGAATCGATCCGAGGCTCGAGCGCAGCGTGGCTTCGCCACGCGGAGCGAGCGAGGGGGCACGGGGGGCGCGAGCCCCCCGTCTAGACAAGCAGGTCGCGCGTGACCAAGGTGCTCGTCGCCGAGGACGATCGCGTCGCGCGCGATCTGCTGTGCGAGATCCTGCGCGGCGAGGGCTTCGAGATCGAGGCCGTCGACGACGGCGCGGGCGCCGTCGAGCGCGCGGTCGCCGGGCGCTACGATCTCGTCGTCTCCGACGTGCGCATGGAGCGCTCGGGCGGGCTCGACGTGCTCAAGGCCTTCACGGAGCGCGCGCCCGGGACGCCGGTCATCCTCATCACCGCCTTCGGCGACGTCACGGGCGCCATGGAGGCCATCCAGCGCGGCGCCTACGACTACGTCTCGAAGCCGTTCAACGTCGAGGAGCTCAAGCTCACCGTGGGCCGCGCGCTCGAGCGCAAGCGCCTCGTCGCCGAGCAGAAGGCCGTGCCCTCGGAGGCGCGCACGAACCTGCAGGACATCGTCGGCAAGACGCCCGTCATGCTCGAGGTGTACAAGCTCGTCGCGCGCGTGGCCGCCTCGACGGCCACCGTGCTCGTGCACGGCGAGTCGGGCACGGGCAAGGAGCTCGTGGCGCGCGCCATCCACACGCACTCGCCGCGCGCGGGCGCCGCCTTCGTGCCCGTGAACTGCACGGCGCTCACCGAGTCGCTGCTCGAGTCGGAGCTCTTCGGCCACGCCAAGGGCGCCTTCACGGGCGCCGTGGCCGCGAAGGTGGGCCTCTTCGAGATGGCCAACGGCGGCACGCTGTTCCTCGACGAGATCGGCGACATGGGGCCGAAGATGCAGGCGCAGCTGCTGCGCACGCTGCAGGACGGCGAGGTGCGCCCCGTGGGCGGCACCGAGTCGAAGCGCGTCGACGTGCGGCTCGTGTGCGCGACGAACAAGGACCTCGATGAGGAGGTCAAGGCGGGGCGCTTCCGCGAGGACCTCTACTTCCGCATCAACGTCGTCACGGTGCGGCTGCCGCCGCTGCGCGAGCGGCGCGAGGACATCGCCATGCTCGTGGCGCACTTCCTCACCAAGCTCGCGCTGCGCGAGCGGCGCCAGCCGGCGGCGATGTCGCCCGAGGCCCTCAAGCTCCTCACGGGGTACGGCTGGCCCGGCAACGTGCGCGAGCTCGAGAACGCCATCGAGCGCGCCGTGGCCGTCGCCAAGGGGAACGTCATCCTGCCGTCGGACCTGCCGCCCGAGGTGGGCGGCGGGCCCGAGCCCGGCGCGAGCGGCGACAGCGGGGGCCTGCTGGGCGAGGTCGGCAACCGGCCGACGCTCGCCGAGCTCGAGCGCCGCTACATCCAGCTCGTCCTCGGCGAGGTGGGCGGCAACAAGAAGAAGGCCGCCGAGAAGCTGGGCATCGACCGCCGGACCCTCTACAGGGCCCTCGAGCGGGTCGGCGACCTGCCCCCGGACGGCGACGACGACGAGTGACGGGGGCCGGGCCGGCCGCCAGGACCGGAAAACCCCGGGGAGAATCGCCCTGGGGATGGCGGCGCGTCAGCGGTCGCGTACACTTTCCCGGTGATCGGCCCCCTTGATCGCGCGCGCGATCGCTGGTTCGATTGTCGGATGGCGTTCCCCCGGCTCGGATGCGTCGCGCTCGCCCTCGCGCTGGCAATGCCGGCGGCGCGAGCCCACGCGCAGACGGCTGCCGAGGACATGGGGCGCCGGCGCCAGCTGGCGGCCGAGCTCAAGCGCCAGGGCGTGGAGGTCGACTGGCGGCTCGCGAGCGCCGCCGACCTCGAGGACTGGAACCGCCGCGTCTCCGAGGCGCGCACCCTCAACGAGGGCTGCGACATGCAGGTCGACTGGCGCACGGCCTCGCTCGCGGACCTCAAGGACATGAACGCGCGCTGCGCGCGGGCGGCCGTGCTCGCGCGGTGGGGCCTCCAGGTCGACTGGAAGAACTACTCCCTGCAGCAGCTCGAAGGTCTGCAGGCGTTCTTGCGGCAGATGCGCGCGCCGCGGGCGAACGGCGCCCCTCCGGTGCTGCCGGCCGAGCTCCCGCCGGGGTTCGATCCGGACGCGATCATCATTCCGTCGTACGCCGGGCCGAACTCGGGCGCGGGTCAGTCGCTCGACGATTCGATCCTCGCCCCTGGCGCCAGAAAAGGTGGACGAGAGG
>DASZWW010000499.1:0-17501 GCA_035546175.1 Polyangia bacterium
GTCGGTCTTGTGGCAGGCGCCGGCGGCCAGGGCCACGGCCGCGGCGAGCGTCAGAGCGAGCGGGATCGCGCGAAGGGGCGGCGGGAGTGGGCTCATGGGGCGCAAGCTAGCACAACCTGGTATCGTCGCGGCCAATGGCCGCCCTCGTCGCCGCGCTGGAACGCCGGTCGATGATCGCGCCCGGGATCGCCGAGCTGGTCTTCGCGATGCGCGCCCCCGACCGCCTCGCCTTCCGCGCCGGGCAGTTCGTCTCCATCGCCGTCGACGAGCAGACCGGCCCCGACGGCGCGCCCCTGCCCCGCCGCAGCTACTCCATCGCCTCGCACTCGGCGGACGGCGACCACTTGCGCTTCATCATCCGCGTCATGCCCACCGGCGCCGCGTCGCACTACCTCATGAGCCTGCCGCTCGGCGCCGAGGTGAACCTGACCGGCCCGCACGGCTTCTTCGTCCTCGACCCAGCGCACGCGGGCGACGTCGTCTTCGGCGCCACGGGCACGGGCCTCGCCGCCGTCATGCCCATGCTCGGCGAGCTGGCGGCGCGCCGCGAGCCGGGCCGCCGCCACGTCTACTGGGGGGCGCGCGAGGAGGCGGACCTGTTCGCGCGCGCCGAGGTCGAGGACCTGGCGGCGCGCGCGGGCGCCGGGCTCTCGATCCACCTGACCGCCCCCGGACCGGCCTGGCCGGGCGCGCGAGGCCGGATCACCGGGGCGATCCTCGAGGCGCTGCCGACGCTGCGGTCGCCGACCTTCTACCTCGTGGGGAACGGCGCCATGATCAACGAGCTCAAGCGCGAGCTCGTCGCCCGGGGCGTCAACCGCAAGGCGCAGATTCGCACGGAAGCCTTCTTCGACTAGTATCCTCCTTGATGAGGATCCCCGAGCGGTCCCGGCTCGGCGTGGCGGTGCTCGTCGCCGCCGGATGCGCGGGGAACGCCGAGCCGAAGGTGGCCATCACCGCGGTGACACCGGCCGCCGCCTACAGCAACTTCGCGATCTCCCTGCTCATCGAGGGCGGCCCTTTCCGCCCGAGCTACGACATCGACACGCGCGGCGGCACGGAGGCGATCGAGGTCGGCGCGTTCACGGCCTTCCTCTCGGAGAGCGGCGGCCAGAACGCCCAGCCCGTCGACGCCCTCCAGTGGCTCAGCCCCTCGCAGCTGCTCGGCACCCTGGCCTCGGGCATCCCCGCCGGGACGTACGACGTGGAGGTCCGCGATCCGCGCGGCGCGCTGGCCGGCAAGCCGATGGGCTTCCGGTCGCTCGGCCCCGACACGGCCAAGCCGGTCCTCAAGATCGACGAGCCCGCGGAGGGCACGATCATCATCGGGGGCGCCGAGGTGCCCGTGGCCTTCGAGGCCGACGACGGCTACGGGACGCTCGATCTCCTGGTGTGGAAGGTGTCCACGGCGGAGACGATGATCCCGGGCAGCTGCACGCACCTGCCCGGCGTCTCGCGCGCGACGTGCCGCTTCGTCTTCCTGGCGCCGGAGCCCAGGACGCTCCCCGAGCCGCTCATCGTCCTCGTGACGGCGACCGACACGGCGAGCCTCACGGGCGTCAAGCAGACGTCGCTCTCCATCGGCCTGCCGCCCGTCGTGTCGTCGTTCGAGCCCTTCGCGGGGCCGTCCACGGGCGGCACGCTCGTCTCGGTCCACGGCAAGAACTTCATCGCCGGCGCCGTCGTGCTCGTGGGCGGCGCGCCGCTGCTGCCGCCCCGGCCGGACGTCGGCGTCGTCGTGAGCGACACGCTCATCCAGGGCCTCACCCCCGCGCACGATCCCGGCCCGGCGACGCTGAGCGTCCAGATCGGCTCCGCCTCCGTCGACACGCCCGGCTCGTTCGAGTTCGTCGCCGAGCCGCAGGTGCTCGAGGTGTCGCCGAGCTCGGGGCCGAGCGCGGGCTGCGCGCCCGTGACGATCATCGGCAAGGGCTTCGACGAGAGCCGGATGACGCGCATCTGGTTCGGGGAGGACGTCGCCACGGCCTCGGCCCTCCAGTGCATCGACTACCAGGGCCCGAACCGCATCGAGGGGCTCACGCCGCCGGGCTCGGGCGCCGTCTCCGTGATCGCGCAGGACCCGGTGGGGGGCTCCGGGAAGCTCAGCCTCGCCTACACCTACCTCGACGTCGACGACCCCGACGGCGGCGACCAGCCGGCGCCCTCGCAGGGCTGCCCCTGCAGCGGGATCTCGCCGTGAAGCTCAAGCCGAAGCTCACGCTGCTCGCGCTCGGCGTGTCGGCCGCGCCGCTCGCCATCGCGGCCTACTGGTGGCTCAGCATCGGCCAGGGCGCGCTGCGCGCCTCGATCGAGGAGAACGAGCTCACGGTCGCCAAGCAGGTGGCCGAGCACGCGGGCGGCGAGGTGGGCAACCTGCTGGCCATCCTGCGCACCGACGCGCGCATCTTCGATCTGACGCGCGCCGGGCCCGGCGACGCGCCCTCGGCGCAGGGGCTGCTCAAGTTCCTGCAGCTCGTCTACCATCAGAGCGACGACTTCTGCGCGATCGCCATGTTCGACGAGCACGGCGCGCCCGTGGGGCAGCCCGCCTACCTCGAGACGCCGAGCGCCTACGAGAGCTTCCGCAACCACGAGCCGATGCGCCCGACCGACGTCGAGGGCGTGGGGCTCATGGCGCCGCTCGGCCAGGCGCTCTCCAAGGGGCAAGGCGTCGGGCCGGTCTTCCTCGGCGGGCCGGGGCGCGTGCCCCACGTCGTGCTCTCGGTGGCCTTCGACCCCAAGCTGGGCGGCGGCAAGCGCGTGCTGTGCGCCGAGGTCTCGCTCAAGCGCCTCGGCGACTACGTCGCGGCGCTCTCCGACCGCGACGGCGACGTGCGCCTGCTCGACGCCCGATCGCGGCTCGTGGCCGCGGGGACGACGGCGGGCGTGGCCCACCTCGAGGCCCAGCGCTCGCCGGGCGGCCGGGACGGCGAGCTCGCGGCCGCCGAGGCCGTGGCCACCTACCAGAGCGGCGGGCGCTCGGTGATCGGCGCGTACGCCCCCGCGGGCCCCTGGGGCTTCGGGGTCGTCGTCGAGAAGGCGGTCGACGTCGCGTTCGGGCCCGTGCGCCGCATCCTCTACGCCACGCTGTTCTGGCTGGGCGTCTCGATCGTCGTCGCCTCGATCGCCGCGGGCGTGTTCGCGCAGCGCCTCGCGGCGCGCGTCGAGCGGCTCGCCGCGGGCTCGCGCCAGATCGCGGCCGGCCGGCTGGAGACGCGCATCGTCAAGGGCGCCGAGGACGAGCTCGGCGACCTGGCGGTGGCCTTCAACCAGATGGCCGGCGGCCTCGACGAGGCGCGCGCGAAGATCACCCAGCAGACGAGCGAGATCATGTCCTGGAACCAGACCCTCGAGCGCCGCGTCGAGGACAAGACGCGCGAGCTGCGCGAGGCGCAGGACCTCCTGCTCCGCTCGCGCTCGCTGGCGGCCATCGGCCAGCTCGGGGCGGGCGTCGCCCACGAGATCAACAACCCGCTCGCGGGCGTCCTCGGCATCACGCAGCTCCTCCTCGTCGACCTGCCGCCCCACCACCCCGCGCGCCCCCTCGTGCAGGACGTCGAGTCGCAGGCGCTGCGCATCCGCAAGATCGTCCAGAACCTGCTGCGCTTCGCCCAGCGCCAGGGCGGCGAGGACTTCGGGCCCCTCGACCTGGCGCGGGTCATCGATGACGCGCTGGAGCTCTGCGGGCCGAGCGACCTCCAGGCCGCTGGCATCGAGGTCGTCCGTCGGTATGCTCAGGGCCTGCCGATGATCCGCGGCAGCGCGACCCAGCTCCAGGAGGCCTTCATTCAGCTCGTGCAGAACGCGCGCGGCGCCATGTCGAAGTCCGGCGGCGGGCGGCTCACGATCGAGACCTCGGTCACCACCGAGAGGCTCGCCCGCGTCACCGTGAGCGACACGGGCCGCGGCATCAGCGCCGACCACCTGCCGCGCATCTTCGATCCGTTCTTCACGACGAAGGTCGGCGACTGGTCGGGCGTGGGCATGGGCCTGTCGGTCGTGCACAAGACCATCGAGGACCACGGCGGGACGATCCAGGTGCAGAGCGAGCTCGGCAAGGGCTCGAGCTTCCAGATGACGTTCCCGGTGGCCGTCGAGAGGGCTCCCCTCGCATGATGGGTGGTCCTCCGCTCTTCCCGAAGGCCCCGCCGCGGCGACGGCGGCCGCTCGGGCTCCTCGTCATCGCGCTGGTGGTCGGCGGCGGGCTCTTCGCGGCGGCGCGCGTCTCGCGCGTGCTGTTCGAGCGCCCCGCGCGCGTCCCCGCGACGCTCGCCGGGGTGAGCGGCGGCGCGGCGGGCCCGGACGCCGCGGGCGCCGACCCGAGCATCTTCCAGGTGGTCTCCGCCGACGGCCAGGTCGACGCCTACCGCGACGGCCGATGGATCGCCATCAAGCAGGGCGACCTGCTGACGCGCGACGATCTCGTGCGCACCGTGCCGGGCGCGCACGCCGTGCTGCGCCTCTCGGCGGGAGGCGAGATCGAGCTGCGCGAGAAGGTCGAGATCCGCCTGGACCGCCTCTCGGCGGCGGGCTCGAGCGTCGACCTCCGCCACGGCAAGGTCGTGGCCCGCGTGGCCGCCGCCAACGACACGCTGGCCATCACGGCCCGCGAGACGACGACGTCGACCGAGGGACCGGCGCACGTCGTCGTCCAGGCCGACGAGCACGGGCAGGTCTCGGTGGCGACCCTCAAGGGCAGGGCCCGCTTCGCGAGCGCGGGCAAGACCGTCGAGCTGCCCGAGGGCACCGAGACGCGCAGCCCGCGCGCGGGCGCGCCGCCCGAGGACCCCGAGAAGATCCCCGAGGAGGTGCTGCTGCAGGTCGTCTGGCCCGAGGGCGACCACCGCGCCGACACGGCGCAGATCTCCGGCCGCGCCGGGCCGGCCTCGCTCGTGACGATCAACGGCGCCCCGGCGTCGGTGGGCGTCGACGGCCGCTTCGCGGCCGCCGTGCCGCTGCGCGAGGGAGGCAACCGCGTGCGCGTCGAGGCAGAGGACCTCGCGGGGCGCCGGCGGGAGGCGTCGAGCAACCTCGTGCGCCGCTCGACGCGCCCGCCGAAGCTCGCGCCCGAGCCGGCAGAGCTGTGGAAAAAAACGGGAGCCAAGGAATGAGCCGCGAGAAGGAGCTCGAGGCCGAGCTCGTGCGCCTGCGCGATCTCCTGACGTCGGCGGGCCGCCTCGCCGAGTTCGGGCGCTTCGCGGCCCAGCAGATCCACGAGCTGCGCCAGCCGCTCTTCGCCATCAAGGGGCTCGGTCAGCTCCTCCTCGAGAAGGAGCGCGTCGAGCTCGACGAGGTGCTCGACTTCGCGCGCCACATCGTCGATCAGTCGGAGCGGCTGACGGCGCTCGTCTCGAACCTGCGCAGCTTCACGGCGCCGGTCCCGCAGGGCGCGAAGCGGCGCGCCGAGGTGGGGCCCGTGCTCGTGCGCGTCACGGGGCTGCTCGACTACCGGCTGCGCAAGGGCCCGACGATGCGCACGCAGATCGCGCCCGACGTGCCGCCGCTCGCCGTGCTGCCGCACGCCCTCGAGCAGATCCTCATCAACCTCATCGCCAACGCGCTCGACGCCGTCGCGTCCACGCCGGGCCCCATCATCCAGGTGCGCGCGCAGATCGTCGCGTCGGATCCGCGCTTCGTGGCCATCGAGGTCGCCGACAACGGCGCCGGCGTCGCCAAGGCCGTGCGCGCCCGCCTCTTCGAGACCTTCTTCACGACCAAGGGCGAGGAGCAGGGGACGGGGCTGGGCCTGGCCGTGAGCCGCGAGATCGCGCGCAGCATGGGCGGCGATCTCGCGCTGCTCGACGAGCCGGGGCGCTGGAACGAGGCGGTCGTGACGGTCTTCCGCCTCACGCTGCCGGTCTCGCAGGAGCTCTGATGCGCGCCCCGCGCACGCCGGCGCTGCTCGCCCCGACGTTCGTCGGGCTGGCGCTCGCGGCCGCGGGGGGCGACGCGCGCGCCGAGGCGCCGTCGGCCGCGGCCCCGCGCGCGGCCGGCGTCGAGGTGACGCTCACGCCCGAGCGGCCGTTCCTCGTCCTCGGGGCCGACGTGGACGCGACGATCGACGTCGAGGTGGGCGGGCCCGGCGCGGAGGCGCTCACGCCGACGCGGACCTTCGCGACCGTCGGCACGCTCGAGGCGCCCCGGCCCACCGGCGTCCCGGGCCACTTCACGGCCCGCTACGTCGCGCCCACCGACCGGTTCCCCGAGGTCGCGCTGCTCGTCGTCGAGGTCGGCAACGGCACGCAGCGGCTCCGCGGCGTGGCGCGCTTGCCGCTGCACGGCGCGACGGAGATGCCGCTGCGCACGAGCCCATCGGCGCAGGTCACGCTGCGGGTGGGCGACCGGTGGTTCGGGCCCGTGGGGGCGGACAAGCAGGGGCACGTCAAGATCCCCATCGAGGTGCCGCCGGGGCTGCGCGTGGGCCTGGCCCGCGCCGTCGACCACAACGGCAACGTCAAGGAGACGGAGGTCGATCTCCAGCCGGCGCCCTTCAAGCGGGTGCTGATCTGCGCGCCGCCGCTGCTCGAGGTGGGCAGCTTCGTCGAGGTCGTCGTGCTCGCGCTCGATCCCTTCGGCGAGCCGGCGGAGCCGGGCCGGCTGTCGCTCCGCGCGGCGGACGGCCTCGTGCACCTCGAGGGCGCGAGCGGCCCGGGCGAGGCGCACTTCCTCGTCGAGGTCCCGCGCCGCGTGGGCGCGGGCGTCCTCGCGCTCACGGCCGCGGCGTCCGGGACGCCGCTCGGCCGCGCCGAGCTCGCCGTGCCGCTCGTCGCGGGCCCGCCGCGCTCGCTGACGTTGTCGCCCAGCGCGCGGCGGCTCGTGATCGGCGGCGGCGCGCAGGCGCGCATCGTCGTCTCGG
Organism: Polyangia bacterium; assembly: GCA_035546175.1. GTDB lineage: Bacteria > Myxococcota_A > Polyangia > Fen-1088 > Fen-1088 > DASZFV01. The sequence goes on from DASZWW010000499.1 coordinate 6,857, forward strand.
CGCACGATCAGTTCGGGAACCCGACGTCGGCCGAGCGCGCCACGGCCACCGTCGACGGCGAGGCGGAGCCGCTGCGCTTCACGGCGGGCGGCCTCGGCATCCTCATCGTGCCGCCGCCTCCGTACTACGACGGCAAGGATCGCGTCACGGTGGTCGTGAAGCTCGACGCCGCGGAGGCGCGCCTCGACGTCCTCCTCACGGGCGGCTCGCCGACCGCGCTGTCGCTCACGGTGCGAGACCCGCGCCTCGTCGCCGACGGCCGCCGCGCGACCGAGCTGCGCGCGCGCGCCTTCGACCGCAACGGCACGCCGACGGTCGTGCCGGGCCTCTCGTGGGACACGCCGGGCGGCCGCCTCGACAACGTGCGCATGCCGCGAGAGGGCGAGTACATCGCCGACTTCGTCCCCGAGCGCGCGCACGAGAAGCACAGCGAGCTCGTCGCCGTGACGGCGGGTCCGGCGCTGCGCGCCGCCGCGAGCGTCGAGGTGGCGCCACCGCCCACCCACGTGCTCGTGGGCGGGCGCTTCGGCGTCTACACGAACCTCGGGCCCGTGACGGGCCCGGCCGCGTTCCTCGAGGTCCTCGTGCCCGTGCTGCGCCAGACGGGGCGCTTCGTGGCCGGCCTCACGGCGGGCTACCTGCGGGGCGACCTGCCCATCTCGGGACCGAACATGACGACGTCGCGCCTCGAGATCAACCAGGTGCCGATCCTCGCCCTCGGGCGCTACCGCCTCGGCTCGGGGTCTTCGCCCGAGCTCTCGGCGGGCGCGGGCGCCGGCGTGTCACTCGCCGGGACGCGGCTGACGCCCGACGTGACGGACTCGGCGATGGTGGTCGAGGCGTCGGCGTGGTCGATCGCGCTCGAGGCCGACGCCGAGGCGACGTTCCCCCTGGAGCCGGGCCGGCTCGTCGTGGGGGCGCGCTACCTCTGGGTGGATCTCGGGCGCACCTCGCACGGAGACCACGTGAGCGGCAACGTCGCTGGCCTCGTCGGCGACCTCGGGTACAGGATGAGCTGGTAGAGGGAGCCATGACGGAGCAAGCGGGATCGGTCTTCGAGATCGTCGACGGGGCGTTCGCGCTGCGCACGCAGGCGGAGCCGACCACGCCCGTGGTCGTGAGCGTCCCCCACGCGGGCGTCGCGACGCACGGCTTCGAGGCGACGATCTCGCCCGAGCTCGACGTGCGCTGCGACGCCGACCTCCACGTCGACAGGCTCTACCGCGCGGGCGAGCCGGACGGACCCCCGGTGGTCATCGCCGCGCGCCTGTCGCGCTTCGTCTGCGACCTCAACCGCGATCCCGACGACGTCTCGCCGGGCGCCGTCCCCGAGCACCACGCGCCCCGCAACACCGACGGCCGCGGCTTCATCTGGGCCGTCACGACGGCGGGCGTGCCCGCCCTCGCCCGCCCGCTCACGCTCGACGACTGGCGCGCCCGCACGGCGCTGCACGCGACCTACCACGACGCGCTCGCCCGGGCGCTCGCCCGCGCGCGCGCCCGCTTCGGCTTCGCGATCCTCGTCGACGGCCACTCGATGCCCTCGCGCGGCCGCTCCGGCCACAAGGACCCGGGCCGCGCGCGCGCCGACGTCGTCCCGGGCGACCGCGAGGGGACGAGCTGCGCGCCCTCGCTGTCACGGCTCGTGGGCGACCACTTCGCCGCGCGCGGCTACAGCGTCGCCTTCAACGACCCCTACAAGGGCGGCTTCATCACCGCCCACCACGGCCGGCCGGCCGACCGCGTCCACGCCATCCAGATCGAGCTCCGCCGCGACCTCTACATGGACGAGGCCACCTACGCCGTCGCGGAGGCCGGCTTCGCCCGCCTGCAGACCACCCTCGCGGACCTCCTCACGACCCTCCGCGGCTTCCGCCCCTGATCGTCCCGCGGGGCGGACAGGGCCGGGCGCGGCCTAGACGATGTACCCCTTCTTGGTCAGGTACTCCGCCACCAGGATCGCTCCCCGCGCCGCGCCCATCCGCGTGTTGTGGGAGACGAGCAGGTACTTGACGCCGTTGCCGAGGGCCGGGTCCTCGCGGAGGCGCCCCACGACGGTCGACATGCCGCCCTCGGCGTCGCGGTCGAGGCGCACCTGCGGGCGGAACGGATCGTCCGTCACGCTGATGAGGTGCTTGGGCGCCGAGTGGAGCTTGAGCGCCGCGAGGTCGGAGCCGAGCTCGCGCCACGCCGCCTTGACCTCGTCGAGGCCGGCCTTCTTGCGCAGCTCGACGAACACCGACTCCGTGTGCCCCTCGAGGACGTTCACGCGCGTGCAGGTGCACGACACGGTCATCGACGCCGGCGTGATGCCGCCGCCCGCGGCGTCCACCTTGCCGAGGATCTTGAGCGTCTCCTTCTCGACCTTCTCCTCCTCCTTGGGGATGTAGGGGATGATGTTGTCGAGGATGTCCATGGCGCCCACGCCCGGCGAGCGGCCCGCGCCCGAGAGCGCCTGCATCGAGGTCATGATGACGCGCGAGACGCCGAACGCGACGTCGAGCGGCCGCAGCGTCATGGCCAGGCCGACCGTCGTGCAGTTCGGCCCGGGGGAGACGAAGCCCTTCCAGCCGCGCCTCTTGCGCTGCACGTCGATGAGCGCCGCGTGGTCCCAGTTCACGCCCGGCAGGAAGACGGGGACGTCCGGCTCGTAGCGGAAGGCGCTCGCCGTCGAGATGACCGGGACCTTCTCGGCGCAGCGGGGCTCGAGCTCGCGCGCGACGTCGGCCTCGACGGCCGAGAACACGAGCCGCACGCCGTCCGTCGTCATCTTCGCCGAGTCCTCGACGACCAGCGAGGCGTGCTCGTCGGAGAGCGGCTCGCCGCAGAACCACTTCGACGCGCCCTTGTCGTCCTTGACCGCGTCCGCGTACTTCTTGCCCGCCGAGCGCGGCGACGCCGCGAGCTTGCGGACCTCGAGCTCCGGGTGACCCGCGAGCGAGGCGAGGAACTGCTGACCAGCGAGGCCGGTGGCCCCAACGACGGCGACAGGGATGCGTGACATGCTTCGGTGAACCTCCAGGGGGCGAAACCTTACCAGAAACGCGCGCCGCGCGTCCTCCCCGGCCTCGCCTGGCCTTGGCGCGCTCGCCGCGCTCGCCCTGACGCGTCCGCGCCGGAGTGAGCCTAGGGCGCCAGGCTCCAGATCGCGCAGTCCGCCGTGGCCCAGAAGACGCGCGCGCCGTCGGAGGCGATCGACTGAGGGCGGCGCTGGCCGCGCGCGAGGACGACGTTGGGGACGTCAGGGTCGGAGGTCGCCTTCTCGATCAGGCTCGTCCCCGCGGGGAGCGTGCCGGGCGCGGGAGCGCCGAGCGCGTGATCGTCGGCGACGAAGAACACGCTCGAGCCGCCCAGGCAAGCGGCGTCGATGAACGACGCGTCCGCCGGGGTCGCCGCCACGTCCGGACCGCCGGCGAGATCGGCGTGCTTGATCCTGTCGCCGTCCACCCAGTAGAGCACGGTCCCGTCGACGAGGATGGTGTCGGAGAGCAGGGACCCGTTGTCGCTCGGGAGGCGGGTGCAGGAGCCGGTCCAGGAGCCGGACGTCGGATCGAGCTGCCCGCAGAGGGCGGGCCCCGCCGTGAGATCGACGAGCGCGACGAAGCCGTCGACGTCGTCGAGGGCGACCAACGTCGTGCCGGAGATCGCGAGCCCGCGCGCGGTGCTGCCGTCGACGAACGTCGCGACGTTGCTCGGCGTGCCGCCGCCCGCGGACACCTGCTCGATCGCGGCGCCGGTGCTGAAGTAGACGGTCGCTCCGTCGTCGGTCACGACCGCGCCGTAAAGACCGCCCGCCACGCTGGCGATCGTCGTGGGGCCCCCGCCCGGCGCCGCCGCGCGCATCGACGTCCCGAGGGTCGGGTGGGTCGGGTTCCCCACGGGCGGCGACCCCGGCACGCCCGACACCCAGAAGACCCGTCCGCCTCTCACGGAGAGCCACGTCGGGTGGTCCTCGCCGACCGCGACGGCGGAGGGCGCTCCCCCCGCGGTCGGGGCGCGCATCACGGCGCCGCCGGCCTCGTCGGTCCAGTAGAGGAAGCCTCCGTCGACGACCAGGTGAACGGCCGTGCAGCTCGTCGCGGGCGCCGGCTGGAAGAGCGCGGGCGATCCGGCGTCGGGGGCCGCCTCGGGCGACGAGGCGCCGTCGGAGGCCGCGGTGCCGTCGGCGGCGGCGTCGGAGACCGCGGCGTCGGCGTCGCCGGCCGCCGCGTCCGGCTCGCGGGGCGAAGGCGGCGGGCCCTCGCAGGCGGCGAGCAGCGCGGGGAGGACGAGGACGATCGGCTTCATGCGATCACCATCGCACGCCGACGGACCCGTCGACGAGGCGCGATCGTTTAGCCCGCGCGCTGGCGCGCGGCTTCGTAGAGCGCGATGGCGGCGGCCACCGAGGCGTTGAGCGAGGAGACGGCGCCGCGCTGCGGGATGTGGAAGAGGGCGTCGCAGCGGCGCGCGACGGCCTCGCGCATGCCCTTGCCCTCGGCGCCCACCACGAGGCCGGTGGGGCCCGTGAGGTCGGCGGCGGCGAGGGGCTCGCCCTGCGCCGCGCCCGCGCCCAGGACGCGCACGCCCTTCTCGCGCAGCTTGTCGACGGCCCGCAGGAGGTTCAGCACCTTGGCGATGCGCACGCGCTCGGTCGCGCCGGCGGAGGCCTTGACGGCGGCCGGCGTCACGGGCGCGGCGCGGTGCTCGGGGATGACGACGCCGTGCGCGCCCAGCACCTCGGCGCTGCGCACGATGGCCCCGAGGTTGTGCGGGTCGGTGATGCCGTCGAGGAGCACGACGAGCGGCGGCTCCCCGGCGCGCGCGGCCGCCGCGAGGATCTCGTCGAGCGTCGCGTAGGCGAACTCGCCCGTGACGGCCACGACGCCCTGGTGCACCACGTTGCCCGCGAGCTCGGCCACCAGCTGGCGCGGCCGGAGCTCGACCGTGACGCCGCGCTCCTTCGCGGCCTGGACGGCCTTGTCGATCTCCGCCGAGCGGTAGCCGTCGGCGACGTAGACGACGTGGACGGCTCGTGGCCGCGCGCGGACCAGCTCCTCGACCGGCCTGACGCCGAAGACGATGCGGCTCACGTGAGCGCCGCGGTGACCTCGGCGACGACGGCCTCGAACGCCTTGGCGGGGTCGGGCGCGTCGCGCAGCGGGCGGCCCACGACGAGGTAGTCGGCGCCGTCGCGGATGGCGCCGCCGGGCGTGGCGACGCGCTTCTGATCGCCCGCGGCCGAGCCCGCGCCCGTCGCGGGGCGGATGCCCGGCACGACGATGAAGAGGCCCGGGGCGGCGCCGCGCGCCGCCTCGATCTCGTGCGACGAGCAGACGAGGCCCGCGATGCCCGCCTTGGCGGCGATCCGCGCGCGCGCCCGCACCATCTCGGGGATCGTCGCCTCGATGCCCTCGGCGCGCAGGTCGTCCGGCACGAGGCTCGTCAGCACGGTCACGCCCAGGATCTTCACGCGCCCCTCGGCGGCCTGGGCCGCGCGCGAGAGCATCTCGTACCCGCCCGAGGTGTGCACCGTGAGCAGCTCGGCCTCGATGCGGCGCGCGGACTGGACGGCCCGCGCCACGGTCTCGGGGATGTCGTGCAGCTTGAGGTCGAGGAAGATGCGCCCTCCCCGCTCGCGCACGGCCTCGACGGCCCGCTCGCCCTCGGCGACGAACAGCTCGAGCCCGACCTTGTAGAAGGACGGCCGCCCGTCGAGGCGGTCGAGCAGCGCGGAGAGGGCGGCGAGATCCGGCACGTCGCAGGCGACGATCACCCGATCGCGCGGCGCGATGTCGTGGGCGGGCTTGTGCATGGGCGCTCCTTCGTTCCTCTGCTAGGTCCGTTCCTTCATCACCTCGGCGACGACGAGCGGGACGAGCTCCTCGAGCTTGACCTTGCGCACCTCGGTGCCCTTGCGCAGCTTGAGCTCGACGACGCCCTCGGCGAGGCCCTTCTTCCCGACGGCGACGCGGTAAGGGATGCCCACGAGGTCCGCGTCCTTGAACTTGCTGCCCGGCCGCTCCTCGCGATCGTCGTAGAGCACCTCGATGCCCGCGGCCCGCAGCCCGTCGTAGATCTTCGTCGCCGCGGCGACGACCGCCGCGTCGTCCTTCTGGAGATCCAGCACGGCGACCTCGTAGGGCGCGAGCGGCACGGGCCAGATGATGCCGTCCTTGTCGTGGTTCTGCTCGATGGCCGCCGCGACGATGCGCGTGACGCCGATGCCGTAGCAGCCCATCTCGGCGGGCTTCTCGTGGCCGTCCTTGTCGAGGAAGCTCACGCCCATGGGCTTCGAGTACTTCTTGCCGAGGAAGAAGACGTGCCCCACCTCGATGCCGCGGTAGCCCTTGAAGCGCCCCCCCTCGCAGCGCGGGCAGGGATCGCCGGGCGCCGCCTGGCGGAGGTCGGCCGTCACCGAGGGCTGGAAGTCGCGGCCGACGTTGACGCCGACGACGTGCGCGTCGGCGGCGTTGGCCCCCACGACGAAGTCGGTCATCGCGGCCACCTCGTCGTCGACGTAGACCGGCACCTTGAGGCCGACCGGGCCCGCGAAGCCGACGGGCGCGCCCGTGACCTCGCGGACGGCGGCGTCCGAGGCGAGCACGACGTCGTTCGCGCCCATGACCTTCTTGACCTTGATCTCGTTGACCTCGCGGTCGCCGCGCACGAGCACGGCGATGGGCGCGCCGTCGGCGAGGTAGATGAGCGTCTTGACGAGCGCCGAGGGCGGCACCTTGAGGAAGGCCGAGACCTCGGCGATCGTGTGCGCGCCCGGCGTCTCGACGCGCGTCATCGCTTGGGTGGCCTTGCCCGCGGGCGCCGGCGCGACCTTGCGCGTCGCCGCCTGCTCGACGTTGGCGGCGTAGTCGCACGTGTCGCAGGCCACGAGCGCGTCCTCGCCCGTCTCGGCGAGCACCTGGAACTCGTGCGACATCGAGCCGCCGATGGCCCCCGTGTCGGCCTCGACGGGCCGGAAGGCGAGGCCGCAGCGCGTGAAGATGCGCTTGTACGTCGCGTACATGTTCTCGTACTCGCGCTTGGCGTCCTGCTCGTCGACGTGGAAGGAGTAGGCGTCCTTCATGATGAACTCGCGCCCGCGCATGAGGCCGGCGCGCGGCCGCAGCTCGTCGCGGAACTTGGTCTGGATCTGATAGAGGTTGAGCGGCAGCTGGCGCCAGCTCCGCAGGTCGCCGCGCACGAGCGCGCAGATGACCTCCTCGTGCGTCGGCCCGATGACGAAGTCGCCGCCCTTGCGGTCCTTGAGCCGCAGGAGCTGCGCGCCGTACTGCTCCCAGCGCCCGGACTCCTGCCAGAGCTCGGCCGGGATGACGGCCGGCATGAACACCTCGGAGGCGCCCGCGCGGTTCATCTCCTCGCGAATGATGCGCGAGACCTTCTGCACGACGCGCCAGCCGAGCGGCAGGAAGGAGTAGATGCCGGCCGCGACCTTGCGCAGGTAGCCGCCGCGCACCATGAAGATGTGTGAGGGGATCTCCGCCTCGGCGGGCGCTTCTTTGAGCGTGGGGACGAGGGACTGTGACAGGCGCATGTTGGGAACCGGGTTCTTAACACGCCCGCGCCTAGAGCGGGCGACGACCTTCCGGTAGGCTCGCACCGTGCCGCTCGAGGAGTACAACCGCAAGCGCGACTTCGACAAGACGCGCGAGCCGTCAGGGGAGGTCAAGGCCTCGGCCGGCGGCGATCTCTTCGTCGTCCAGAAGCACGCCGCCTCGCGCCTGCACTACGACTTCCGCCTCGAGCTCGACGGCGTGCTCCTGTCCTGGTCGGTTCCCAAGGGGCCGAGCCTCGACCCCGCGCAGAAGCGCCTGGCCGTCCGGGTCGAGGACCACCCGCTCGACTACGCGATGTTCGAGGGCCTCATCCCCAAGGGGCAGTACGGCGGCGGCACGGTGCTGCTCTGGGACCGCGGGACCTGGGAGCCCCTGGGCGACGCGCGGGCGATGGTGCGCGCGGGGAACTTAAAGTTCTCGTTGAGGGGTGAGAAGCTACGGGGCAAGTACGCGCTCGTGAAGCTCAAGGAGCGCCACGCGCCGCGCGGCTCGGGCGACGCGCGCAACTGGCTGCTCATCAAGGAGCGCGACGCCGAGGCGCGGCCCGAGGCCGAGCTCGACATCACGGCGGCGCGGGCCGAGAGCGTGGCGACGCAGCGGACGATGGAGCAGATCGCCGCCGACCCGACGCACGTCTGGCACTCCAACCGCGTCCAGGTGGCGCTCGACGACGTCCCGGGCGCGCGTCCGGCCGAGCCTCCGGCGCGGCCCCGCCCCGCGCAGCTCGTCGGCAGGGCCAGGCCCCCGGAGGGCCCGGGCTGGCTGCACGAGATGCACATCGAGGGGCGGCGGCTGCTCGCGCGCGCCGGGCTCAACCAGGAGGTCCAGCTCTTCGACGAGGCGGGCAAGCGCCTGCCGCCCAAGGCGACCGCGGGCCTGGCGGCGATCGCGAACGCCGTACGCCTCTTGCCCGCGCAGGGCGTCGTCGTCGACGGCGTCGCGACGGCGCTCTACCCCGACGGCCGCCCGCGCGCGCGCGGCCTGGCCGAGGCCCTGGCCGGCCAGGGCGGCGGCGACGGCGCGCCCGCCCTGGTCTTCTACCTGACCGATCTCCTCTTCCTCGACGGCCACGATCTCGCCGAGACGCCGCTCGCCAGGCGCAAGGCGCTGCTCGCGAAGCTCGTGGCGCGCGTCCGGCCGCCGGGCATCCTGCGCGTCTCCGAGCACTTCGAGGGCGACGGCGCGGCCTTCTATCGCGAGGCCTGCCGCGTGGGCCTGCCCGGCGTCGTCTCGCGCCGCGCCGACAGCCCCACGCCCCCGCCGCGAGGCGCCGCCGTCCTCGTGAAGTGCGCCGCGCCCGCGCCCCGCGAGCGGGCCGCGCGGCGGCCTAACGCGCGGGCGCGAGCTTGATGTCGTCGCCGTCGACGGTGTAGAGGCGCGGCGGGTCGACGCGCTCGTGCTCGGCGCCGAAGCGCAGCGTGCCCGTGAGCCCCGCGAACGAGCCCGTGGCCAGGCCCCGCAGCACGTCGGCGCGCGAGCGGCCGCTCGCGGCCGCGGCCCGGAGCGCGTTCACGCCGTCGTAGGCGTAGGCCTCGGTGGCGTGGGGCTCCTGACCGTAGGCCGCGCGGTAGGCCTCGACGAACGACCTCGCGGCCGGATCGCCGGCGTCGGCGTAGAAGCCGGGCGCGAGCAGCGCGCCCTGGACGTACCGCCCCGCGCTCTGCAAGAGCCGGGGCGTGAGGTCGTTGGCCGTGGCCAGCAGCAGCACGTTGCGCGCGCCTCTCTTGCCGGCCTCGGGGCGCTTGCCCCACGGCGCGGGCCAGAGGTCCGCGAAGGCCAGCGCCGGGGCGACCAGCTCGAGGCGCTCGGCGCCGTCGGCGACGAAGATGGCCTGCGGCGTCCCCTTCTTCAGGGCCGCGATGGGCGCCGTGAAGGCCGTCGCTCCCGGCGGGTAGGTCGCCTCGGCCGAGACGCGCCCGCCGCCGGCCGTCACGGCCTGGCGGAAGGCGTCGCGGAGCCGCTTGCCGGACGCGCTGTCGGGGCCGAGGATCGCGAAGTCGCGCGCCCCCAGGGCCAGCGCGCGCCGCGCCAGCTCGGCGACGCGCGCCTCGGGCGCGTGGACGAGCTGGAAGCCCGACGTCGCCCCGCCCGGCGCGACGTCGTCGAGCGAGAGCACCGGGATCCCCTCCTCCGTCCCCTCCTTGACGGTCCCGGCGGCCGCCCTTCGATCGCCGGCGCCGAGCACGGCGATGACGCTCTCCTCGCGGCCGAGGTCGGCGATGGCCCGGCCGGGCTGGTCGCCGTCGAGCGCGACGTCGCGCACGGCCAGCTGGATGGGCGCCTCTCGACCCGCCGCCGGGACGGGCGCTCCTGTCGCCAGCATCGCGGCCCGCATGGCGGCCTCGCCCACGGGCTGAAACTTCCCCGTGAGCGGCACGGCGAGCCCGAGGTGCGTCGGATCGCCCGCGCCGGCGCGCGCGCCCGCGTCCTCGAAGCCGAGGGCTCGCCGCGCCTCGGCCGTCTCGGCCTCGACGGTGGACGCTCCGGCCGCGTCGCCCTGCGCGCGCATGAGGCCCACGACCTTCGCGCCGAGGAGCGCCCGCGCGAGGCCCTTCTCGGGCGACGCGGCGTAGGTCTTCTGCGCGACGTCGGGCGGGAGCTCCGCGGCGAGCTCCGCGGCCTTGAGGCGCGCGTACGCCTTCTCGTGAGGCCGCGCGCCGCGGTCGTAGCCCTCCCAGAGCGCGAGCGCCGCCGCGAGATCGCCGACGCCCGCCGTCGCCTCCGCGAGCGCGCCGCGCAGCTCGACGAGCGCCTCGTCGCCCGGCCCCGCCGACCCGGCGCGCGGCAGGAACGGCGTGAGCAGCTCTCGCGCGCGGGCGTACTGCCCGAGGCGCGCCTCGCAGAGGCCGAGGTAGTAGCGCGCGCTCGACGCCACCCCGGCCTCGGGCGGCGACTCGGCGAGGGGCTCGAGCCGCTGGGCGGCGCCCGCGACGTCGCCGCGAAGGAGGGCGAGGCGCGCGAGCATGAGCTCCGCGGGCCGGCGCGCGCCGTGGTCCGGGTGGCGCGCCACGAACGACTCGAGCGCGGCGCGCGCCCCCTCGCGATCGCCCTGCTCGAAGCGCCCGCGGGCCGCGTTGTAGTCCGCGTCGGCC
>DASZWW010000500.1:0-4720 GCA_035546175.1 Polyangia bacterium
CCTGCTCGTGATGCCGCTGCGCGGGCCCGCGGGCCAGGTCCTCGGGCTGCTCTCGGCCCTCCACCGCGGCGCGCCCGAGCCGACGGCGGCGGCGCTCGAGGCGCTCGATGGCGTCGCCGAGCTCTGCGCGGCAGCGCTCACCCGGGCCCGGGCCGCGCGGCCGGCCGTCGCCGCGAGCCCCGAGCCCGCGCTCGCGGCGCGCCTGCGCGACCTCGAGCAGCTCTTCCGCGCCACGATCGAGAACCTCCCCGTGAGCCTCGTGCTCTGTGATCGCGAGGGGCGCGTGCTCTACGTCGATCCCGCGCTCGGCGAGATGGTGCGCGCCCTCTGCGGCATCGCGCCCGCCGCCCTCGTCGGCAAGCGGGGCAAGGAGGTCTGGCCGGCCTTCGTCTGGGACCCGCTCGAGGCAGCCTCGAGGAGGGCCATCGCCACGGGGCAGGGCCAGAGCTACGAGCTGGCGTTCACGGCGGCGAACGGCGAGCTCAACCACCGCCACTGGAGCGTGCTGCCGCTCGCGGGCGAGGACGGTGAGGTCCACCGCGTGCTCGGGATCAACCACGACGTCACGGAGCAGCGCCGGCTCCTCGACGAGCTGCGCAGCGCGGACCGCCGCAAGGGCGAGTTCATCGGCCTGCTCTCGCACGAGCTGCGCAACCCGCTGTCGGCGATCCGCTCGAGCCTCTACGTCCTCGAGCGCGAGGACGGCCCCGCCGACACGCGCGCGCGGGCGCACCGCGACGCCGCGCGCGGCCTCATCGATCGCCAGGTCGGGCACCTCGTGCGCCTCGTCGACGATCTGCTCGACGTGACGCGCCTGTCGCAGAGCAAGATCCAGCTGCGGCGCCGGCCGCTCGACCTCGTGCGCCTCGTGCGGGAGGCGCTCGACGACTGCCGGGCGGAGCTGGAGGCGCGCGGCGTGCGCCTCGAGGCGAGCCTCGGCGAGGGCCCGCTCCTGGCGAGCGTCGACGCCGTCCGCATCGCGCAGGTCGTCGGGAACCTGATGTCGAACGCCGCGAAGTTCACGCCCATCGGCGGCACGGCGACGGTGGCGCTCTCGGGCGAAGGGCGCGCCGCCGTCCTCACGGTGGCCGACACGGGCTGCGGCATCGAGCCCGACCTCCTGCCGCGCGTGTTCGAGCCCTTCGTGCAGGCCGAGCGCACGCTCGAGCAGGCGGGCGGCGGGCTCGGGCTCGGGCTCGCGCTGGCGCGCGGGCTCGTCGAGCTGCACGGGGGCGACATCGAGGCCCGCAGCGACGGCCACGGCCGGGGCTCGCTCTTCGTCGTCCGGCTGCCCCTCGACGGGCGCGTCGAGGCGGCGCCGGGCGCGGGCGCGGCGGCGACCGGCGCCCGCGGGCGGCGCCGGGTGGTGGTCATCGACGACGACCGCGACGTCGCCAACGGCCTCAAGCTCGCGCTCGAGATCGACGAGCACGAGGTGGCCGTCGCCTACGACGGCGACGAGGGGCTGGGGCTCGCGCGCGCCTTCAAGCCCGACATCGTCCTGTGCGACGTGGGCATGCCCGGCATGGACGGCTACGCCGTGGCCCGCGCCTTCCGCGCCGATCCGGAGCTGCGCGGCATCTTCCTCGTCGCGCTCACGGGCTTCGCCCAGGCGGCCGACCGGGCCCGCGCGCGCGAGGCCGGCTTCGACGAGCACCTGGCGAAGCCCGCGAACATGGCGGCGATCAACGCCCTCCTCGCCCGCTAGGCGCGCGAGCGGCACCCCGCTCGCCGCGCGCTGATCGCTGTCGGGCCCGCCCTCAAACTTTCGCCGCGCGGAGGCGGCGGACGGTTCTGCGGCGCGCAACCCCGGGCGCGCGCCTACGCGGTGCCCACAATGTCCCTAGCTGCTGTCCGTGGCGGAAGGAGGACGGGATGGAATCGGTGATGGACATGGCCCAGGGATTCTTCGGCGGAGACATGCTGAGCCGGGTCAGCTCCTGGCTGCACGAGAGCCCCGCCGGCACGAAGGCGGCGATGCAGGACGCGCTGCCGGTCTCGCTGCTCGGCCTCGCCAATCAGGCCCAGAGCGAGGAGGGCTCCCGCGCCCTGCTCGGCCGCTTCCAGCGCGGCGACTACCCGCACCTCGAGGCCGACGAGCTCGGCCGCGCGGTCAGCGATCCGGAGACCACCGATCGCCTCGTGCAGTCGAACCGCGGCTTCACGGAGGGCATGTTCGGCGGCAAGCTGGGGCCGATCGTCGACGGCATGGCCGAGCACGCCGGCGTCAGCAAGGGCGCGATCTCGAAGGTGCTCGCGCTCGCCACGCCCGTCGTCCTCGGCATGATCGGCAAGCGCGCCGTGGCCCAGAACCTCGACGCGGGCGGGCTGCGCAGCTACCTCGGCGAGCAGCAGAAGATGGCGGCGCGCGTGCTGCCGGCCTCGCTCACGCGGCTCATCGTGCCGGGCGGCGCCGCCGCCGCGGCGACGTCGGCGCCGGGTGACCGCCGCGCGCCGGCCGTCGTCGGTCCGCTCGATCGCCCGCGCGCCTTCCCGTGGTGGCTCGTGGGCCTGCTCGCCGCGATCGCCGTCATCGTCTTCGCGTGGGGGCGGCGGTCGCACCACCCCGTGCCGCGCACGCAGGTCGTCGCGGAGCACACGGTCAGCGCGCCGCTCACGGCGGGCCACGTCGCGGCGCTGAGCCGGTTCCTCGACGGCAACGCGGCGCCGCCGATGCGCTTCGTCCTGCAGGACCTGCGCTTCGAGACGGACTCGCCGGACATCGACCCGGGCACGCAGCGCGTGCTCGACGACGTCGCGGGCGTGCTCTCGTCGCACCCCACGGCCCGCATCCTGCTCGAGGGTCACACCGACTCGACGGGCGCGCCGGACGCCAACCGCGCGCTGTCGCTCGCGCGCGCCGAGTCGACGCGCAAGTACCTCGTCGACCACGGCATCGACGCCAGCCGCATCGAGACGGCGGGCTTCGGGGCGTCACGGCCGCTCGCCTCGAACGACACGGCCGACGGGCGGGCCATGAACCGGCGCACCGAGCTCGTGGTGACCGCCCGCTAGCCGGCGCGCACACCCACGAGCGACGCGGCGGGCCGGGGCGTCCCCAGTCTGGCCGCGATTTCTCCGAGCTTTGCGATGATTCTGGTTGCGGATCGAGGCTCCACCTCGAAGACTTGGGCTTCCGACGCCGAGTGGTCTGAGCGGCGCCGGCGCCTCCGCCTTGAAGAAGTCGCGCCCCGCAGCACCCCGGAAGCCGAGCCTGACGCGTCGCCAGGCGCTGAAGGCGGCGTGCCGGGGCCTCGGGGGCCTGGCCGTGGCGGCCAGCCTCGAGGGCCTGGAGGGCTGCGGCGCCATGCCGAACAACCGCTGCCTGCAGGGCGGCGCGGCCGCTGCGGCCGCAGACGGCGGCGCGGCCCCGTCGCCGTCCCTCGCCACGGCGCGCGGCCTCCTCGCGGGCGTCGACCACCTCGTGGTGGTCTTCATGGAGAACCGCTCGTTCGATCACTTCCTGGGCGGGCTCTCGCTCGACGCGGCCTACCCGGCGGCGCGCGCGCTCGACGGCATCAAGGGCGACGAGCAGAACCCCGATGGCGCCGGGCAGATGGTCAAGATGTCGCTGCTCTCGGGCAACGGCACCTACAACCCGCGCCACGACTGGCTCTCCTCGCGCGTCGCCTGGAACAACGGGCAGAACGACGGCTTCGTGCGCGCCAACGCGGACCAGGGCCTGGCCGACGACTCGCAGGTGATGACCTACCTCGATCGCGGCCACCTGCCCTTCTGCTACGGCCTCGCCGGGCAGTCGACGCTCTGCGAGCGCTGGTTCTCGTCGGTCATGGGGCCGACGTGGCCGAACCGCTTCTACATGCACGCCGCGACGTCGAACGGCCAGACGGGCAACCTGCCCATGGGCCTCGACGCGGCCGACACGATCTGGGACCGCCTCGCCGAGCAGTGCCTCGCCGGCAAGAACTACTACGCCGGGGGCGTGCCCTGGTACAGCGTGGCCTTCCCCTCGAAGAGCTTCTCGGGGAACGACGCGATGACGCCCGAGCCGATCGACGGCTTCTTCCGCGACGCCGCCAGCGGCAACCTGCCGCCCTTCTCGCTCGTCGACCCCGACTTCGAGGTGAACGACGCGCACCCGCCCCACGACCTCGCCCTCGCCGAGGCGTTCCTCTCGAGCGTCCACCGGGCGCTCGTGAACGGGCCGGCGTGGGCGCGCACGATGCTCGTCATCACCTTCGACGAGCACGGGGGCTTCTACGACCACGTGGCGCCGCCCACGACGGTGGACGCCGACGCGGACTTCCGACAGCTCGGCTTCCGCGTGCCCGCGCTCGTCGCGGGGCCGATGGTGCGCGCGGGGCGCGTCGTCTCGACGCCGTTCGAGCACGTCTCGGTCGCCGCCACGCTGCGGGCGCGCTTCGGCATCCGCAGCCTCAACGCCCGCATGGACGCGGCCAACGACCTGTCGTCGTGCGTCGACCCGGCGCTCGCCAGCGCCCCGCCGGCGTCGACGTCGGCCGCGCTCTTGCCGGCGGTCGAGCTCGCGGGGACGCTCGCGCGGGGGGGCGCGCTGCACCGCACGAGCCAGCCCGAGGTGCACCGCCTGGCGCGCCGGGGCGGGACGCCGCTCCACCACCTGGACCTGCGCTCGCCGTACGAGCGCGTCTCGAGCTGGCTGCGCCGCGCGCAGGAGCTCGAGGCCGTCCGCGTCGTGGGCTGAGCGCCGCGCGCGCGGCCGCGGCGCTGGTCGCCGTCG
>DASZWW010000501.1:0-10574 GCA_035546175.1 Polyangia bacterium
GGAACTCCTGGAAGGCGGCGGCGCCCTCGTCGGCGTCGCCCGCGACCTCGGCGGCGAGGCCGAGGTAGTAGTACACGTCGCCGTCGGGGACGAAGAACACGTCGGCGTCGGGCTGCTCGGCGGCCGTGAGCGTCGCGTGTCGCGGATCGAGGAGGAGCGCGCGCGCCATCATCTCGCGCGCGGCCTCGGGCTGCCCCTCGCGGTCGAGCACGACGGCGAGGCCGTAGGTCGCGAGCACGAGCGCGTGCGAGGTCTCGATGCGCCCGACGACGGGCGCGGCGGTCTCGAGGCGGATGGCCTCGCGATAGAGCTCCTCCGCCGCGCCGAGCCGGCCCTCGGCCATGAGCAGCTCCGCGGCGTTCGTGCGCGTCGTCGCGTCCGCGTCGCCCGAGGCGATGAGGCGCTCGTAAGCGACGATCCCTTCGGCGAAGCGCCCCTGACGCGAGCGAACGACGCCGAGGTGCGACCAGCACGCCGTCGCGGCCACGCCGCGCGGCGCCCGCGGGCAGGCGCGCTCGAGCGCCGCGAGCGCCTGGGCGGGCTTGGCGGCGCGCTCGCTCGCGTCGGCGAGCAACATCAGCAGGCCGAAGTCGTCGGGCGCCGCGGCGACCGCCTCCCGCGCGAGCGCCTCGGCGCGCGCCAGCTTCTCAGGAGAGCGCGGCTGCTCGCCGAGCAGCGCCTCGGCCTCGGCCCCGAGGCGCGCCGGCCGATCCCGGCTCGACTCGGCGACCCGCTCACAGAAAGAGGGCCCGGCGGCGGCCGCGCCGCGGGGTCCGTCACCGACGGTGGCGGCGGCCAGGGCCGTCGCGAGCACGGCGCCGCGCGCCACGACGCGGCGCGGGCGGCGGCGCCCCGGGGATCCCCCCCCTTCGCCGTGCCGCATCATCGCCCGCCAGTATAGCGTGCCCCATTTGCGGTTTTCGCGTATTGTCCTCGACGTGAACACGGGGGGACCACGCCGTTCCGCGTCTGTTTCCGGCGTCTCCGGCGTCATTGCTTTGCCGGCCGAAGAAAGTGGACCGTCGGTGGGAACGACCGGTCCGATCTTGGCGCGCGCCGCGCGGATGTTGCGCAACGAGCGCACCGACGGTGGCGCAACATCTCTCGACGCGCGCGATCTCGAGGAGCAGCGCCTCGTCGATCGCTGCCTCGCCGGCGACGTCGAGGCCTTTCGACCGCTCGTCAACCGCTACCAGCGCGTGTGCTACTCGGTCGCGCTGCGCATGCTCGGCACCCGAGTCGACGCCGAGGACGTCTCGCAGCAGGCGTTCGTCGACGCGTTCAACGCCCTCGACGGCTTCCACGCCGAGGGGCGCGCCCGCGCGTTCTCGACGTGGCTGCTGCGCATCGTCGTCAACCGCTCGAAGGACGTCCTCAAGTCGAAGAAGCGCACCGAGGAGCCGCTCGACGACGAGGCGCCCGTCACCGAGGCCGTCTTCGCGTACGATCCGCCCAGCCCTGAGACGAACGCCTCGCGCGGTGAGCGCCGCCATCACCTCGAGGCGGCCCTCCTGCAGGTCGCGCCGAAGTACCGCGAGGTGCTCATCCTCAAGGACATCGAGGAGCTGTCCTACGAGGAGATCCACGACGTCCTCCAGCTGCCGCTGACCACGCTCAAGATCCGCGTCGTGCGCGCGCGCGCGATGCTGCGCGAGCTCATCCAGCGCGAGGGCGTCACGTCATGAGCACAGCGTCGCCCGCGATCATCGAGGTCACCGAGGACACCGTCGACGGCCTCAAGACCCTGCGCGACGTCGCGCCGCCGCCCGCGCTCGTCGCGCGCGTCATGACCCGCGTCGCGGAGCCGACGACGCCGTCGCTCTGGCAGTGGCTCTCGCGCCCCGTGACGATCGAGCTGCGCGTCTCGCCGCTCGGAGTCCTCGCGACGGGCGTGGTGCTCGCCGTGGCCCTCGCGCTGTTCGTGGCGCGCTGAGCGGGGTGCGGCGAATTGCCGCGGCGGCCGATCTGTTCACGAGCGCGTCGCCCTGATACCTTCGCCCGCGGAGGGTCCAAGGATGCCACGCACGCACGTCCGATCTCTCGGCTTCGGCGCGCTCACGATCGCCGCTGTCCTGATCTCCAGCGCGCGGGCCTTCGCTCAAGCGCCGGCGCCGCCGCCCGATGCCTGGTCGCCGCCCCCGAGCGGCGCCGCGCAGCCGGGCGCGTACCCGCCGGGCGCGTACCCGCCGGGCGCGTACCCGCCGATTCTGGTCGCGCCGCAGCCGCCGAAGGAGAACTCCATCAACGGCAGCCCGCTCGGGGTGCTCTTCGGGAGCTACTCGCTCAACTACGAGCGCCTCGCCGGCGGGACGCACGGCTTCATGATCGAGGGGACCTTCTCCCACTCGACGGGCACGTCGACGATCAACGGCGATCAGACGTCGTCGAAGTCGATGCTCTACGGCGGGGGCGTCGGCTACCGCTGGCACTGGTCCGGCCAGCAGCAGTCCGGCTTCCTCGGCCTCATGGCCGGCTACACCGTGGGCACGGGCTCGGGGACCGTCTCGGACATGACCGGGACGCAGCAGTTCGACCTCACGGTCAAGGCGCCCTGGGTCGTCGCCAACATCGGCAAGCGCTGGCAGTGGGACAGCGGCCTCAACTTCACGTTCCGCGTCGGCGCCGGCTGGGCGCACTACACGGTGTCGTCGTCGAGCACGGACCCGCAGGCCCAGGACGCCGTGAAGGCGCTCAACGATCTTTTGACGCTGATCCCCATCGCGCTCGACGGAGAGCTGTCGCTCGGGTACTCGTTCTGAGCCTCGCCCGACCTCTCCCGCGGAACGGAGCGGGAGAGCTCTCGCGCGAGGGTGCTAGAGGTCGAGGTCGGCCTGGGCGGCGCGCTCGGTGATGAACTTGTAGCGGGCCTCGACGTCCTTGCCCATGAGCTCCGTGAGGACCCTGTCGGTCTCCTCGGCGTTCTCGACGGTGACGCGCAGGAGCCGGCGCGTCGCCGGGTCGAGCGTCGTGCGGGCCAGCTCCTCGGGCTGCATCTCGCCGAGGCCCTTGAAGCGCATGATCTCGGGGCGGGCGTTCTTGGGCAGCCCGCCGACGATGCGCTCGCGATCGGCCTCGTCGAGCGCCCAGTGCGTCTCCTTGCCGTGGTCGATGCGGAAGAGCGGCGGCTGCGCGAGGTAGACGTAGCCCTCCTTGATGAGCTGCGTGAGGTGCCTGTAGAAGAATGTCATCAGGAGCGTCGCGATGTGGTGGCCGTCGGAGTCGGCGTCCATCAGCAGGATGATCTTGTGATAGCGCAGGCGCTCGATCTTGAAGTCGGCGCCCACGCCGCAGCCCAGCGCGGACACGAGGTCCTGCAGCTCCTTGTTGACCATCACCTTCTGGAGCGAGGCCTGCTCGGTGTTGAGGACCTTGCCCCGCAGGGGGAGGATGGCCTGCGTCTTGCGCTCGCGGCCCTGCTTGGCGGAGCCGCCGGCCGAGTCGCCCTCGACGATGAAGAGCTCGCTCTTGCCGGGATCGGTCGACGAGCAGTCCGCCAGCTTGCCCGGCAGGTTGAGGCGGTGCGAGACGGCCGTCTTGCGAGAGACGGCGTTGGCGGCCGCGCGTGAGGCCTCGCGCGCCTTGGCGGCCAGCGCGATGCGCTCGACGATCTGCGCGCCCGCCGTCTTGTTCTCGAGGAGGAAGCGCTCGAGCGCGGGGCGCACCGCCGAGTCGACCTGCGCCTGCGCCTCGGGGCTGCCGAGGCGCTCCTTCGTCTGCCCCTGGAACTGGGGCTCCTGCATGTAGATCGAGAGGACGCCGACGATGCCCTCGCGGATGTCCTCCGCCGTGAGCGTGACGCCCTTGGGCTCGAGGTTCGACGCCTCCATGAAGGAGCGCATCGCCTTGACGATGGCGCTGCGGAAGCCTTGCTCGTGCGTCCCGCCCTGGGTCGTCGGGATGGCGTTCACGTAGGAGCGGATCGTCTCCTCGTGCGACTCCGTCCACTGCAGCGCCGCCTCGAGCCGGAACCCGCCCTGCCCCGGCCCGCCGTCCACGGCGCGCTCGAAGTAGAAGACCTGCGGGGCCGTGGGCGGCTTGCCGCGATCGGCGACGACCTTGGCGAGGAAGTCGGCGATGCCCCCCGCGTGCGAGAGCACCTCCTCGGTGCCGGCCGCCTCGTCCTTGAAGATGATCTTGAGGCCCTTGTGCAGGAAGGACTTCGCGTCGAGGCGGAACCGGATCGTCTCGGCCGAGAGCTCCTGCTTGCCGAAGATCTGCGGGTCGGGGCGGAAGTAGATCGACGTGCCGGTGCCGCGCGCGGGGCCGAGCTTCTTGAGCTTCGTGACCGCCTTGCCGCGCTCGAAGCGCTGCTCCCACGAGGCGCCGTCGCGCTTGACCGTCGCGACGAGCTCCTCGGAGAGCGCGTTGACGACCGACGAGCCGACGCCGTGGAGGCCGCCCGAGAACTGGTACTGGCCGGCGTTGAACTTGCCGCCCGCGTGCAGCGTCGTGAGCACGAGCTCGAGCGCCGACTTCTTGAACTGCTTCTTGATGTCGACGGGGATGCCGCGGCCGTCGTCGGTCACCGTGACCGACTTGTGGTCCTTGTGGAGGATGACCTCGATGCGCGAGCCGTAGCCGTTGATGACCTCGTCGACGGAGTTGTCGACGATCTCCCACAGCAGGTGGTGGAACCCCTTGCTGTCGGTGCCGCCGATGTACATGCCCGGCCGCTTGCGGACGGGCTCGAGGCCTTCGAGGACGGTGATGTCTTCAGAGGTGTAGGACGTCGTGCTCATGTGGCGCGCGTGAGCTCCGGGTTCAGTTCAGCAGCGTGGGCGGCGCGGGCGGCTCGGGCGCGGTGACCCTCACGACCTTCGCCTTGCGCATGAGCCCGTGGCCCTTGCCGCCGCGGGCGGTGACCGAGAGGCGCTCGGGGCCGATGGGGAGCTCCTTGCCGCCGTCGGTCTCGACGAGGAGCAGCACCTTGTCCTTGCGCGTGCCGACGCCGAAGCCCATGACCGGGTGGGCCTCGTCGGTCTTGATGACGGTGACGCCGCGGCCGGGGTTGGACAGCTCGGGGATCTCCTCGACCCGGCACAGGATCGCGTGGGCGTCGGAGGTGACCGCGCAGACGAGCTCCTCGTTCTTGGCCTGGCCGACGAGCGCGACGCCCACGACCTCGTCGCCCTCGGCGGGCTTGGCGAAGCGGCGGCCCGCGCGCGTCGAGAGCTCGCGGTGGATCTCCAGGCCAAAGCGCATGCCGTAGCCGCGCTTCGTGACGCCGAGCGCGAGCGCGCCCTTGGGCGTCGCCGCCTCGGACATGAGGAGGGCGCCCACGACGCGCTCGCCGTCGCGGAAGTTGAAGAGCTTCTGCACCGGCTCGCCGTAGCCCGTCGAGGCGGGCACGTCGTTGACCCGGATGACGTAGCAGCTCCCCAGGTTGGAGAAGATGGCCACGGCCTCCTTCGTCGAGCCGCGCACGGCGGCCAGCACGGCGTCGCCCTCGCGCACGCGCGTCGTCGAGATGTCCTTGATCTCCCGGGCGCGCTTGAGCCAGCCGTCGCGCGAGAGGATCACGGTGGCGTCCTCGTCGACGATGTAGGCCTCGGCGTCGAACTCCACGTCCTCGCCGCCGCCGCCCAGCTTGGTGCGCCGCTTGTCCGGGAACGCCTCGGCCACGGCGGCGATCTCGCCGCGGATGACCTTCCAGAGCCGCTTCTTGTCGCCGAGGATCGCCTTGATCTCCTTGGCGGCGGCGCGCTTGTCCTTGAGCTCGTCGATGATGATCTGGATCTCGAGGCGCGCCAGCTTGTAGAGCTTGAGCTCGAGGATCGCGTCCGTCTGCGCGTCCGTGAGCTCGAAGCGCTTGATGAGCTTCTCGGCCGCGTCGGCCTTGCCCTCCGACTTGCGGATGATGCGGATCGTCTCGTCGAGGGCGTCGAAGATCGTCTGGAAGCCCTCGAGGATGTGGATGCGGCGCTCGAGCTCGGCGAGCTCGAACTCGAAGCGCCGCCGCACGACGTCCTCCCGGAAGTCGAGGAACTCGCGCAGCATCGCCTTGAGGTTCAGGCGCATGGGGCTGGCGATCTCTTTGTTCTCCGTGGGGACGAGGGCCGTCAGGTTGACGAAGAAGCTCTGCTCGAGCGGCGTGTGCTTGAAGAGGTACGACATGACGAGCCCCGGATCGGCGCCCGACTTGAGCTCCAGCACGATGCGCACGTCGTCGGTCGACTCGTCGCGCACGTCGACCAGCAGCGGCAGCTTCTTGTTGATGATCACCTCGGCGATACGCTCGACGACCGTGGCCTTGGAGATGGCGTAGGGGATCGAGGTCACGACGAGCGTGTCGGCGCCCTTGGGGCCCTTCTCAGTCTTCCACTCGCCGCGCACGCGCACGCCGCCCTGCCCCGTCTCGTAGATCTCGCGCAGCTCCTTCTTCGAGTTCGTCACGAGGCCGCCCGTCGGGAAGTCGGGGCCCTTGACGTACTTGAGCAGGTCCTTGGTCTCGAGGTCCTTGTCGTCGATGAGGGCGACGGCCGCCTCGCACACCTCGGCGAGGTTGTGGGGCGGGATGTTCGTGGCCATGCCGACGGCGATGCCCGTGCAGCCGTTGACGAGCAGCTGCGGCACCTTCGCCGGCAGCACGATGGGCTCCTCGGTCGTGCCGTCGTAGTTGGGCCGGAAGTCGACGGTGCCCTGCTTGATCTCGCCGAGGAGCTCCATGGCGAGGGGCGCGAGCTTGGCCTCGGTGTAGCGGTAGGCGGCCGCGCCGTCGCCGTCGAGCGACCCGAAGTTGCCGTGCCCCTCGACGAGCATCTCGCGCATCGAGAACGGCTGCGCCATGCGCACCATGGCGTCGTAGCAGGACGTGTCGCCGTGCGGGTGGAACTTGCCGAGCACCTCGCCGACGATCGTCGCCGACTTGCGGAAGCGCCCGTCCGGGTAGAGGTGCAGGTTGTTGTGCATCGCGTACAAGATGCGGCGCTGCACGGGCTTGAGGCCGTCGCGCACGTCGGGGAGGGCCCGCGACGTGATGACGCTGACGGCGTAGTTCAGGTAGCGGCGCTGCGCCTCGATGGCGAGCGAGGCGTCGGTCGGCCCGGGCGGCGGCGCGCCGTCGCCGCCGCCGGACCGGCCCCCTTGCCCGCGCTTGCCGCCGCGCCCGCCGCCGGAGTTTTCTTTGGCAGGTGCTTTCGCGCCTGCGGGGACGAGATCGAGCTGGCGAGAGGCCATGGAGCTTCCCCCGCAAGCTAAAGGACGCGGATCGGTTTTGCAAGAATCCGCGGCGGGTCGCCCGCCTCCGCACGCGTCAGTTGCTGCAGTTCGCCGTGTCGAACGTGATCGTCGTGCCCGAGGCCTGGGTCACGCCGAGGTCGACGAAGCCGCTGCACGTCCCGGACAGGAGCTTCACGGGCGTGGGCATCGACAGCGAGCAGTCGGTCGGGCCCGCGAAGGTGTCGCCCGCGGCGTGGAGCGTGAGCGCGCCCATGTTGGTGGACATCGACACGCACACGCCCGTGACGTCGGGGTTCGATCCCATGGACGCCTGCAGCGTGTTCCTGCCGGGCGCCGCGCTCGTGCCGAGGTCGATCTGCGACAGGTCGTTGCCCGCCGCCGTGTTGTCGTAGAACGTCACGAGCACGCCGCTCGCGCCGTTGGCGAGGAAGACGCTGTCCCGCACCTTCACCTTCGTGCCGCCGTAGACGCGCAGGCCCGAGGTCGGGTTGCCCCAGGCGACGAGGCCGTCGATCGTGCTCTGGCCCGTCTCGCTCGGCTTCTTGAAGATGCGCACGCCGGCCGAGGCGTTGCCGCTCACGACCACGGTGCCCTGCCCGTTGAGCGGGGTCACGGGCACGCCCGAGATCGAGAGGACGCCCGTGGCCGACACCGAGATGCCGTCCTGCGTGTTGTTGAGGAACGACGTCGGCGCCTGGCCGGCCGCGACGGCGATCGTGACGGAGCCGCCGCTCACGTCGAGGCCGTCGCGCCTCTTGACGGTCGTGCCCGCGCCCTTGACCGTGACGCCCTGGCCGATCGACACGAGGCCGTTCGAGACGGAGATGCCGGTGCCGCCCGTGTTCTGGACCGTCGTGTACTGGAGCGCCGCGGCCTTGCCCGCGCCCGGCGCGATGGCGATGGCGATGCCCGAGGTGTTCGACGAGCCGTCGATGGTGAGCGGCGCCGAGGGATCGGGGAGGATCGACGCCTGGTCGCCCGCCAGCTGGAAGCCGGCGATGTTCGAGAGGCTGGGGTCGGCGCTCGCCGGCAGCGTCAGCGAGATCGGGCCCGCCTTCGTGGTGATCGTGACGTTGCCGGGCACGAGCAGCGGCAGCGTCTCGGTGCCCGCGAGGGCGACCGTCTGGCTCGCCGAGCCGACGATGACGATCTGCGTGCCGGCGGCGGCGAAGCCGCCCGCGACCTGGAGCGCGCGCGTCACGGTCTTGAAGCTGCAGGCCGCGTTGGCGCCCGCGCCGTTCTGGCCGCTGCCCGTCGCCGTGGCGTCGTTGCCGTTCACGGGGTCGACGAAGTACTTGTTGCCCGTCACCGGCGAGCAGCCCGTGCAGTGGTTGGCCACGCAGGAGTAGGCCGCGCCGAACGACGGGTTGCTCGTGCAGTCCACGTCGGCGCAGCAGTTGCCGGGGACGCACAGGCTGTTGCAGCAGAAGTCGTTGCCGTTCGCCGCGCACGCGCCGCTGGCGCTGCAGGCCGACGAGACGCACTGGCCCGTCGAGGGCTGCGCGGGCGTCGTGTGGCAGATGGTGCTCGAGCCGTAGAGCGCGTCCTCCTGGCACTGCTGGTCCGAGCTGCAGGCGCCGCAGCGGTTCGCCGCGACGGCGCCGCACACGAGGCCCGCGTTCGCGCCCGTGCAGTCGGCGCTCGTGGCGTGGCAGTCGCCCTGCTGGCAGACGCCCTCGAAGCAGATGTTGCCCGCGCCGTAGGCGGGGTCGCCCGTGCACTCGCCGTCGACCGAGCAGCCGCCGCAGGTGTTGGCGACCGACGAGCCGCAGAGCTGGCCGCCGGGGCAGTCGCCCGTGGCCGTGCAATCGCCCGGCGTGCACGCGCCCCCGAGGCAGATCGTCGAGGTGCCGTAGGCGGCGTCGCCCTGGCAGATGGAGTCGTTCGCGCAGGCCACGCACGAGTGCGTCGGCGTGTCGCAGACCTTCCCGCCCGAGCAGCTCGACGACGTGCGGCACTGGCCGACGATGCAGACGTTGCCCTCGCACAGGTGGCCCGGGCCGTAGGCCGAGGCGGCCTGGCAGGCGGCGTCGCTCGAGCACGCTTCGCACGAGTGCGTCTGCGCGTTGCAGATCTGGCCGCCGCCGCACTCGGACGTGTCGTGGCAGGTGCCGGAGACGCACGCGCCGCCGATGCAGAGGTGGTTCATGCCGTAGCCCGCGACGCACTCGCCGTCGTTCGAGCACGCGCCGCACAGGTGCGTCGTCGTGTCGCACAGCCCGCCGGCGCACTCGGGCGTCGTCCGGCACTCGCCGGTCACGCACGCGCCCGCGATGCAGAGGTGCTGCGGCCCGTAGCCGAGCACGCAGGCCATGTCGCTGCCGCACGTCGTACACATGAACGTGTTGGGGTCGCAGACCTGGCCGGCGGCGCAGTCCGTCGCCGCGCGGCACGTGCCGGGGATGCAGCTGCCGTTGACGCACAGGTGGTTCGCGCCGTAGTCGTTGACGCACGCCTGGTCGCTCGCGCAGGCGCCGCACGTGAAGGCGCTCGTGTTGCAGATGCGCCCGCCGCCGCAGTCGCCCGTCGTGCGGCAGTCGCCCGCGATGCAGGCGCCGCCCACGCACAGGTGGTTCGCGCCGTAGCCCGAGACGCACTGGTTGTCGGTCGTGCACCCCGTGCACATGAAGGTGCTGCCGTCGCAGAGCTCGCCCGACGGGCAGTCGCCGGCCACGCGGCACTCGCCCGCGGTGCAACCCCCGTTCACGCAGAGGTGGTTCGCGCCGTACTGCGTCTGGCAGGCGGCGTCGCCCGAGCAGGCCGTGCACGTGTTCGAGACGCAGACCTTGCCGTTGCTGCAGTCGGTGCCCGTCCGGCAGTCGCCCGCGATGCAGGTGCCGCCCACGCAGAGGTGGCCCGCCCCGTAGCTCGACTGGCACGCGGCGTCGCTCGCGCAGTCGGTGCAGGTGCTGGTGTTGCCGTCGCACACCTTGCCGGTCGGGCAGTCGGACGCCGTGTGGCACTGGCCCATCGTGCAGAGGCCGTTGACGCAGATGTGCCCGCTGCCGTAGGCGGCAGCGCAGTCCGGATCGTTCGTGCAGGAGACGCAGGCGTGGTTGGGCGTGTCGCAGAGCAAGCCGAGCGAGCAGTCCGTCGTCGTGCGGCACTCGCCCGAGACGCACTCGCCGCCGATGCACAGGAAGCCCGCGCCGTAGACGCTCTGGCAGTGCGCGTCGGTGTCGCAGTTGACGCAGACGTTGTCGCCCGTGCAGAAGCCGCGGCCGCCGCTCGGCAGGATGCAGTCGGTGCCGTCGCAGTTGCTGCCGCCGTTGTCGCCGACGCCGCCCTGGCCGCCGCCCGCGCCGGCCGCGTCGGAGCCCGCGTCCATCCCGCCGGCGCCGCCGCCGCCGCCCGAGCCGCCGCTCGCGTCGGCGTCCGACCCGCCGGCGTCCATG
>DASZWW010000502.1:0-8947 GCA_035546175.1 Polyangia bacterium
CACCCTCGGGATCGAACGTCACGGCGACGACGTCGAAGCGAAAGCCCGCGGCGGCCGTGGGCACCTCGGCGAGATACAGCCGCGCCGAGCGGATGACGCGGGCGCGCTTCTGCGCCGTGATGGTCTCGAGCGCGTGGCCGAGCTCTGTGCCCGTGCGCGACCGAACCTCGACGAACACGCACGTGCCGCCGTCGTCGGCGACGATGTCGAGCTCGCCCTCGGGGCGGCGCCAGTTGCGCGCGACGACGCGCAGGCCGGCGCGCTCGAGCTCGGCGGCCGCCAGATCTTCGGCGTGCCGCCCCAGCCCGGGGCGCGCCGCGATCCGGTCGGCGCGACCGGCCATGAGAACCTACGAAGCGGGCGTCGACTCGGGCGCGGCGGCCGGAGCCGAAGCAGCAGCGACGCTCGACGTGCCGCTCGAAGAATCGTCGACGCTGCTCTTCTCGCCCTTGATGCGGGCGGCCTTGCCCTGCAGCTCGCGCAGGTAGTTGAGGCGCGCGCGGCGCACGTGGCCCTTCGTCACGACCTCGATCTTCTCGATGCGCGACGTGTGGAGCGGGAAGATGCGCTCGACGCCCACGCCGTACGAGATCTTGCGGACGGTGAACGAGGCGCGCGAGCCGCCGCGGTGCTGGCCGATGACCACACCCTCGAAGACCTGCACGCGCTCCTTGTCGCCTTCCTTGATCAGCGTGTGGACACGGACGCTGTCACCCGAACGAAAGTCCGGGATGTCCTTGCGCCGGTTGGCGCTCTCGATCTCGCGCAAGAGGGCGTGCTGGCTCATCGAAAACCTTCTCTCCGAAAGGGCCGTTATAACTAGTCGGCCTTCCGCCCCGAGTCAAGGGGCGCCCCCTCGAAAGGCCGGGGAGCCCTCACAGGAAGGCGCGCGAGGCCTCGTCGAGCCGATCGCGCGCCGCGGCGTCCAGGGTCAGGCCGAGGGCGCCCAGGGCCTCCGCGGCGTGCTCGACGCGGGTGGCGCCCGGGATGGCGACGACGTCCTCGCGGGCGAGGAGCCAGGCGAGCGCGACCTGGGCGCGCGTCGCCCCGAGCGCGGCCGCGACGTCGGCGAGCGCGCGGGCCAGGCGGGGCCGCGGGCCGTCGGCTCCCGGCTCGTCCGTCGAGAGCAGGCCCTGGCCGAGGGGCGAATACGCGATGATCGTGACGCCGAGCTCGCGCGCGGCCGCGACGGTGCCGTCGGCCTCGACGCGGCGGTCGGCGAGGCTCCAGCGCACCTGGTTGGCCGCGAGCGGCAGGCCGTGCGACGCGAGGGCCGCGTGCGCGGCGCGCAGCTGCCTCGCCGAGAAGTTGCTGACGCCGACGGCCCGGATCGAGCCCTCGCGCGCGAGGCGCGCGAACGCCGCCATCTGGGCGCCGATCGACGAGAGGGAGGTCGGGTGGTGGACCTGATGGAGATCGATCGGGTACGGCGTGAGCGCGGCCAGGCGGGCGCCGAGGGTGCGCCGGACGCTGCCCGCGAAGCGCCACGCGGGCCACCACTTCGTGGCGACGGCGATCTCGCCCGGGACCTTCCCGGCGGCGCGCAGCGCGTGAGCGAGGGCGCGCTCCGACTGGCCGCGGCCGTAGATCTCGGCGGTGTCGAACCAGGTCGCGCCCCCCGCGAGCGCGGCGGCCACGATCGCGTCGACGGTGGGCTGCGGCACCGCGGTCCAGCGCGCGCCCAGCTTCTCCCCGCTGCCCCCGAAGCGCCAGCAGCCGAGGCCGAGCGGCGACACCTCGACGTCGGTGCGCCCCAGGCACCGCAGCGCGAGACGGGCCACGAGCTAGCCCTCTTCTTCCTTCCCGCCCCGCTGATCTCGTTCGTCGAGCAGGCGCCGCTCGTCGGGCGTCAGGGGGTGCGCCGCGACGAGATCGGGCCGCCGCTCGAGCGTGCGGCGCAGGGCCTCGCGCCGGCGCCAGCGCGCGACCTCGGCGTGGTCGCCCGAGGAGAGGACCTCGGGCACGGCGTGGCCGTTCCAGGCGGGGGGCCGCGTCCACTGCGGGTACTCGAGCCGCCCGGCCGAGAAGGACTCGTCCTCCGTCGAGAGCCCGCAGCCGAGGACGCCGGGCACGAGGCGGGCGACGGCCTCGACGACGATCGCCGCCGCGAGCTCTCCCCCCGCGAGGACGAAGTCGCCGACGCTGAGCTGCTCGTGGCACAGGTGCGCGCCCACGCGCTCGTCGACGCCCTCGTACCGGCCGCAGACGAGCGTCAGGCGCGGCAGCCCGGCGAGCTCGCGCGCGCGCCGCTGATCGAACGGGCGCCCTTGCGGCGTGAGGAGGATCCGGTGCGAGGGCCCGCGCGCCGCCTCGAGGGCCTCGATGGCCGCCGCGATCGGCTCGACGCGCATGATCATCCCGGGACCGCCGCCGTACGGCGCATCGTCGACCTGGCGGTGGCGTCCCGGCGCGAAGTCGCGCGGGTTCGTGCGGTGCGCGGCGACCACGCCGGCGGCGATGGCCTTCCCGAGCAGGGTCGCGCCCAGGAACCCGTCGAACATCTCCGGGAAGAGCGTGACGAGCTCGAACTCGATCGTCGGTCGCTCGTCACTCGTCATCGCCCAGAGGCTCCCATGACACGACGATCTTGCGGCCGGGCGCGTCCATCGTCACCACGAATTGCGGCAGGAGCGGCACGAGGTCCTCCTGGCCGTCCGGGCCAGCGACGACCATGACGTCCTGCGCGCCGTTCCAGAACGTCGACGCGACGACCCCGAGCGCGCGGCCGCTCTCGTGGACGACCGCGCACCCGATGACGTCGCCGACGTAGAACTCCCCCGGCGAGAGGGGAGGCATCGCGGCGCGCCGCGCGCGCACCTCGGCCAGGCCCAGCGCCGCGGCGGCCTCGCGCGTCTCGACGCCCGCCAAGCGCGCGAGCGCCCCGCCCTCGGCCGGCCGCAGCGCCACGATGGCGCGCGTCGTGGCGACGCCGTCCTTCACGAGGATGAGCTCGCGCAGCCCCTCGAACGGGCGCCCCTGCGGGTTGTGCGGGCGCAGCCACACCTCGCCGTGCACGCCGTGCGGCTTCCCCACCGAGCCCAGCACGACCGTGTCGGGGTCGTACGGGATCGCCATCGGGTCGCTCCGATCGGCTACTCGAGGATCTCGAGGATGACGCGGCGGCCGCTCTTCGCCGAGGCGGCCGAGAGGATCGTGCGCAGCGCCTTCGCGGTGCGGCCCTGCTTGCCGATGACCTTGCCGAGGTCCTCCTCGGCGACCTTCAGCTCGAAGACCAGGGCGTCGGGCTCCTCGATCTCCTCGACCTCGACCTGCTCGGGGTGGTCGACGAGGCCTCGCGCGAGGTAGTCGACCAGGTCGCGCAGTGACGAGTCCCAGACGCTCGCGGAGTCGTCCCGCTTGCGGCCTTTCTCGACGGCGTCGCTCATGCGTACGCGCTAGGCGACGGGCTTGGCGGCGGCGGCCTGCCTCTGGCGGCGCAGGAGCTCGCCGACCGTCTGGCTCGGGAGCGCGCCCACCTTGATCCAGTGCGCGAGGCGCTCCTCGTTGACGCGGAACTCGACCGGCTCGCGGAGCGGGTCGTACACGCCGAGCTGCTCGATGAAGCGGCCGTCGCGCGGGCTTCGGTGATCCGCCGCCACGACGCGGTAGTACGGGACCTTCTTCGTGCCGGCGCGGGTCAGTCTGATCGTCACGGACATGTGTTTCCCTCGAAAAACGAGTCGCGAAAGCTACCTGCACGCCGCCGGGCTGTCAAGGAGCACGGTCGAGCCCGGCATCTGACATGATGCGCGCCGCATGAGCCCGCCCCTTCCCGCCCGTCCGTCGCCCGCTCCCGCCGCGCTGGCCGCGACCCTGCTGCTGGCCGCGCTCGCCTGGGCGGCCGTCGGCCGCGCCGCCGGCCCGGCGCCGCGAGCGGCCGAGCGCCGCTTCACGCTCTTCTACACCGCCGAGGCCCACGGGACGCTCGAGCCGTGCGGCTGCACCAGCGACCCGCTCGGCGACGTCGCGCGCTACGCCTCCGTCGTGCGCGCCGCGCGCAAGACCAACGACGTCCTGCTCGTCGACGCCGGAGGGCTGTCGTACCCCGAGGGCGGCGCCTCGCCCCGCGAGCGCGCCGGCAACGACCTGCGCGCGAAGTTCCTGGCCAGCGAGCTCGGCAAGCTCGGCCTCGCGGCCGCGGGCCTGGCGGACACCGATCTGGCCGCGGGACCGTCGGCCGTGACGCCGCCGCGGCTCGCGGCGAACCTGCCGAAGGCGCCCGAGCTCGCGCCGGCGCCGTCGGTGCTTCGAACGGTGGGCGGCGTGCGCGTCGGCGTGCTCGGCGTCGTCGACCCCTCCGTCGCGTCGACCCTGGGCGTGCGCGCCGAGGATCCCGCCGCGGCCGCGCGGCGCGAGGCCGCCAACCTGCGCAAGGCCGGCGCCGAGATCGTCGTCGCGCTCGCCCCCGTCGACCGGGCCGTCGCGCGGCGCCTCGCGCGCGCCGCCGCCGTCGACTTCGTGGTCCTCGGGCGCCAGGTGGGCGACGGCTCGCCCCGCGCCGACGCCGTCGACCACGAAGCCGGCGTCGGCGACGCGCAGCACGCGCGCGCGTTCATCCTCACCCCGGCGGACGAGCTCCAGCGCGTGGGCCGCGTCGACGTCACGCTGCGGGGCCAGGGCGCGCTCGTCGACGCCGGCGGTCCCGAGGCGACCGACCTGCGCCAGGCGGAGCTGAGGCGCGACCTGGCGCGCGTCGACGGCGAGCTCGCGTCCTGGTCGCGCCCCGGCTGCTGCATGGGCGCCGACCCGAGCTTCATCGCCGCGAAGAAGAAGGAGCGCGACGCGCTCGCCGAGGAGAGCGCCCGGCTGGGCGCCGCGCCCTGGACGCCGCCCGCCGCGGGCTCGTACTTCACGAACCGCCTCATCCCGCTGTCGCGCGCGCTGCCGCGCGACCCCGCGATCGCCTCGGCCATGCACGCGCTCGACGCCCAGATCGGCAAGGTGAACCTGGCCGCCGCCGCGCCGCCGCCACCCGCCGAGCCCGGCCGCCCGTTCTACGTCGGAATGGACAAGTGCGCGTCGTGCCACAAGCCCGCCGTGGCCTTCTGGCGCACGACCGTCCACGCGCACGCCTGGAAGACGCTCGTCGACGGCGGCAAGCAGGCCGACTACAAGTGCGTCGGCTGCCACGTCACCGGCTACGGCCAGGTCGGCGGCACGAGCCTCGGCCACACCAAGGGCTTCGAGAACATCCAGTGCGAGACCTGCCACGGCCCCGGCTCCGAGCACGTCGCCGCCAAGGGCCTCGAGGACCCGCCCGCCATCCAGCGCCAGACGCCCTCTCCCGTCTGCACGAACTGCCACAACGAGCACCACTCCGACACGTTCAACTACAACGCCTACCTGCGCGACATCCTCGGCCCGGGCCACGCGGCCAGCGCCCGCGAGCGCATGGGCGATGGCCCCACGGGCCACAGCCTGCGCAGCGCCGCGCTCGCCAAGGCCAAGGCCGCCGGCAAGGCCACGCTCAGGAAGCTCTGACGGACGAGGCGACCTCGACGACGCGGCGATCGTCAGACCCCGACGGGCGCGGCGCCCGTGAGGAGCTGGTCGAGGAGCGCGGGCTCGATGTTGCCGCCGCTGATCAGGACGACGGTGCGGCGGCCCCGGATGGGCGAGGCGTCGTCGAGCAGCGCGGCGAGCGCCACGGCGGCCGAGGCCTCGCAGACCACGCCCAGGGAGCGGTAGGCGTAGACGATCGCCTGGCGGATCGCGACCTCGCTCACGAGCGCGATCTCGGGGAAGTAGTCACGCGCCATCTGGAACGTCCGCTCGCTCACGGCGCCCTCGAGGCCCTCGGCGAGCGTGGGGCCGCCGTCGTAGGTCGTATAGGCGCGGCCCTCGTCGAGGGAGCGGCGCATGGCGCAGTTCACCTCGGGCGAGGCGCCGAGGAGCTTGATGCCGCGCGGGACGACCTCGACGCCGATGCCGCCCGCGAGGCCCCCGCCGCCCACCGGCACGACGACGGCCTGCACGTCGGGGAGCTGGGCGAGGATCTCGCGCGCGAGCAGGCCGCCGTTGCCGGCGATGACGTGGTCGTCGTCGAAGGCCGAGACGAAGACGACGTCCTCGGACGCGGCGGCGCGGCGGCGCGCCTCGGCCTCGGCCTCGTCGTAGGTCGCGCCGGCCACCTCGACCTTGGCGCCGAGGGCCGCGATGCCCGCGCGCTTGACCTCGGGGGTCTGCGCGGACACGAGCACCGTGGCGTCGAGGCCGTAGGTCTGCGCCGCGAGCGCCACGCCGAGGCCGTGGTTCCCCGCCGACGCGGCGACGACGCGCCTCGGCTTGCCGCCCGTGGCGCCGGCCTCGATCGCGAGCGCCGCCAGGCGCGCGGCGGCCCCGCGCAGCTTGAACGAGCCCGTGCGCTGCAGGCTCTCGAGCTTGAGCCAGACGTCGGCGCCCGTGCGGCGACCCAGCGCGGGCGCCGGCACGAGGGGCGTCACCCGCGTGAGCCGGCGGACGCGCTCGGCGACGGCCCCGCCCGTCACTTCGCGCCAGATCTCCGGATCGAACGCCCGCTCCATGGCGGCCGAACGTAGCACGCCGACCGTCGACGCGGCTCCCGCCCGTGTCGACGGCGCGTCCCCGGCGCGGTAAACGGTAGGTATGTCCTTCGTGAGCGTCGAGCGCCTCGTCAGGGGCGGTCACGTCGCGGCCGAGGACGCCGCGCGCACCGAGCACCTGTGGGCCGAGATCCGCCGCCTCAAGCGCGAGAAGAACGCCTACATACCCGCGCACAACTACCAGGTGCCCGAGGTGCAGGCCATCGCCGACACCGTGGGCGACAGCTTCGAGCTGGCCGTGCGCGCCCGCGACCTGGACGCGCGCCTCGTCGTCTTCTGCGGCGTCCGCTTCATGGCCGAGGGCTGCTACACGCTCGCGCCGCAGCGCCCCGTCTACCTGCCGAGCCTGCGCGCGCTGTGCTCGCTCGCCGAGGTCGACGCCGACGACGTCGCCGAGCGCCAGGACTTCCTGCGCGCCGCCGGTCGGCGCTTCACGACGATGACGTACGTCAACACCTACGCCGACGTCAAAGCCCTCTCGGACACCTGCTGCACGAGCTCGAACGCCGCGCGCATCGCCGACAAGCTCGGCGCGCCGGACATCCTCTTCGTGCCCGATCAGAACCTCGCCTATCAGGTCGCCCTGAAGACGAAGCGCATGTACCTGCCGCCGCCCGAGCCGCACAAGTTCCACCCCAAGGAGTACGCCGACATGATCGAGCCGCTGCTCCGGGAGGGAGAGCGGCAGGGCCTGGTCGGCAACGTCTTCGCGTGGGAGGGCGCGTGCCACGTCCACCACCAGATGACGGCGGACGACATCAAGAAGCTGCGCCGCGAGGATCCGGGCGCCGTGGTCATCGTGCACGGAGAGGTGCGGCCCGAGCTGCAGCGGCTCGCCGACGAGGTGCTGTCGACGTCGCAGATGGCGAAGTTCGTCGACGCGCACCCCGAGAAGACGCGCTACGCGATCCTCACGGAGTGCGGCCTCGTCGTGCGCATGGAGCTCGACCACCCGGACAAGCAGTTCTACAAGCCGTGCCGCCTCTGCCAGTACATGAAGGCGACGGATCTGGAGAGCGTCTACACGACCCTGCGCGACGAGCCGGCCGAGCAGCGGATCACCGTGCCCGAGGACGTGCGCGTGGGCGCGGCGCGGGCGATGATGCGCATGATCGAGCTCGCGACCTAGGGGGTCGGGAGGCCGTTCGCCATGCAGCCCGCGGGCGGGTCCTCGCAGGCGCAGGTGCGGCAGCCGTTCGGGCCCGCGCGGTAGCCGAAGGCGCACGCGACGCAGAGGACGCCGCCCGGCGCGCAGGTCGCCGGCTGACGGCAGGCGCAGGTCGCGCAGCCGTTGGCGTCGTGGACGAAC
This sequence comes from Polyangia bacterium, assembly GCA_035546175.1. GTDB lineage: Bacteria > Myxococcota_A > Polyangia > Fen-1088 > Fen-1088 > DASZFV01. Next base: position 7,873 of record DASZWW010000502.1, read on the forward strand.
CCGTCGGCGCAGGCGATGTTGCACTTCGCCTCGGGGCAGGCGACCGCGTGCGAGCCCGACGGGCAGGTGCTGCACGTGCACGTGGGACAGCCGTTCGTGTCGGGGACGAAGCCGCTCGTGCAGGAGACGTTGGGGCAGTTGGTGGGCGCGCACATCGGGCAGTAGGGCGCCTGCCAGGCGCACTTGCCTTCGGTCCCGCGCAGGCACATCGGGGACGTCGCCGGCGCGCCGGAGCACGCGGTCGGCCGGTACGAGGGAGGCGGCCCGCACTCGGCCTGCGAGCAGTCGGCGGACGCGGGGTTGCACGCGCAGGTGGGGCAGCCATTGGCATCGAGGACGTTGCCGTACTGGCAGAAGATGTCGCAGACGGGGCCGCACATGACGCCCGTGCCGCCCGAGCCGCCCTTGCCGGTCGAACCGCCCGCGCCGTGGCCCGCCGTCCCGCCGGTCCCCGTCGTTCCCGCCGCGCCCGTCGTCGTGCCCGCCGCGCCCGCCGTCGTTCCCGCCGCGCCCGTCGTCGTTCCCGCCGCGCCCGTCATCGTGCCCGCCGCGCCCGCCGTCGTTCCCGCCGCGCCCGCGGCGCCGCCGTCGGTCTGTCCATGCCCGGCCGCGCCGCTCGAACCGCCGCCGTCAGGGGCCAGGGCGATCGAGCCGCACCCCCCCGCCAGGCACACGGCGAGCGCCGCGAGCCGACCGCCCGCGCGTGTCCTCATTGCGTCGCCACGGGCGTGCACGGACAGCCGCAGGTCGGCGCGATCTGCGGTTGCTCCGAGGCGGTCTCAGGGCAGATCGCCGCCGTGGCGGGGCACGCGATCTGCGTGTTGCAAGGCACGCAGGTCGGCGGATGCCACCGGCACACGCCGTCGCTGTCGCGCCCGCAGTACGCCTGGTTGTACTGGCCGCTCGCGCACACCGGAACCGAGTACGGCGGTGGAGTGCCGCAGTCTTGCGTCGTGCAAGGGCCGCTTCCGCCAGCCCCGCCGGAGCCGCCGCCGCCCGTGCCGCCGCTGCCTCCGATACCGCCCGTGCCGGCGCTGCCGCCAGCGCCCGTCGCGCCGCCCGCGCCGCCCCCTGC
>DASZWW010000503.1:0-4546 GCA_035546175.1 Polyangia bacterium
GGGCGAGGCCGGCGAGGTCGGCGCCGCGGGCTCGGGCGCCGGGGGCCCGGGAGATGCGGGCGCGGCCGGCGGCCACGGCGGCGAGGCCGCCAGCGACGCGGGCGTGGGCGACGCCGCGGGGACGACCGCGCGCGGGAACCGCGTGCTCATCTACACGCGCTCGACGGGCTTCGTCCACAGCTCGACGCCCACGGCGGCGGCCGCCATCACGAAGGCGGCGCAGGCCCTCGGCCTCGTCTGCGAGACGAGCCAGGACCAGACGAAGTTCACCGCCGCCGGCCTCGCGCCGTACGCCGCGGTCGTCCTCGTCGCCACCGCGGGCGAGCCCTTCGGCTCGCCGGGCACGATGCAGATCCAGGCGCTCGTCGATTGGGTCGACGGCGGGGGCGCCCTCGTCGGCATCGAGAACGCGGACCACGCCTACGACGACTCGGTCCCGTACATCTCGCTCGTCGGCGGCGACTTCAACGGCCACGCGGGCTACGGCCCCGACACCTGCTACTCCGACGGGACGCACCCCTCGAACGTCAAGCTGCCCGCCATGTTCGCCGTCACCGACGAGATCTACTACACGTCGAAGTTCAATCCCGACAACCAGATCGTCCTGCGCTGCGGCTCCGACAAGCGCGCGATCTCGTGGGTCCGCCAGCAGGGCGCGGGCCGCGTCTTCTACACGACGCTGGGCCACGACGACCACAGCTGGACGATGCCCCCGCTCGTCGACGACCACGTCATCCCGGGGCTGCTGTGGGCCATGGGCCGCTGAGCGCCGCCCCGCAAGCAATCGCGATCGAGGGCTGACCCCGGCCCTTTTTTCTGATACACACTCCCGGTTCGAAGAGCCCAGGTAGCTCAACTGGTAGAGCAACGGACTGAAAATCCGTGTGTAGACAGTTCGACTCTGTCCCTGGGCACAAAGCAGCTCCCTCCTGCGGGGTTGCGCGCGCCGATCGCTTCAGCCCGGTTCGCGCGGAGGGATAGCCAGAGGGCCATACGCCTCGCCGAACGACGCGCTCCCTTCTTGCACCCGCTCGATGAGCCGATCGAAGCCGGACCGACCGGTTCGGGCGAGCCAGGCGCTGAATTCGCGTCGGGCTTGGCAATACGTCGCGTCGAGCCGCGCCGGATCATTCGTCTGGGTCTCCCATGCGTCGCGCGCGGCGAGGCTCCTGAGGTCGGGCACGGCGTCGGGGAGGGCGCGCTCACACGCGGGATCGCCGCTCACGTAGGTCGCCAGACCCTCGTTGAACCAGGCCGGCACCCAGTTGGGCGACACCCTCGCCCCCAGCTCGACGTGCGACAGCTCGTGCGCGATCGTCCGGGATATCCTCTCGTTGATGGCGACGATCAAGACGCTCGGGCGCGCGGCGACGAACTCGGCCCCCGTGACCGAGTGAGCGGAGATGAAGTGCGCGCGCATGTGCGGCCCCGTGAAATAGAGGCGGCAAGGGTCGGAGTTACAGACCCACCCGTCGGGGAGGTCAGCACGCAGCGGGCCGTAGAACGCTCGGGCCTTCTCGATGCCGGCCGTCCAGGCCTCGAGGACCTCGCGGCGCGCGCCCGCGTCCGCGGTCGGGTCCACGAACACGGAATCCAGAGGGGACGGGAGCGACACCATCTTCCATTCGTACCCGCAGGCGTTCGCGCCGGCGAGCAGGAGCGCCACGGTCCACAGGCGCGAGAGGCGCAGCACGGCCCGCGATTGTACGCCGATGTTGGCCTTGGCGCGCGCGCCATCCGGACCCATCCTTATTAGATGACGTCTGACATCGTCCTCGTCGATGACGAGCCCGACTTCGCGGAATCGCTCGCAGACGTCTTGCGCCACGCGGGGCACACGGTCGAGACGTTCGCGACGCCGGAGGCGGCCTTCGAGTGGCTCCTTAGCGGCGGTCACGCCGCCGTCGTGCTGCTCGACCTGCGGACGCCGGGGATGAGCGCCCAGCGCTTCCGCGCCCTCCAGATGAGCGCGCCGGAGCTGCGCGACATCGCCGTGATCCTCGTGAGCGGTGCCCCCGAGATCCACCAGGTCGCCGACTCCCTCAAGGCCAACGCCGCGTTCGTCAAGCCGGTCGACGTCGACGGGCTCCTCGCGACGGTGGGGCGCTTCATCAGGCACACGCCGCCCAAGACGACGCTCCCGCGTCGCTTCGGCTGAGCGGTCGCGCGCCCGCCGCGGAGGTCAGCGAGCGCGGCGGCGGGCGAGGAGCGCGGCGAACGCGAGCAGCGCGAGCCAGCCGCCGCCCGATGCGGGCCCGACGTCGCAGCGGCAACCGCTGCCGGGCGTGATCTCGCCGGAGGCGCCGGCCGCCGCGCCGCCGGCGCCGCCTGCCGCGCCCGTGGCCGTGCCCGTCGAGCCCCCGCTGCCGATGAAGTCCGACGAGCCCGCCGCGCCCGCGGCCCCGGTCGCGGGGGGCACGTAGACGCCGCCGTCGGGCTTGGGCTTGTCGACGCACGCGCCCTCGGCGCACATCTGGTCCGAGGGGCACACCGCGCCCGCGCAGCGGTCGGTGCAGGCGCCGGCCGAGCAGAGCTCGGAGGACGCGCAGGTCTTGCCGACGCAGCCGGCGTCCAGGCAGTGGCCGCTCGTGTCGCAGGTCTTCCCGCTCGCGCAGCCGGCGCACTTGCACGAGGGCACGCAGACGCCGCCCTCGCAGACCCGGTCGCTGTCGCACGTCACGCCCGCGCAGGGATCGACGCAGCGGCCGACGCGGCACACCTGGCCGCCCGGGCACTTGACGCCGTCGCACGGGCCCGCGCAGACGCCGCCCTTGCACGTCTGACCGGCGGCGCACATCACGCCCTCGCAGGCCTTCTCGACGCACAGGCCGGCGACGCACGTGTCGCCGGGCGCGCACGGGAACTCGGTGTTGCTGCAGGGCGGGACGCAGATGCCCCGGTCGCACACCTGGTTGTTCGGGCAGGGCGCGTTGTCGTCGACCGTCCCGTTGCAGTCGTTGTCGAGGCCGTCGCAGACCTCGGCGCTCGCCGTCACGGTCGGCTTGCACTTGAGCGTCGTGCCCGTGACGCACTCGTTGAGGCCCGCGGCGCACACGCCCGGCATGCCCGTGTCGCACGCCGACCCGCCGCCGTCGCAGGTGAGCCCGGACAGGAAGTAGACGAAGTCGTTGAAGTCGCCGTCGCACTTCAGCGTCTGGCCGGGGATGGTCCCGAAGTCGTTGGGGCCCGTCGAGCTCGGCCCCATGGGCAGGTCCTCGAAGCCGATGTAGTAGGCGTTGGGCGTCTTCGTCGACTGCCACACGGCGGCCGCCGCCCAGTTTCCCGGCGTCGCGCACCCGGTGCAGTTCGGGTTGAGGGCCTGCTCGGAGAAGTGCGTCTGCTTGCAGTCCTGGCCCTGGTCGGCCTTGAGCGCGAAGCCGATGAGGCCGCCCTTGTAGTTGGGGTCGGCGCGGATGGTGTCGGTCGTGAAGATCGGGCCGTCCTCGCCCACGCCCGGGTGCCAGGGGTTCGTGATCATCGAGCCGGGGATGATCGTGTGGATGTCGCTGTCGGCGGGCGGCGTCGTGCTGCCCGCGACGGCGTTGTACCACCCGAAGTCGATCTTGCACGCGCCGCCGTGGAGCACGAGCTCGCCGGTGAAGGCGCACTGGGGCGAGAAGACGGCGGGCGTCGTGTGCGCGTCCATCAGCCAGTCGATGGTCTCGCCGCGCGCCTGGAACAGGCCCGACAGCGTGACGACGGCGGGCGGGTTGAAGTTGGCGGCGAAGCCCACCTCCGCCTGCGACACGGGGATCGGGCCCATGAGGCCGTTCGGCTCGGTGACGACGGCGTGCGCCGGCGCGGCCGCGGCGCACGCCGCCAGAATGCCCGCCGCGAGGCCCGTGCCCGCGCGACCCGTACGCGTCGACTTCATCCGTGGCTCCTCGCGTGGTTTCCGGTGAGTGTCCGGGGTGCCCGGATTCCGTGGGCCGGCGGACGGCGCCGCCCTGGCTACGGCGGCTCGGTCCCGGCGACGAGCACGCCCCGGATGTAGGCCGTGATCTTCGGGGAGTCGTGCGCCTGGCCCACCGAGCCGCAGTCGTACGAGTAGTCGGCGGTCTGGTCGATCGGCGAGAAGTCCTTGTTGTGGAGGCGCAGCTGGATGCGGCCGGTCGTGCCGCCGACGTCCAGCGCGCCCTGCACGACGGCCAGCTCGACGTACTCGTTCGCCTTCGTGCGCGGCGGCGTCACGGGGACGAACTTCGGCTGCGGCGCGGGCGGCGGGTCCGTGCTCTTGACGATGTAGTTGCACGTCAGCCGCTCCGCCGTGTCGCAGTCGAGCTCCTGCTCCTTGCTCGCGTCGGCCGTGTACCAGTAGCGAAGGGTCAGCTCCTTGTAGAGCACGAGCGACGAGCCCTGGTTCTTGACCTCGACCGCGAAGTTGCGCGAGTCGGTGCCCGTCCCGAGGCAGGTGTAGACGACCTCGAGCTTGCACCCGTCGCAGCTCGCGGCGCCGCCGGCGCCCCCGGACGCCGCGGTCACGCCCGCGGCCCCGCTGCTCGTCGCCCCGGCGGCACCCCCGGCGCCGGCCGCCGCGGCGCCTGCC
>DASZWW010000504.1:0-7613 GCA_035546175.1 Polyangia bacterium
CCGCCGCCGCGGCCGGGGCGACCGCCGCCGGCCGGGCCGCCCCCGGGGGGACCACCACCCGCCGGACCACCGCCGCCGCCGCGGCCGCAGGCGCGCGCCCGGCAGACGCCGATGCCGCCCAGCGGGCAGCAGCTCTGGGCGGAAGGAGGGCACTCGGCGTCCGTCTGGCAGAGCGCGATGCCCGTCGTCGCCAGGCAGAGCATCGCCGGCTCGCACGTCGTCGAGAGCATCGCCGCCGAGGCGCAGCACGACTGGCCGTCGCCGCACTGGCCCGAGCTCGTGCAGGTGAGCGACACGCCGGCGCCGCAGGTCTGGCCGGCCGGGATGCACGAGGGCGTCGGCGCGCCGCCGAGGAGCTGGATGCAGCACTCCTGCTTGCCCGCCAAGCAGCTCATCTGGCCGCACGGGATGAGGCTCGTGCCCGCGACGCCCGCGCTGCCCGTCGTGGTGCCGGAGGTGCCCGCGGCGCCGACGATGGCGCCCGCCGCGCCCGTCACGAACGACCCCGCCGCGCCCGTGCCGACCGAGCCGGTCCCGGCCGCGCCCGTGAACCCCGCCAGGCCCTGGGTGACGCCCGTGCCCGCGGCGCCCACGATGGCGCCGCCCGCGCCGGTGACGAATTCCCCCGCGGCGCCCGTGACGAACGATCCCGCGGTGCCCGTGCCGACGCCGGTGCTGGTCCCCGTGCCGACGCCCGTGGCCGTGCCGGTCGCGCCCGCGGCGCCCGAGCCCACGTCGCCGCCCGCGCCCGTCGTGACGGGCGTGCTCGACCCGAGGTCGAGATCCGTTCGACCGCAGGCGAAGGCGATCAGGCCCGTGCAAAGAAAGAAACGCAAATAGGACGTGGCGCGCATGCTCGACCTCGACGTTTCGACAAGAGTGCGCGAAAACCGTCTAAAAACCAATCGCGCGCTCCGCCGTCGCGTCATCGAGCCGCGCTGCACGAACCGCGCTGCGCGAACCGCGCTGCATCAGACGACGCCCAGCGTGAAGGTCGTCTCGTGCGTGCCGCCGGGCGGCACGAGCGGCGCCGTGCCGTCGTTGAGGGCGCCGGCGCGCGTCGTCCAGGGCTCGACGCACACGAAGTCGCGCCCGCGCTCGGTCCAGACGACCAGCACCCGGTCGGGCACCCCGAGCGAAAGCTCGACGTCCCGGTCCTCGGGCCGCGTGAGCCGCACCGTGCGCGGCCAGTGATCGAGCACGTGGAGATCGACGACGTCGGCCGACAGATCGATGGGCTCGCGCAGCGCGACGAGCGCGCCCGCCCGGTTGTCCCAGGCGGCCGTCGCCTCGGTGACGACGCGCGCCGCCCGCTTGTTGCGATCGGCGAGCTGGAAGTACGGGTGCAGCCCGGGCGCGATGGGCATCGGGCGGTCCCCCAGGTTGGAGACGCGCGTCTGCACCGTGAGCCGCCCGTCGGCGAGCACGTAGGTGAGCGCCAGGCGGAAGTCGAAGGGGTACTGCGCGCGCGTCATCGGCGTGGCCGTGAGCGCGAGGCCGAGCCGCGCGCCGTCGGCGGTGGGCGCCTGGTCGACGATGGCCCACGCCATGTTCCGCGCGAAGCCGTGCTGCTTCATCGTGTAGGTCGCGCCCTCCCACTGGTACTTGTCGTCGGCGAGGCGCCCCGCGATGGGGAACAGCACGGGGATGCCGCCGCGCACGTTCTTCATCGGGTCGCGCAGCGTGTCCGCGTCCAGGTAGAGGACGCTCGTGTCGCCGACCACGAAGCGCGTCACCATGCCGCCGCGCGCGGGCGCGAGCACCACGCGCGCCTTCGCCTGGTGGTCGACGAGGAGGTAGGTCTCGAGCGGATCCTCCGTCCGGATGACCTCGTAACGCCCCGCCACGCGCGCATCGTGCCAAGGTTTCCGCGCGGACGCCAGCGCCGTCACGGCGTGGGGATCACGACGCGGTAGTGTCCGTTCCCGTCGGCTCGCGCCTGCGCCTCGAGGACCGCGGCCGTGCCGGCGCACGCCGTGGGCTCGGGGCACGCGGGGCGCGGCTGGTAGAAGCGCAGGCCCGCCTGGGGAAGAGGCGCGCCCGCGCCGTCTCGCAGCGTGCCCTCGAGGACGGCGCCGGGCGGCAGCTGGACGGCGTGCGGGCCGCTCGACGTCGAGACGGCCACGCCGGTCTCGGTGAGGCGGGGGTAGGGCGCGCCCGCGGGCGGGTCGAAGTCGAGCGTGTAGGTGCCCGCGTCGAGGAGGAGCTGGAACGAGCCGTCGTCCATCGTCGTCCCCGTGACGACCGGCGGGCTCGCGTACTCGTCGCAGGCGGTCGCCTGCTCGGGCGCCGTTCGCGTGGCCTGGATCGTCGCGTCCGCGACGGGCGTGCCGTCGGCGCCCACGACCGAGCCCGTGAACACCGGCCGGCGGTCGAGCGTGACCGCCGGCTGCAGGCCGCCGGCCGCGAGCCCGAACATCTCGAGGCATCGGGTGGCGTAGACCGAGCCCGCGGGCGGCACGACGGCGACGTCGTAGAGGCGCAGCGCGTCCGTCGACCCCGGCAGCAGGCTCAGGCTCGCCTGCCCCGTCATGTCGGTCTGGCCGTCGCGCAGGTAGTCCGTCGTGCCGCGCGCGTCGTCGGCCAGCACGGTGTGGGCGCGCACGAGCGCGCCCGTCACGGCCGGATCGCCCGGCGACCGGCCCTGGAAGAGGAAGGAGAAGGTGTTGGGCTGGCCGTAGGCCGGCAGCTGGACGTCCCCGAGGTCGTAGCTCGCCGTGAGCGCGAAGGGCTTGGCCCAGAAGTGCGGCTGCGGGGCGTCGCTCGCCGCCGCCGCGAGCTCGACGGCGAGCGACGGCGCGCTCGTGTCCGCGGGCACGAGCAAGGAGAAGCCGTCGGCGGTCGTCGAGGCGACGTTGCTCACGAGGTCGCCGTCCTCGAAGGCCCGCGCGACGAGGCCGACGAGGGGGTCGCCCAGCGCCGAGAGCAGCCGCCCGCTCACGGTGAGGGCCTTCGTCGGGATCGGCAGGGCGAGCATGGGCGCGACCATGACGGCGAACGTCGCCGGCGCGTGGGTCGCGTTGTCGGGCGCGCCGGGCAGCACGCGCAGCTTGCCCGCGCGTCCCACGAGCCCCGACGGCACCGGCAGCGTGAAGGTCGGCGTCGGGGTCTTCGAGGCGGTGGCCAGATCGGTCTCGTACTGGAGGTCCGACAGGCCGGCGATCGTCGACGGGACGGTGAGCACGACGTGCGCCGTCGTCACCGGCGTCGCGTTGGCGTCGTAGCCGAGCGCGCCCGTGATCGTGACCTTCGGGGTCGCCACGAGGTCGAGGCTCGCCGCCGCCATCGGGAGGCCAGGGAGCTCCGTGTACCCGGCCGTCGAGTCCGAGCGCGGCGTCAGCGCGACGCCCCAGCTCGCGGGCGGGGCCGCGCGCGGCAGGCACGTGCCCGAGGCGCAGGCGCGGCCGTCGCCGCACGCGTCGTCGGTCTGACAGCGGCCCGTGCTCTCCGGCCCCTTCGAGCAGGCGAGCGCCCCGAGCGTCGAGAGGACGGCGACGGCGGCGGCGACCGCGGCGGGAGCGCCCGCGGCGCGCGGCGAGCGGACGGGGCGCGCCGTCACGGGCACTCCAGGTTGAGCGTCCACGTGGCGATGGTCTTCTTGCCCATCCCCTCCGGGTCGAGGAGCTTCGTGAGGTCCGGGGTCATCCCCGCGGGCGGCGCCGTGTCGTCGAACGGGCGGTCGGCCACGATGGCCATGATCTGGTGCTGGGGGATCTTCGCGAGGCTGTCCAGGGTGCAGTCCGGCGTCTCGCTCACGTCCTGCAGGATCGGCCTGCCGTCGCTCCGGTGGGCGATCGGCGTGTCGCGCATCAGGGTGCGGGTGTTGGCGGTGAAGGGCGGGAAGTCGGCGAGGAAGCGGACGTGGAGGTCGTCGCCGACGTTCATGTCCGTCACCGACACGGTGAAGGTCGGCACGTGGTCCTGGGTCCCGTCGACGATCATCCCGATGGGCGGCACGACGTCGGTGAACGAGGGCGCGATGTTCGCGGACGAGGGCGGGTCTTGGAACTCGGGCGCGAGCGGTAGGACACAAGCTGACATGACGGAAACGAGGCCGATCCCCGCCGATCGAAGCAGCATCCGTGCCACGCGTCTCCCCCGCGCCCCCACGGTCATTCGAGGCGCGCGCCTCCCAGCGGGTCGGACATCGGTGTCAGCGTCCCCCGCGTCGTTTGCGGAGTGAGGGCCGTCGGCGAGGCATCCCTCAGGCCTCGGGCAGCTCGTCCTTGGCGTCGCCGAGGTCCCCGCCGTCCTCCTTCTCGAGGTGACGGAAGACGGTGCGCGGATCCACGCCGAGGTCGCGCGCCGTCTTCGTGCGGTTGCCGTCGTTGAGGGCGAGGATCTCGTTGATGTACTCGCGCTGGAAGCGCTCCTTGGCCTCGGCGAGGGGGAGGATCGTCGGCAGGTCGTCGGGGGACAGGTCGAGGTCCTCGGGGCCGAGCAGCGCCTTGTCGGAGAGCACGACGGCCTTCTTCACGCGGTTCTCGAGCTCGCGGATGTTGCCGGGCCAGCGGTGGCGCTTGATGGCGGCGATGGCGTTCGGCGTGAGGCCCTTGACCTTGCCGCCGTACTCGGGCGCGTAGCGCGAGACCATGTAGCGCGCGAGCACGACGATGTCGTCGCCGCGGTCGCGCAGCGGCGGCAGGTGCAGGTGCACGACGTTGAGGCGGTAGTAGAGATCCTCGCGGAAGCGGCCGCCCTTGATCTCGGCCTCGAGGTCGCGGTTCGTCGCCGCGATGATGCGGATGTCCACGGGCTCGGTGTGCGTGTCGCCCACCTTGACGACGACGCGCTCCTGCAGCGCGCGCAGGATCTTCACCTGCAGCGACAGCGGCATCTCGCCGATCTCGTCGAGGAAGAGCGTGCCGTGGTCGGCGGCCTGGAAGCGGCCCGTCTTCGTCGTGACGGCGCCCGTGAAGGCGCCGCGCACGTGGCCGAAGAGCTCCGACTCGAGGAGGTTCTCGGGGATGGCGCCGCAGTTGATGGTGACGAACGGCCCCTTGGCGCGCTGCGAGCGGTTGTGCAGCTCGCGCGCGATGAGCTCCTTGCCCGTGCCCGTCTCGCCCGTGACGAGCACGGAGATGTCGGTGGTGGCGACCTTCTGGACCTTGCGGAAGACCTCCTGCATGCGCGCCGACGACCCCAGGATCTCGCCGAAGCGGATGCGCTCGATCTGCTGCTCGAGCGAGCGCTTGTCGAGCTGGAGCTCGTTGACGAGGAGCGCGTTGCGGATGAGCAGCGAGGCCTGCGCGGCGAAGATCGTGAGCACCTCCATGTGCGCCTCCTCGAAGAGCTGGGCGACGTTGTCGTTGCCGACGTAGATGACGCCCAGCATGTTTCCGCGCTCGAGCAGCGGCACGCACATGACCGAGGTGAGCTTGAGGTTCACGACCGAGAGCGAGTTCTTGAACTCGTCGTCGCTGAGCGCGTCCGAGATGATGACCGGCTTCCGCGTCTTGACGACGCGGGCCAGGATCGAGTCCGAGAGCTGGCTCACGGCGTCGGTGATGGTCTCGCGCCGCAGGTTGCGCGCCACCTTGACGACGGGCTCGCCCGACTCCATGAGCACGAGGAAGCCCTTGTCGGCGTTCGACACCTGGATCGTGACGTCGAGGAGCTGGTCGAGCAGCGTGGGCAGCTCGTAGCTGCCCATGAGCTTCTGAGAAAATTCGAAGATCTTCTTGTACGAGTTCAGCTCCGCCATGGTCTGGGCGGCGGTGTCGTCGGTGACCGGCTCGTCGTAGAGCGAGAACTCGAGCTCGGCCATGCCCAGGCGCACGCGGTCCTCGTGCGACAGGCGGTGCTTGTTGCGCTTGCGCCCGTTGACGTAGAGCTCGGCGTCGCGATCGGTCGTGGCGATGTTGAAGTCGCGGCCGTCGAAGTGGATGTGGGCGTGGCTCTCGGCGAGCAGCGGATCGGGCAGCGTGATGTCCGCCTCCTCGCCGCGGCCGAGCGACGTGATCTTCTTGTAGATGTGATAGACCTTCACGCCCTTGCCGGGGACCTGCATCCTGAGCGTCGCCATGGGTTCTTTTCGTCCTTTCGAGTGACTAAAAGCGCAGCCCCGCCGCCAGGCCGTTCGGCGCCGGAGTGATGAGGACGTCGCTCTCGTAGTGGCGGAGCGCGTCGACCACGCCCCAGATGGCCACCGCCCAGAAGAGCCCGCCCGTGACCACCTGCGCGCGCAGGAGGTTCGTCGACAGCTTCTCGTCGGACCGGTCGACGTCCGTCGACGGGCACATCTGGGGCAGCCCGTTGGCGTCGGTGGCCTGCGGCACCGTGCAGCGGCGGTGGGGCGCGACGCCGAAGAGCGCGAAGTTCGTCACGAAGGCCGCGGCCGAGGCGCCCGCCAGGATCGATTCGGCGCCGAGGAAGGCCCAGCCCTTCCGGCGCTGGCCGTTCTGGAACTGCCCGGCGCCGAACGGGATGAAGTTCACGGCGTAGGGGTGGTGATCGTAGCGCAGCACGATGGCTTGCTGGGCGCGCAGGCGTTCGGCCTCGCGTCGCTGGCGGGCGAGCAGCTCCTCCTCTCGCCGGCGCCGCTTGGCCTCGATGGAGGCGAGCTCGGCCTCCTCCTCCTTGACGACGACGTTGAAGAAGTCGACCACGAGCTTGGGGTCGAGCAGCGGATCGAAGCGGTAGTCGGGGCGGAGCTCGAGCAGCTTGCGGAACTCCCGGCGCGCGCTCTCCGGATCGTTCTCGAAGAGGCTCGCCACGCCGAGCATGCGGTGCGCCTGCACGACCTCGCCCTCGGTCTCGAGGCGCACGTCGGGGTAGACGAGCGGGCGCAGGAGCTGGACGGCGCGCCCGTACTCGCCGCGCGCGAAGGCGTTCTTCCCGCGCTCGAACTCCTCGGCCGGCGTGGCGGGCGCGGCCTCGACGGCGGCGCCGCGTCCGCGCGCGCGCGGCGTCCCCGGACCGGCCGCGAGCAGGGCGGCGCTGAGCAGGGCGGCCGTGGGCGCGAGGGCCATCGCGCCTAGTTGCTCGCCTTCAGCTTGACGACGTGCGCGAGGTGCTGGCCGGCGCGCACGGTGAGCCGCTCGGACGTGAAGAGGTCGCCGAGGTCGATGGCGATCTCGACCTCCTTGCTCCCCTCGTCGTCGGCGAAGAAGGGGACGTCGACCTCCTCGCCGAGGTGCGCGAGCGTGCCCGTGCCGGGGCGCCGCGGATCGCGCACCATGATGCGCGCGCCGCGCGCGAGGGGGTCCGTCGAGATGCGCAGCCCGGCGGGCCGCCACTTGAGCCGGCGGGCGATGATGTCGTCGGGCGGCAGCGGCCGGTCGGGCCCGACCTCGACGCGCTCGACGAAGCAGCACCCGGCCGGGCTGCGGAACTCGACGACGTGGTCCTCGGTCCACGGCACCGTCAGCGTCTTGTGGTCCGTGTCGTAGGCGAACTGCCTCTTTCCGTCCATGTAGATGTCGACGTTCTGGGGGGTCGGGCCCAGCAGGAACGAGCGCGTGGGCTCGGCCCCGGGGGCACGTGGCGCGGGGGCGTGGCGCCGCGGCTCCGGCGCGCGCGGCTTCGCGACAACCGCGCGCTCCGGCTCCGGCTGAACCGCCGGGACGACGGGCGCCGGTCGCGGCGCCGGCGGCGCCTTCGAGGCGACGACG